>VEQU01000042.1 GCA_018883075.1 Mycobacterium sp.
GCCGACTCAAGACCGAGCGCGCACTGCTCAAGACGGCGCTGGAGGACGTGCAGGGCATGGCCGCCACACTGACCGGCTACCTGATGGCCGCGCAGGAGGACCCCAAGAGCATCTACAAGGTGGGCCTGGGTTCGGTGCGCTTCCTGATGAGCGTCGGCGATCTGGTCATGGGATGGTTGCTCCTGCGTCAGGCGAGTGTGGCGATCGCCGCGCTGGACGCCGGAGCCACCGGATCCGACCAGTCGTACTACGAGGGCAAGATCGCGGCCGCGTCGTTCTTCGCGAAGAACTTCCTGCCGCTGCTCACCGGTACGCGCCAGGTGATCGAGTCGCTGGACAACGAGGTCATGGAGCTCGACGAAGCGGCGTTCTGACCCGGATCCAGAGAAGCCCCGGAGCACGCGCTCCGGGGCTTCTCTGTTTGCTGTGACAGGTGATCGTGGCCCCGCCCCATCCATCGAAAACCTCTTGAAATGCAGCGACGCCATTCGGAGGACACCGGGACCTAAGGCCCTGTACTCCGTCAGGTGATTTGCTACCGTGGAACTCATGGCGCTCCCCCTCGTCGGGCCGTTCACCAAGGCGGGCAGCTACTACGCCCGGTCCTGGGGTGCCTACCTGGGCGGTGGACGCGGCGAGGTGCCACTGGCGCGGCCGACACTGTCCCTGGCCAGTCACGCGCTCCGCGACGAGATCGTTCTCGTCGGACTGCTGTGGCGCCGGCCACTGAGCGACCCGGCGGCCTATGAGCGCATCAACGGCGAGATCCTCCGTGCCGTCGACTTCTACGGCGACAGCGGCTGGCTGGACGATCCCGCGGGCTTCTTCCCCGCCCCACCCCCGCCCACCGACGTCGCGATCCGGTCCTACACGAAGGGCGACCGGACCCATGAGCGGATCTCGTTCGACAGCGGCTACACCCCGCACCCGGGTGAACCCGGTGCCGAACGGTGGCGCGGTTACCCGGGCAGTGAACGCGAGTACGCGATGGTGTTGCGCCACCCGGAGCCGCGGCCGTGGCTGGTGTGCGTGCACGGAACCGAGATGGGCCGGGCCGGACTCGATCTCACGCTCTTCCGCGCCTGGCACCTGCACCACGATCTGGGTCTCAATGTCGTGCTGCCGGTGCTGCCCATGCACGGACCGCGAGCCAAGGGACTGCCCAAGGGTGCGGTGTTCCCCGGCGAGGACGTGCTGGACGACGTGCACGGCACCGCCCAGGCGGTGTGGGACGTCCGGCGGGTGCTGGCCTGGATCCGCGAGCAGCAACCGGGCGCGCCGATCGGCCTGAACGGCATCTCGCTGGGCGGTTACATCGCGGCACTGGTCGCCAGCCTCGACGACGATCTCACATGCGCCATCCTCGGGGTTCCGCCGTCGAATCTGGTGGAGTTGCTCGGCAAGCACTCCGGGTTGCCGCACAACGATCCGCGGCGCACCACGATCGGACTGGCCAAGCCGATCGGTGAGATGGTGTCACCGCTGTCGCTGGAGCCGAAGGTGCCGCCGGGCGGCCGCTTCATCTACGCGGGCCTGGCGGACCGCATCGTGCATCCGCGCCGGCAGGTGATGCACCTCTGGGAGCACTGGGGCCGTCCGGAGGTGGGCTGGTATCACGGCGGGCACACCGGCTTCTTCGAGGCCAAGCCGGTTCAGCGCTACATCGACACCGCCCTGGTGGAGTCGGGATTGGTGAAGCCGGAGCTGGTCGCCTCGGTGTGATGTCCGGGCGGATGCCCCGCGTACCGCCGAGTCGGGGGGTCAGACGGTGACGCGGAGGCATCCGGGGATCGGATACCCAGCGATGGACGAATCCAAACCCGCCGACTCACGCCTCAAGGATGGCGGTGACGCCCTGGCCCCCGGCGGCGCAGATCGAGATCAGACCGCGCACCGGCCGGGACGTGCTCGCCCGCTTCTCGGCGAGCGCTTTGGCCAGTTGCGCGACGATCCGCCCGCCGGTGGCGGCGAACGGATGGCCGGCGGCCAGTGACGACCCGTTGACGTTGAGCCTGCTTCGGTCGATAGAACCCAGAGCGGCGTCCAGGCCGAGCCGCTGCGTGCAGTACTCCTCGGATTCCCACGCCTTCAGGGTGGCCAGCACCACCGAGGCGAAGGCCTCGTGAATCTCGTAGAAGTCGAAGTCCGCCAGCGTCAACCCGTTGCGCGCCAGCAGCCGCGGCACCGCATAGGTGGGCGCCATCAGCAGGCCGTCGTCACCGTTGACGTAATCCACCGCGGCGGTCTCTGCATCGACGAGGTAGGCCAGCGGAGTCAGCGAGTGTTCGTCGGCCCACCGCTCGCTGGACAGCAGCACCACCGACGCACCGTCGGTGAGCGGAGTCGAGTTACCCGCGGTCATGGTGGCGTCGCCGCGCGTGACACCGAACACCGGCCGCAACGAGGCCAGCTTCTCCACGCTGGCGTCGGGGCGCAGATTGTCGTCGCGGTAGAGCCCGAGAAACGGAGTGATCAGATCATCGAAGAACCCGCGGTCGTAGGCCGCCGCCAGATTGCGGTGGCTGGCCGCCGCCAGCTCGTCCTGGTCGATTCGCGTGACGCCCATCTGCTTCGCGGTGATTGCAGCGTGCTCGCCCATCGACAATCCGGTGCGCGGCTCGCCGTTAGTGGGGATCTCCACCCCCACCGCGGCCGGCAGCCGGCCCACCAGCTTGAGCCTGTCGACGCCTGATCTCGATCTGCGCAGGGCCAGCAACGAACGGCGGAGGTTGTCCCCCAGGCCGATCGGCGCGTCGGAGGTGGTGTCCACACCACCGGCGGCGGCCACCTCGTAACGACCGGACGCGATACCGTCGGCGGCCGCGATGGCGGCCTGCAGGCCGGTCCCGCAGGCCTGCTGAAGATCGAACGCCGGAGTGTAGGGCGACAGCGCACTGCCGAGCACGCACTCGCGGACCAGGTTGAAGTCCCGGCTGTGCTTGAGTACCGCGCCGCCGATCACTGCGTCGAGCCGCCGGCCGCGCAGATCGAAACGCTCCACCAGCCCGCCGAGCGCGGCGGTGAACATATCGGAGTTGGACGCCTGGGCGTAGGCGCCGTCGGAGCGCGCGAAGGGGATCCGGTTCCCACCCAGCACGGCCACCCTGCGACTGTCCGCCACCACGGGTCCCATAGTACGCACTGTTATTACTCTCGAGTAAGTTCGACTGCGAGCACTCGATCGCTCACGAGTCGAAAGGCGGCAGACGTGGCCCCCGACCTGTTGTCCACGATGATCAACTCCACGATCAACTCCGCGCCGGGATCGTTTCTTGCCAAGCGGTTCGGCGTGCCCGCTCCCGAACCGCTGCGCCGTTACCGCGCCGGTGAGCCGCCGCTGGACGGCTCGCTGCTGATCGGCGGGGACGGACGGCTGCACGAACCGGTGCGCGCCGCTCTCGCCGATGACTACAACGTCGTCGGTGACAACATCGGCGGACGGTGGGCGGACACCTTCGGCGGCCTGGTGTTCGACGCCTCCGGCATCGGCGAGCCGGACCGGTTGGCCGGGCTGCAGGAGTTCTTCACCCCGCTGCTGCGCAATCTCGGTCCGTGCGCGCGCGTCGTCGTGCTGGGCACCACACCGGAGGAGGCCGCTGACGAGCACCATCGGATCTGCCAGCGCGCGCTGGAGGGTTTCACCCGCTCCCTGGGCAAGGAGCTGCGACGCGGAGCGACCTCCTCGCTGGTCTATGTGTCCCCACGCGCACGGCCGGCGGCCACCGGATGCGAGTCCACGCTGCGTTTCATCCTGTCGGCGAAATCCGCCTACGTCGACGGCCAGGTATTCCGGATCGGCGACGCCGACGCGACCGGGCCGGCCGACTGGGATAGGCCGTTGGCGGGTCAGGTCGCAGTCGTGACCGGTGCGGCCCGCGGGATCGGGGCCACCATCGCCGAGGTCCTCGCCCGCGACGGCGCGACGGTGGTGGCGATCGACGTCGAGCAGGCGGCCGAAGCTCTCGGCAAGACAGCGGCGCGGGTGGGCGGCACCGCTTTGGCGCTCGACGTCACCGCCGACGACGCGGTGCACGCCATCACCGCCCATCTGCACGAGCATCACGCGGGCGGCCGGGCCGACATCCTGGTCAACAACGCCGGAATCACCCGCGACAAGCTACTGGCGAACATGGACGCCGACAGGTGGGATGCGGTGTGTTCGGTGAATCTGACCGCGCCACTGCGGCTCACCGAGGGACTGGTGGACAACGGCACCATCGGCGCGGGAGGCCGGATCATCGGGCTGTCGTCGATGGCCGGGATCGCCGGCAATCGCGGACAGACCAACTACGCCACCACCAAGGCCGGGATGATCGGGATCACCGAGGCACTGGCACCGTCACTGTCCGACAGGGGCATCACCATCAATGCGGTCGCGCCTGGGTTCATCGAGACGGCGATGACCGCGGCCATTCCGCTGGCCACCCGCGAAGTCGGGCGCCGACTCAATTCCCTGTACCAGGGCGGTCTGCCGGTCGACGTGGCGGAGACCATCGCCTACCTCGCCAGCCCGGCGTCCAACGCCGTCACCGGCAACGTGATCCGGGTCTGCGGCCAAGCCATGCTGGGAGCCTGATGGCGAATAGTGTCGCGAACCTGATCCGGGCGGCCGCCGGCGTGCTGCCGTTCATCCCCCGCGGCGAGCATCTGCCCGACCGGACGCTGACGGTCGAGGACGTCGCCGTCGACCGCGACAACGTCGCGGCCTACGCGGCGGTGACCGGTCTTCGCTACGGCGAGAACGTCCCGCTGACCTACCCGTTCGTGCTGACATTCCCGACCGTGATGGAGCTCGTCACCGGCTTCGACTTCCCCTTCCCGGCTATGGGGTCGGTGCATGTGGAGAACCGGATCACCCGGCACCGGCCTATCGCGGTGACCGACTCCGTGCGCGTCAGCGCACACGCCGAGAATCTGCGCGAGCATCGCAGGGGGCTGCTTGTCGATGTCGTCAGCCGGGTGTCGGTCGGCAGCGAGCCGGCCTGGGATCAGGTGACCACCTTCCTGCACCAGCAGCGCACCAGCCTGTCCGCAGAACCCAAACCGGAGCCGGCCGCGACGCCGAAGCTGCCTGAGCCCAATGCGGTGCTGCGGATCACGGCACGCCAGATCCGGCGGTACTCCGCGATCGGAGCCGACCACAACCCGATCCACACCAGTGTCCTGGGTGCGAAACTGTTCGGCTTCCCAGGCGTGATCGCACACGGGATGTTCAGCGCCGCCGCCGTTCTGGCCAATATCGAGGGGCAGTTGCCAACCGCGCTGTGCTACGCCGTCAAATTCGGCAAGCCGGTGTTCCTGCCGGCCGCCGCCGGGGTCTACATCGACCGGGTCGAGGGCGGCTGGGACATCGCGTTGCGCAACATGGCAAAGGGTTACCCGCACCTCACCGGGTCGGTGCGGGCGCTCCCTTGAGGCCGCGCCAGAACAGATTGATCAGCAGCTCGGCGGCCTCGTCGACGTCGGCATCACCGACACTGACCCGCTCGGCCACCGCCTCGCCGGCCCCCACCAATGCGACTGCCATCATGTGAAAATCGCTGTCCGGAGCGGGATTACGGGTGCCGGACTCCAGAAGGCGGGCCACCATGTCGATGATCCGCTCCCGGCCCTCCCGCACCGTGTGCGCGAAGGCCTGCGAACTGGTCGCCTGGGTGTACAGCACGATCCACGATGCACGGTTGGCGTCGATGTAGTTCAGGACCGACAGGATGGTCAGCCGGAGCAGTTCCCGTGGACTCTTCTTCAATGCGGCTTTGACGTCGACGTCGGCGCCGATCGACTCGATGAATCTGCTGAGTTCCCGGTTCAGACACGCCCCGAACAACTCCTCCTTGGAGCCGTAGTACAGATAGAGCATCGGCTTGGAGATCCGGGCCTGCGCGGCGATGGCGTCCATCGACGTCTCGTGGTAGCCGTTGACCGAGAACATCTGCACGGCGGCGTCGAGCATCTGCTGCTCGCGCACCGCGCGAGGCAGTCGCTTAGTGCCGCCCGCGGGCATGGCTACCCGCCGCAGCGTGCGCTGGGACCCTTGACGCCGACCATCCGAAGCACCGATGAATCCACGGCATCCATCGCGAGTTCGCCTGCACCGACTGCGCTCTCCAGCCGGTCGAGTACCGCCGGCACCTCGTCGGTGGTGATCCAGAGCGCCACATCGCTTCCCGCCTGCAATGCGCGCAGCACCGCCTCGGGAACGCCGTAGCGGGAGTTGATCGCGGCCATCGACGACAGGTCATCGGTGAACACCGGCCCGTTGAAACCCGGACCGCCGTAGCCGCCGCTGCGCAGCAGGTTCACCGCGGCTGCGCTGAGGCTGGCAGGCGTGGGGCCGGTCAGTCCGGGAACCTCCAAGTGGCCGAGCATCACCGCCACCGGAGCCTGGCCGACCAGCGTCCGATACGGCACCAGGTCGCTGTCCATCAGCTGATCCAGCGGCGGGGTCGTCACCACGCCTGCGGTGTGCGAATCGCCGGAACCGTGCCCGTGGCCGGGGAAGTGCTTGAGCACCGGCAGCACGCCGGCGTCACGAAGGCCGCGCGCGAACGCCCCGGCGTAGGCGGTGACGGTTGCCGGGTCGTTGGAGAAGGAACGGTCACCGATGACGGTGTTGGCCGCCTGATCGGACACGTCGACAACAGGCGCGAAGTCGATGGTGATACCGAGGCCGCGCATCTGCCTGCCCCGCGTGAGGGCGAGTTGATACACCTCGTCCGGACTCTGGGTCTGAGCCAGGGTTCGCGCCGACGGCGCCGGACCGATCAGCGACGACAGCCGCGACACCCGGCCGCCCTCCTCGTCGACGCTGACGGCAAGCGGCAGCGGGCCCATATCGGAGATGTCGTTGAGGGTGCCGTCGGTCAGCATGGACAGGTCTGTCCAGCTGCCGATCATGATGCCGCCGACGTGGTGGGTGTTCACCACGGCGCGGGCATCGGCGGCGTTGCGCACGCCCACCATGAGCAACTGGGCGAGCTTGTCGCGGGTGGACATCGCGGCCAGCAGCGCCGCACCGTCACCGCATGCGGGCGGCGCGGGCGCCGCGGGCAGCGGGATGGATCCGGCCATCGGGGTTGCAGCATTTCCCTCGACGGCGCTTACCTGCACCGACTGCCCCGACTGCGGGCGGGGCGTCTCGGCGGTGCACCCCGCCACGAAGACCGGCACCGCGACGAAGGCCGTGATTGCGCGAACAGACACGCGAGGAAACGGACGGGGAAAGACCATTCGCTCATGCTGTCACGGCCTGTGCACAAGTCCAACCGCACACACCCATCCCGCGCGTCTCATGCTAGGTTGACCAGCCATGACCCGTTTCGTGGTGCCCGCCGCGGCCAGCACCGTGGTGGGTCTGCTGCTCGGCGCCGCCTCGATCTTCGGCGTGACGCTGATGATCCAGCAGGACAAGAAGCCGCCGGTCTCTCCGGGCGACCCGGCGTCGTCGGTGCTGAACCGGGTCGAATACGGCAACCGCGGCTAACCTGAGCACCCCGGACGGCGAGCGGCTGTCCCGCCGGTGGCTGGCGGGCGTTTTCGCGGTCGCCCTCGTGGTGTGCTTCGCCCAGTCCCCCGGCCTCATCGCCACCGACACCAAACTGGACCTCACCGCCAACCCGTTGCGGTTCCTTGCCCGCGCGGCGACGCTGTGGAACAGCGAGCTTCCGTTCGGGCAGGCACAGAACCAGGCCTACGGCTACCTGTTCCCGCACGGTGCCTTCTTTCTGATCGGTCACGAGATCGGCCTGCCCGGGTGGGTGATCCAGCGGCTGTGGTGGGCGGTGGTGCTCACCGTCGGCTGCTGGGGGCTGCTGCGGGTGGCCGAGGCGTTGGGCATCGGCACCCGCACGTCACGACTGATCGCGGCCGCGGCCTTCGCCCTGTCCCCCAGGGCGCTGACAACACTCGGGTCGATCTCTTCGGAGACGTGGGCGATGATGCTCGCGCCGTGGGTTCTGCTGCCGGTGGTCCTGGCGACGTCGCAGCGCGATACGGCATCGCCGCGCATGCTGGGCGCGCGGGCGGGCGTCGCGCTGGCGCTGATGGGGGCGGTCAACGCGGTCGCCAGCCTGGCGGCCTGTCTGCCCGCGCTGATCTGGTGGGCGGCTCACCGGCCGAACCGGCGGTGGTGGCGGTTCACCGGGTGGTGGCTGGTGGCATCGGCCCTGGCGGTCGCGTGGTGGGCGGTGGCACTGGTGCTGCTGGGCCGGGTCAGCCCGCCGTTCCTGGATTTCATCGAATCCTCCGGTGTGACGACCCAGTGGACGTCGCTGATCGAGGTGCTCCGCGGGACGTCGGCGTGGACGCCGTTCGTCGCGCCCGGGTCCACCGCGGCGGCGTCGCTGGTGACCCAGCCGGCCATGGTGCTGGCCACCACCCTGGTGGCGGCGGGCGGGCTCGCCGGGCTGGCCCTGCGGTCGATGCCGGCGCGGGGCCGGCTGGTCGCGATGCTGGTGATCGGCCTGGTGCTGCTGACCGCCGGTTACGCCGACGGACTGGGCTCGCCGGTGGCACAGCAGGTCCGCGAGTTCCTCGACGCGGCCGGCGCGCCGTTGCGCAATGTGCACAAACTCGAGCCGGTGATCCGGATCCCGATCGCTCTGGGCCTGGCGCATCTGCTGGGCCGGATACCGCTGCCCGGAAGTGCACCCCGGCCGGTGTGGCTCCGGGCGTTCGCCCACCCCGAGGACGACCGGCGGGTCGCGGTCGGAATCGTCATCCTCACCGCGCTGACCGTGGCGACCTCGCTGGCCTGGACCGGGCGCCTGACGCCGCCGGGGGCCTATTCGGCCATTCCCGACTACTGGCACGACAGCGCCGACTGGCTCACCGAGAACAACACCGGCGACCCGCTACCCGGACGGGTGCTGGTTGTTCCAGGTGCGCCCTTCGCCAATCAGGTGTGGGGAAACACCCACGACGAGCCACTGCAGGTGCTCGGCGAGTCACCCTGGGGGGTAAGGGATTCCATCCCGCTCAATCCTCCGCAGACGATTCGGGCGCTGGACTCCGTGCAGCGGCTGATCGCTGCGGGACGACCGTCGGCCGGACTTGCCGACACCCTGGCACGGCAGGGCATCTCGTATGTGGTGGTGCGCAACGACCTTGACCCGCAGGACTCTCGCTCCGCGCGCCCGCTGCTGGTTCACCGGGCCATCGGCGGCTCACCGGGTTTGCAGAAGGTTGCCGAGTTCGGCGAGCCGGTCGGACCGGGAACCGTCGAGGGTTTCGTCACCGACAGCGGGCTGCGACCGCGCTTCCCCGCGGTCGAGATCTACCGCGTGCTGCCCGAGGGCGGGTCCGCGCGCGCGGGCGCCCCGTATCTGTCCGACGCCGCCGACATGGCGCGGGTGGCCGGCGGACCGGAGTCGCTGCTTCGCATCGACGAACGCCGGCGACTACTGCGCCAGCCGCCCCTGGGCCCGATGCTGCTCACCTCCGACGCCCAGCGGGCCGGCCTGGGCACGCCGGTCGGCGACGGCGTGATCGTCACCGATACGCCGGTGGACCGCGAGACCGACTACGGGCGGGTCGACGACCACTCATCGGCGGTGCGGGCGCCGGGCGATGAGCGCACCACCTTCAACCGGGTGCCCGACTACCCGGTGCAGGGCGCGCCGCTGGCGAGCGGGCGCTGGTCGGGAGCACGCCTGAGCGCGTCGAGTTCCTCCTCGGACGCCACCACCCTGCCCAACGTCGCCCCGGCCAGTGGGCCGGTCGCCGCGATCGACCGCGATCCCGCCACCGCCTGGGTCTCCAACGCGCTGCAGCCTGCTATCGGCCAGTGGCTCCAGGTCGACTTCGACCGGCCGGTCACCAACGCCACCCTCACCGTCACCCCGAGTGCGACGGCGGTGGGCGCGCAGGTCCGCCGGATTCAGGTCGCGACCACCGGCGGCACCACCACAGTGGGATTCGACCAGGCGGGCCAACCTCTGACCATCGCACTGCCCTACGGCGAGACGCCCTGGGTGCGGATCACCGCGGTGGGCACCGACGACGGCTCCTCGGGCGTGCAGTTCGGCATCACCGAGTTGTCCGTCACCCAGTACGACGCGTCCGGATTCGCCAATCCCGTCGACGTTCGGCACACCGTCGTCGTCCCCCCGCCACCCGGCGGATCACCCGTCGCCGCATGGGATCTCGGCTCCGAATTACTGGGCCGCGACGGCTGCGCCGACTCGCCCGACGGTGTGCATTGCGCGGCGTCGATGGCGATCGCGCCGGAGGAGCCGGTGACCGTCAGCCGGACCATCACCGTTACCAGCGCCATCGAGGTGACGCCGACGGTGTGGGTGCGCGCCCGGCAGGGTCCCCGGCTGGCCGATTTGGTCGCCGCACCGGGCCGGGCGCGGGCCACCGGTGACGCCGACCTCATCGACGTCTCAGGATCGGCGTACGCGGCCGCCGACGGAGACCCGCGCACCTCCTGGACGGCGCCGCAGAACGTCGTGGCACACCGCTCGGCGCCGACGGTGACCGTGACCCTGCCCGCCCCGGCCGAGGTGCACGCGGTACGCATCACCCCAAGTTCCTCGGAGTTGCCCACCCACCCCGCGCTGGTCGCGATCGATCTGGGCGACGGGCCGCAGGTGCGATCCCTCGACGGCGATTCGGCTCAGCCGGTGCGCCCGCGGGTCACCGACACCATCCGCGTCAGCCTGCTGGACTGGAACGACGTCATCGACCGCACCGCGCTCGGCTTCGATCAGCTCAAGCCCCCCGGACTGGCCGAGGTCACCGCCCTCGGGCCGGGCGGCGCACCGATCGCCGCGGCCGATGCCGCCGCCAACCGGACCCGCCGCGTCGAGCTGCCATGCGGTCAGGGTCCGGTGCTGGCGGTGTCGGGGCGGTTCGTGCAGACGTCGGTGTCCACCACGGTGGCGGCGCTGCTCGACGGCGAACCTATTGCCGCCCGTCCGTGCGACAGCATGCCCATCGCACTGCCCGCCGGCGAGCAGGAGCTGCTCGTCAGCCCCGGCGAGGCTTTCATCACCGACGGCGTGCAACTCGCCGGACCGCTGGCCGCGCGGCTGACGCCTGCGACGGAGGTCCCCGCCGAGATCACCGGCTGGTCGGCGGAGCGCCGCGAGATCACCGTCGCACGATCGCCGAACACCCGGATCCTCACCGTGCCCGAGAGCATCAACCCGGGCTGGGCCGCGCGCACACCCGGCGGGGCCACATTGACCCCGATCGCGGTCAACGGCTGGCAGCAGGGCTGGGTGCTGCCGGCCGGAATCGCCGGCCGGGTGACACTCGAATTCGGCGCCAACCGTCCCTATCGCGCGGGATTGATCGGCGGCCTGTCACTGCTGCCGCTGCTGCTGGCGCTGGCGCTCATCCCGCCTCGCGCACCCGCGCGCCGGCCACGTCGAGGCGACGCCGCACCGCGCCCGTGGTCGGCGCGGCCGGCCGCCGCGGTGGCGGGTCTGGCTGCCTGCGCACTGATCGCCGGGCCGGCCGGCGGACTCGTGTTCGGCGCGGCGGTGGGTGCCGGCCACCTGCTGCGCCACCGCCGGCGCCTGCGCGACCGGCTGACCCTGCTGGTGGTGCCGTCCGGACTGATCGTCGCCGGGGTGCTGCTGTCGCGCTACCCGTGGCGATCGGTGGACGGCTATATCGGACACTCACCCTGGGTGCAGTTGCCGGCCGTGATCGCCGTCGGTGTCCTGTGTGCGGCCGCGCTGCCCGGCCGGCGCGGAAAGGGCGCCGCGGCAACCGATCCGCCGTAGTGTCGGGGCATGAGTCCGGGTTCTGACACTGAGGTTGCCACGGTGCGAGGGCCGGTCCCGGCGAACAGCCTCGGCGTGACGCTGATGCATGAGCACGTCTTCGTACTGTCGCCGGAGATCATGGCCAACTATCCCGAAGGCTGGGGCGACGAACAGGCCCGCGAGGACGACGCGGTCGAGAAGCTCAACGCCCTCAAGAGCATCGGCGTGGACACCATCGTCGACCCGACCGTCATCGGCCTGGGCCGCTACATCCCACGCATCGCACGGATCGCGCAGCGGACCGACCTGCAGATCATCGTGGCCACCGGTGTCTACACCTACAACGACGTTCCGATGTTCTTCCACTTCACCGGACCGGGCACCGTCCTGAACGGACCCGAGACCATGGTCGAGTTGTTCGTCCGCGACATCACCGAAGGCATCGCCGGCACCGGGGTCAAGGCGGCGATCCTCAAATGTGCGACCGACGAACCGGGCATCACCCCAGGTGTGGAGCGCGTGCTGCGCGCGGTTGCGGCGGCGCATCGCGCCACCGGGGTGCCGATCACCACCCACACCCACGCTCACTCCCGGCGCGGACTCGACCAGCAGCGCATCTTCGCCGAGGAAGGGGTCGACCTGAGCCGGGTGATCATCGGCCACAGCGGTGACACCACCGATCTGGACTACCTCGAGGAGCTCATCGCCGCGGGTTCCTACATCGGGATGGATCGCTTCGGGGTGGATAACGTGCTGAGCTTCGATGACCGGGTGGACACCGTCGCCAAGATGTGTGCCCGCGGCCACGCCGGACGGATGGTGCTGGCTCACGACGCGTCCTGCTACATCGACTGGCTGCCCGAGGAAGCACTGCCGCTGGTCCTACCGAACTGGCATTATCTGCACATCCATAACGACGTCCTGCCGGCGCTGCGCGAGCGCGGTGTCACCGAGGAGCAGATCACCACCATGCTCGTGGACAACCCCCGCACCATCTTCAGCCGATAGATGCCGTCTCGTTAAATGCCACTGCCACAGGTCCCCGCGATCGGGACACAGATGAGCCTGCTGGCGGCACAGGATCCGCACGCCCCGGCGGTCAGCCACGGCGGGCGCACGCTGACCCGCGCCGAACTGGATTCGAGCACCAACCGCCTGGCCCGGGCGTACGCCGCGCTCGGCGTTCGCCTCGGCGACTACGTCACCATCGCTCTGCCTAACTCGGTCGAGTGGGTGCAGGCGGTCGTCGCCACCTGGAAGCTCGGCGCGATCCCGCAACCGCTGTCGGCCCGGCTGCCCGACCACGAGTACGTCGGCCTGCTCGAGTTGAGGGAGCGGGCGCTGCTGGTCGGCAGAGATGACCCACGAGGGGTCGTCGCGTCGGTCCCCGGCGACTTCGATCCCGGCGATGTCTCCGATGCGCCTCTGCCGGAGGCGGTTTCGCCGTCGCTGAAGTCGATGGCGTCTGGCGGAAGTACCGGCAGGCCCAAACTGATCGAAGCCGGAATCGACGGCCGCTTCCAGGGCAACGTGGTGGCCGCCATGATGGGCAATCAGCCTTCGGACACCCAGTTGGTGTCGGTGCCGCTGAGCCACAACACCGGGTTCACCTCCGCCACCACCGCTCTGGCCACCGGCCAGCATCTGGTGCTGATGAGCCGCTTCGACCCGCACGAGTTCCTCGCGCTGATCACCGAGCACCGGGTCAACTATCTGGCCACGGTGCCGACGATCATGCAGCGACTGCTCCCCGTCTATCACCGTGACCCGGACGCCTACGACCTGTCCTCGGTCACCAGGTGGTGGCACCTGGCGGCCCCGTGCCCGCCGAACGTCAAAGAGGCCTGGATCGACATCCTGGGCCCGGAGGTGGTGTGGGAGCTGTACGGCGGGACCGAACTTCAGGCGCTGACCTTCATCAGCGGTGCCGAGTGGCTCACCCATCGCGGATCGGTGGGCCGGGTGGTCTCCGGCGAGATGAAGGTGCTCGATGACGACGGCAACGAGTGCCCGCCGGGGGTGGTCGGGGAGATCTACATGCGCCCCCGGCCGGGCGGCAGGCCCACCTACCGCTACATCGGCTCCGATGCGAAGTCCCGCCCCGACTCGCAGGGCGCCTGGGACTCCCTCGGGGATCTCGGCTGGTTCGATGAGGAAGGTTACCTCTATCTCGCAGACCGGCGGGTGGACATGTTCACCGTCGGCGGGCGCAACGTCTACCCGGCCGAGATAGAGAACGCGCTGGCCGAACACCCGGCGGTGCTGTCGTGTCTGGTGGTCGGAATCCCGCACTCCGATCTCGGCCAGGTCCCGCACGCGCTGGTGCACGCGGCCGACGGTCACGGCCTCGACGAGTCCGGTGTCGCCGCATTCGTCGCCGAGCGGCTGGCCGAGTACAAGGTGCCGCGCAGTGTGGAGTTCGTCGACTCTCCACTGCGCGACGACGCCGGCAAAGCCCGGCGCACCGCGGTCCGCGACGAGGTCATCGCGCGGCTCAGTGCGCGCGCGCCGGCTCCGGAGCGTCGGTAACCGAGCTGTCCAACGGGGGCGGCTGAGTTCGGTCCCGCTTACTGCGCCGGTACTCCCAGCGGCGCAACGCATTACGGCACGGCGATTCCACCAGCGCGTAGCTCACCGCCGCCATCGCGAAACCCAGGATGGTGGTCAGGATGAACACCACCACAAGGTCTCCGTTGAAGATGAACGTGCCGATCATCGGAAACACCATCACCAGTGCGGCCAGGTGCCACACGAACAGGCCGTAGGACCATCGACCCAGGGTCACCATCACCCGATTGCCCAGGATCGGATGGGCGGTGTCCGGACGGTCGAGCACCAGCGGTGCCAGTAGGGCGCCGGCCACGATCGCGCCCATGCAGGTGCGGATCACGAACTGGCCCAACGTCGCCGGAACCAGATCCTCGGGGCCGGCCAGTGGCGACGCCGAGATCAGGTAGGCCGCCAGCGCGATCGAGTAGATCGCCCACGGATTGCGCGCCAGCCGGTGCGGCCGGCCGACCGGGCTCACGGTCCACTCCGCCAGCAGCATGCCGGCGGCGAACCACGACGCGTAGGCGGGCGGCCAATTGAGGAAGTTCACGCCCTCGGCGGTGTGGATCGGCAGCAGGCCCCAGCCCAGACTGGCCACCGCCACCGCAGCGATGGCCGGCACCCGGGCGCGCACCGGCAACCGGTAGGCGAAGAAGGCGAGGATGGGCAGCGCCAGATAGAAACTCACCTCGACCGACAGGCTCCACATCTGGGTGAGGCCGGCGGTGAGCGTCAGGGGCACGTACACCTGTGTCAGCGTCAGATTCGCCAGCCACACCGTGGGGCTGGCATGGTTGGCCTCCGGCAACAGCGTGAGGATGATCACGACGGCCACCAGGTAGCCGGGCAGGATCCGCACCAGCCGGGAGCGCAGGTAGTGCCCCGTCGGCGGTCGGTTCCGCAGTCCGCGGGCGGCGGCGGCGTGTCCGCGCCACAGCAGGAAACCGGACAGGGCGAAGAAGACCGCGACGGCGAGGTCGAAGCGATGCAACAGCCGGCCCAGGACGCCGCCGGAGGTGCCGGTCTGGAAGGCCACATGAGTGAGCACCACACCGATGGCCGCACACGCGCGCATCCCCTCCACGGCGGGCAGAAAAGCCCGCGTGCCGCCCACTTGCCCGGCCGAACTCACGGGCGCCAGTGTGCCCTTGGCCGTGGGCGCGAGGTAAAGCGGGTACCTGCGACCATCCGGCCCCGGTCACCCATGACCGGCCGAATCGGCTGTTAGGGTCAGACGGTCGTGAACGGCGCCATGTAATGACCCATGTGATCAACGGCATGTAGTGATCAGCGCAATCAGGGAGGCCACAGCAGCGTGAACCGCGCAAGCATGTTGCGTCTGGCGGCATGCGGCATCATCGGGCTCGGGGCGGCCCTGCTGATCGCCGCCCTGCTGTTGTCCACTTACACCGCGGGAAAGATCCGCAAGGTTCCGCTGGACATCGACACCACCCTCACGAGCAACGGCACCGGGACCGCGCTTGACCCCGCTTCCCTGTCCGGCGAACGATTCGTCATCAACTCGGATGTGCCGCTGGTCTCCCAACAGGCCATGACGGTCGAGGCTCCGTCCAACGCCGAACTGGTCACCGTTCAGGTCGGTACGACGGTCCGACGAAGCGACAAGCAGCAGGACACCGGTCTGCTGCTGGCCATGGTCGACACCGTGACGATGAACCGCAGCACCGCCGAGGCGGTGTCCGACGACGACCGGCCCGGAGGGTCGGTGCAGAAGCCCCGCTCCATCGAGGACGACAGGCCGCCGACCAACGTCGCGCTTCCGCATGAGGGCCTGTCGTATCGCTTCCCGTTCGAGACCGAGAAGAAGTCCTACCCGATGTTCGACCCCATCGCGCAGCGGGCATTCGACGCGAACTACGACGGCGAGGACGACGTCAACGGGCTCAGCACCTACCGATTCACTCAGAACGTCGGCTACGACGCCGACGGCAAGCTCGTCGAACCGGTGCGGTACGCATCGCTCTATGACGACGCCGAAGACGCCGAAGTCACCGCCCGGGCCGGCCTGTGGGGGTTGGAGGGGGACCCGAACGAGCCCATCACCATGAGCCGCTTCTACGCAGCGCAGCGCGTCTTCTGGGTGGATCCGGTATCGGGAACGATCGTCCGGGCAGAGGAACGCGCCAACCACTATTACGCGCGTGATCCGCTAAAGCCGGAGATGGCGCTGGCCGACTACAAGGTGACGTCCACCGAGCAGACGGTGGAGTCGCAGGTCGCCGCGGCGCGCGACGAGCGCGACCGGTTGGCGCTGTGGTCACGCATCCTGCCGATCACGCTGGCCGCGGGCGGACTGGTGGCCCTGATCGGCGGTGTGGCGCTGGGCGTGTTCAGCATCCGGGTCGAGTCGGCACTCGCCGGTCCCGGCGAGGTCGACAGCGATCTGGACCTCGGCCTGTTCGGCCGGGACGAGACCGGGCCGATGCCCGCCGCCCAGGCGCCGACCGAGAAGATCCCGACGCGGCGACCGGAGCCACCGCCACCGGCGCGGTGAGCTCCCTGGCTGCCGGCCGCCGCGGCACCGCATGGTGGGCCGCACGGTGGGCCGTGCCGGTGTACGCGCTCGGCCTGACGGTCGCGGTGACCGGCCCCCTGCTCGCACCCGGATACCTGCTGTTGCGCGACGCGGTGTCCACGCCGCGGTCCTACCTCTCCGATTCGGCCCTGGGACTCGGTGGGACCGCGCCGCGCGCGGTCCCACAGGATTTCGCCGTCGCATCGCTGTCCGCCGCCGTCGACGGAGGTGCGATCGTGACCGCCCTGTTGTTCGCGGCACTGTTGCTGGCGGGCTGGGGTGCGGCGCGACTGGCCGCTGCGGTGGTGGGTGAAGCCGGACTCGCGGGGCAGTTCATCGCCGCAACCCTGGCCGTGTGGAATCCCTATGTCGCAGAACGTCTTCTGCAGGGGCACTGGAGCCTGCTGCTCGGGTACGGCTGCCTGCCCTGGGTGGCGGTGGCGGTCGTGCGACTGCGGGCCGGCACGGCGACCGCCGCCCGATGGGCGGCGCTGGTCGCCCCGATGGCTCTGGCCGGGCTGACGCCGACCGGGCTGATCCTGGCGGCGGTCGTGGGCCTGACGTGCGTGGCGGTGCCGGGGCCGGGCGTGCGGCGCCCGCGGTGTGCGGCGGCGATCACCGTGATCTCCGCACTTGCCGCCGCACCGTGGCTGCTGGCCTCGGCCCTCGGCGGCACGCTGGGACAGCCCCAGTCGGCGGGGCTGTCGCCGTTCGCCGCGCGGGCCGAGCCGGGCCTGGGGACATTGGGCAGCCTGGCCGGACTCGGCGGTCTGTGGAACGCGGACGCGGTTCCGTCTTCGCGCACCACGCATTTCGCGATCGTCGGCACCCTGGTGCTGCTGGCGGTCGTTCTCGCCGGCGTGCCATCGCTGCGCCGGATACCGGTCGGGCTGCCACTGCTGGCGCTGGCCGCCGTCAGCGTGTTGCTGCCCGCGGCGATGGCCACCGGTCCGGGCCTTGCCGCACTGCGGTTGGTCGTCGACGTCGCTCCGGGCCTCGCGGTGCTGCGCGACGGGCAGAAGTGGGTGGCGCTGGCGATGCCGGGCTACGCGCTCGCGGGAGCTGCATCGGTGCTCACGGTGCGGCGCCGGATCCCGTCCCCGGCATGGGCGGCGGTGTGTTGCCTGGCGGTGATCGCCGTCCTGCCCGATCTCACCTGGGGAGTGGGCGCGAAGTTGCGACCGGTGCAGTATCCGCCGGGCTGGACGGAGGTGGCGGCACGGATCAACTCGGATCCGCGACCGGTCGCCGTGCTGCCGGTCGATACCATGCGACAGTTCGGCTGGGCCGGGCCGGCGCCGGTGCTCGACCCGATGCCCCGGTGGGTGCGCGCCGATGTGTTGTTCACCGGCGACCTAATGATCGCCGGGGCGACCGTGACCGGTGAGGGGACCCGCGCACGCGAGATTCAGCGGCTTCTGCTGACCGGTGCCGACCCGGCCGTACTGCAACGCGCGGGAGTCGGCTGGGTGGTGGTCGAGAGCAAGACACCGGGAGACACCGGTTCGGCGGCGACGACGTTGAGCAGGCTGACGCCCGCCTACCGCGACGGCGACCTGAGCCTGTATCGAGTGGGCGGGACGAGTGCCGGTGTACGACCGGCCGTTCGGGTCACCGTACTGGCGGCCCACCTGGTGTGGGCGGCGTTACTGCTCGGCGCCGCGGCGGTGCTGATGGTTCAGTCCATCCGCCGGCCGTGGCGACGCTCGTAGTCCTCGCGGATACGGGCGTTGCGAAGGCGGCTGCGCTCGTTGACCAGATCCGGGTCCAGACCGTGCTGACGCAACCGGTGCGCACGCCACACCTTGTCGAGCGCATGCGCGAAGTACACGAAGGGCAGCAGCAGCAGGGTCGACATCGCCAGGTGCATGCCGGTGCTTGCGGGAATCAGCCACAGCGGCGCGACGATCAGTACGGCGGGGG
>VEQU01000043.1 GCA_018883075.1 Mycobacterium sp.
TGCGTACACCGCGCGGGCGATCGGGTCGGCGAGCACGGCGGCGGCGATGCTGCCGATCTCCAGGCGCGCGGTGAGGTCGGGCAGCACGTCCTCGACGGATGGCGCCGCAGTGACGGTGACGCCGAGCGCGTCCGCCTCGGCGGCCACCACCCGTTCGGTGACGACCAGCTGGGTGAGCCAGCGGCGCAACTGCCGTCCCTCGCTGGTGCCGGGCCGGGGCAGCGCAGCGGTCTGCGGCGAGGCCCGCAGCACGGCCTCGCGGGCGTCGATCTCGTCGACCGGCACCGGATGTCCGTCCACCGTGGCCGCCTGTGTCTGATGTCGCCGGCCCAGCGGCTCCGTCATGTGACCGTCACCGAGACGGCCGGGCTGTAGAGCAGCCGGCCCGCGCAGCCGATCCGGATCAGCGCCCACCACGTCCCCGGCGTGACCCACGGCGGCGGGGCGACGTCGAAGCCCACCTCGACGCTGGAGCGGGCGGGCAGCGTCTGCCCCAGCGACGCCGGGCCGATCCACTCCCAGGTGCCCCATGGGCTGATCAGGTGTGCCTCCAGCGCGAGATCGGCCCGCGCGTCGGTGGCGACGGTCGCGCTCAGCCGGGCGCGACCCCCGCGGGCGACGACGACGTCGGCGGGTTCTCCGGTCAGGTGCACCAGTTCGGCGTCCGCGGGGTCGCCGACGGCGATGACGCAGACGTCCTCGACGGCCTGCGTCCAGGCCGGCGGGATGTCGCCGCCGAGGCGCAGTTCGGCGCGTACCGGGTAGAGACCGGCTCCGGCGTCGGGCGGGATCGCGATGGTGAGGTCGGTCTCCAGGTGGCCGCGCGGCGGCAGGTCGATCGCCATGCCGCTGCCGCGCGGCGCCCACATCCGGGTGTCGGTGTCGTCGGTGGCGCCCCAGCCGCGCGGGTATCGCAGCCGCACGCCACCGCTGCGGGTGGTGTCGCTGCAGTCGCTGGCCACGGTGAGCCGCAGCCGGACCGCCTCGCCTGGCCGGGCGGCCACTGTCTCGGGGTGCAGGTGCGCGACGGCGGGCAGCCCGCCGAGGGGGGCGGGGCCGCGGTTGTGCAGCCAGTAGCGGGAGTAGAGCGGCTGGGCGGGTTCAGCGTCGGCGCCGAGCGTCGGTGCGCCGTCGAGTATCGGTGTGGCGTCGAGGCGGGCGCGCAGCGTCGTGATCTGGTAGCCGTGCAGCCGGTCGGGCTGCGCGGCACCCGGGTTCTCCAGCAGATCCGCGCCCGCGACGCCCGAGATGGCTGCCACCGGGCTGGAGAGCCGCAATGGTGTTGCGGCACCGGTGGTTTCGACCAATCGAAGGGTGACCTCCCGCGGGTCGACGGATGCCGCGCTGCCGACGGCGGTGGGGTTGCCGGCGGCTTTGAGCGCGCCGAGTGCCACCTGGCCGGCGGGTTCGACCGACAGCAGCGAGCCGTCGGCCGGCAGCGCGGCGCTACCCTTGCCCGCCATCACAGCGACGAGCGGGTGGTTGAATTCCGCACTGCGGCTGGGCATTCCGATATCGCGCCAGTCGCCGTCGCCGGCGATGAGCGCGAAGTCGAAGGTGTGGCTCCAGTGCTGCAACTGGAAGTTGGATCCGTCGGGCGCCTTGCGGGCCGGCGGGTCGATCCACGTCCCGGACGGCCAGCCGGTGCACGACCGCATCAGCGAAGCGTGCAGGGTGCCGTCGCGTTCGACGGCGAACCCGGGCACCCCGCGGTTCATCAGTGCGACGGTGCGCGACTGGAACTCCCCGCACCCGCCGGGTGGCTGCTGCTCGACGGTGATCTCGGCGTCGTCGAGGTCGGCCACCACCGCGGCCACCGCGCCATCGCCGGTGACGATCAGCACCGGCAGATCCAGCACCCCGCGCAGGTCGGCATCGGGCACCCACACCGAGTCCAGCGTCGCGGCGGCGGGCACGAACACCCGCGCCGAACCGTTCTCGGCGAGTTGGCGTTTCACCTCCGTCGTGTACGCCGGGTCGGCGGCGGCCAGCACCGCGGCGGTGAACTCGTTGTCCTCCGGTCCGCCGAGGGCGATGCGGGCGTCGGGGAGGTTGGAGTCGACCTCGAGATGCCCGTATCGGGTGTGTCCGGCGGTGCTGCAGGTGGCGGTCACGCCCGCGCGCACCAGGGCCACCATCAGGTCGCGGGCGTCGCGGGCCGCATGCTCCGAGGGGGCGATGACTTCCGCCACCGACACCGCCCGCACGTCTTCGCCGACGCGCACCCGCACACAGGACGACAGCCCGAACCAGCCGTGCGCGGGGTTGTCCAGTGTCCACGGATGCGCGGCGGAGTCCACCGCCCGGTCATCGTGTGAGTGGTCGTGCAGGAGGCCGAACCCCCGGCCCACCACCGCGTCGCCGACCTCGCTGACCGGCAGCGCGCCGGGCACCGGGCACGGCCAGCGCAGCCGCACCAGTTTGTCGGCGCCGGTGAAGTCGTCGATGGTGATGCGGCAGTCCAGCCGGTCCATACCCTCGAAAAGTGTCAGCGTCTGGGTGTAGCGCAGTACGTCACCGATCGCGCCGCGCACCACCAGGCGCTGCCCCAGCGAGCTGCGATAGGCCTGCACCGAGGCGGGCAACGCCGACGAGCACACCACCAGCCCCGTGGGCAGCAGATGCCACGGACCCTCGCCGGCCTCCGGGTGCGCGGGGTACTCGTCGTACACCGCGAGTTCGTTGCCCACCGCGCCGTCTTTGATGAGCTCGACGCCGTCGCACAGCAGGGACACCACCCCGCCTCCGCGGGCCGGATCCACGCGCACGCTCAGCTGCCCATTTCTGATCTCGACGCCGCTGATCTCGACGCCGTTGATCTCGACGCCGTCGATCTCCTGCCACCCGGATGCCTCGCCGGGCTGCAGCCGGTAGCTGCGCCAGCCGAGTGATCCCACATCGGCCGCCCGCCAGCTCACCGAGTACCCGTCGTCCTCCACCAGCACCGGCACGGCGGCGCCCGAGGAGTCCAGCACCCGCACACCCGCCACCGGCTCGTCCAGCCGCACGGTGACGATGTCGGTCCGGTTATGCGCCAACGGGTTCCACACCACCACCGAGTCGGCCTGGGTGTCGACGGCCCGGGTCAGCACATCCAGCGCCGCGCTGCGCGATGCCGCCCCCAGTTCCCAGGCGTCGCGCCATCCGGTCAGCAGGTCCAGGTACACCTGATCGGACTCACTGCCGGTGATGGCGTCGTGATGCGCGCCCCACGCCAGCTGCACCCACGCCTTGGCCAGCGCCGCCTCCGGGTAGCGGGCGCCGGACAGCAGCGCGGCAAATGTCGCGAACCGCTCCGCACCGAGCACCGCGTCCTCTGCGGCGCGGTTGGCCTGCTTGGTGTCGATGTAGGAGACGTCCTTGCCGGTGTAGATGGGGTTCATGTCGCGGGTCTGCGGTGACGGCGACGCACCACGCTCGTCGAGCTCCGCGCGCACCGCGGCGAAGAACTCCGACGGGATGGCGCAGACGAACCGCGGCCAGCAGTAGCGGGCGTTCCAGTCGCGGTGGATGTCGGTGACCCAGGTGTTCGGCGGGGTGTAGTCGGTGCCCACCGGCAGCAACACGTTGCGGGTCAGCGCCACCGACTTCAGTTGGCAGAACAGCTCATAGGTGGACTCCTCGGCCTCGGCCAGCGAGGCCGAGGAGTCCATCCACCAGCCGGCCGCGTAGTGGGCCGGCATGTAATGGGTCAGCAGACCCACCCCGGACGGGGCGATCCACTCGAACTCGCTGCGGAACTGCATGCGCCGCGGATCACCGCTCCGTCCATCTTTTTGGGCGGCCATCGGCCCCCACTGGTGGTGCGGGCCGCGCGCCCACGAACTCGACGTCAGCCCGGCGTCGGCGGCCATACCGGGGAACTGCGGATCGTGGCCGAACACGTCCAGTTGCCAGGCCGTCGCCGGCGAGGCACCGAGCACGTCGCGCTGAAAACCGATGCCGTGCACGAAATTGCGGATCGAGGTCTCCGGCCCGGTCAGGTTGGTGTTGGGCTCGTTGTAGGTGCCGCCCATCACCTCCACCCGGCCGTCATCGATGAAGCGCAGCAGGTCGGCGCGATCCTCGGGGTGGGCGTCGAAGTACGGTTTGAGGTAGTCGACCTCGGCCAGGACGAACTTGTAGTCGGCGTCGCGCCGGGCCATCTCCAGGTGCGCGGCCACCAGGGCGAAGGCGTTGTTCTGCTTGCAGCGGCCGGGCGGATCCTCGGTCCACACGCTGGTATAGGCGCCCTGGGTGTTCCACCACACCGGGTCGTAGTGGAAGTGGCTGATCATGTGCATGGTCCAGCCGGGCTCGGCGACGACGAAGTCGAAGGCGAATGTGCTGTCACCGGCGGCGGCGACGGCAGGCCGGCGGTCTCCCGGATCCGGCCGGTCGACACGCACCGCGACTTCGATGACCCCGTCCCCGGTGGCCGTGCGGGCTGTGCCGACGGTGCCCAGGCCGTCTCCGACCACGCGCACCGCGGTGGGCTCGGTCGCTCCGCTGTAGAAGACCCGGACTATCTGCACGGGGTCGTCGGCTTCGCCGACGAAAAGTTCGGTGGCCTCGGCACCGGTGACGCGCACCCCAGCGAATCTACGTGACCATCGACGAAGGCCCCCCGGGATTGCTCCCGGAGGGCCTTCGCTGTCAAACGATGCTGCTGGTCAGCGAGCTACTTCGCTGCCCTGGCCAGCTCGGCTTCGGCTTCGTGGAGCTCATGCTTCGCGAAGGCCACATCGTCGGCGAAGGACTTGAGCCGAGCGATGTTGTAGATCAGGATGCCGTACAGCACCTTGGCCAGGATGTCGGCAACCGAGTAGCCGATCTGCTTGCCCACCCATGCGTCCGCTCCGTCGAAGCCGAGCACCGGAATCAGGTAGGCGATGGGGTACACGCCCCAGGTCCCGAGCAGCAGCAGGCGCATGTTGCTGACGATCTTGCGCACCTGCGGAGGCTGACGATCGAGCGACTTGGTGAGCTCGACGAACAGCACGTACAGGATGTAGAGGAACGGAATGGTCGACAGCCAGCCCCAGATGTTGCGGGTCATGATGTCGTTGCTGATCTCGCCGGGGTAGCCCAGGATGATCATGGCAGCCGATGCAGGGATCAGCCGGGCGAGCAGCGAGTTCTGCAGGTTACGGGCCAGCGCCAGGACGACGATGAGCTCGACGAGCAGCAGCGGCACGGTGAGCAGCCAGTCGACGTACCGGTAGCCCTCGTTGAACGAGTGGCCGGCCGCCTGGGTGTAGATGCCCTTGCCGCCGATTGCCTCGGTGGTGTACGCCATCTTGAACGACTCGAAAATCCGGAAGTAGTGGTAGGCGGCGATGCCGCAGACCGTTCCGGAGATCAGCAGCGCCTGGCGGTAGCGGGGCAGAACCCGGCCCTGTGCTGTGAACAGGAAAATAGCGCCGAAGAGCTGTGCCGCGAGGCACAGCGACAACATGTTGTACACGGTGTCGAACTGACCCTGTGTGAGTTCTTCAGGTAACAAGCCTCTGACCTCCGAGCGATGGCGGAAAAACTGTCGAACAGCACCGTAGCGCGAAAACGCGGCACCATCACGGGATTCGCGCCTATGACACGAAATCGTCATCGGTCCGCGATGTGCCTGCCCACAGCGCTGGGGCCGTTTGGCAGACTGGGCAGGTGCCGCCACCAACCGCCCGTGAGGTCGCCAAACTCGACCGGGTTCCGCTACCGGTCGAGGCTGCCCGCATCGGCGCCACCGGCTGGCAGCTCACCCGGACCGGGTTGCGCGTCCTGCCCACGCTGCCCCGCAAGGGCAGCCTGCAGGACAAGGTGATCAGGCAGATCCCGAAGACCTTCTCCGACCTCGGGCCCACTTACGTCAAGTTCGGCCAGATCATCGCCTCCTCCCCCGGCGCGTTCGGGGAGCCGCTGAGCCGCGAGTTCCGCAGTCTGCTGGACTCCGTGCCGCCGGCCGACACCGCCGCGGTGCACAAGCTCGTCAAGGAGGAACTCGGCGCCGACCCGGCCGAGCTGTTCGCCCACTTCGAGGAGGAACCGTTCGCCTCGGCCTCGATCGCCCAGGTGCACTACGCCACGTTGCACACCGGCGAGGAGGTGGTGGTCAAGATCCAGCGGCCGGGCATCCGCCGCCGGGTGGCGGCGGACCTGCAGATCCTGAAGCGCTTCGCCCAGGTGGTGGAACTGGCCAAGCTGGGCCGGCGACTCTCGGCACGCGACGTGGTGGCCGACTTCTCCGACAACCTCGCCGAGGAACTCGACTTCCGGCTCGAGGCGCAGTCCATGGAGGCCTGGGTGTCCGGGCTGCACGGCTCGCCGTTGGGCCGCAACATCAAGGTTCCGGCCGTGCACTGGGAGTTCACCGGCGAGCGGGTGCTCACCATGGAGCGGGTGCACGGCGTGCGCATCGACGACGTCAAGTCCATTCGGCAGAAGGGTTTCGACGGCACCGAACTGGTCAAGGCTCTGCTGTTCTCCACCTTCGAGGGCGGTTTGCGGCACGGGCTGTTCCACGGCGACCTGCACGCGGGCAACCTGCTGGTCGATGACGACGGCCGCATCGTGTTCCTCGACTTCGGCATCATGGGCCGCATCGACCCGCGCACCCGCTGGCTGCTGCGCGAACTGATCTACGCGCTGCTGGTCAAGAAGGACCACGCCGCCGCCGGCAAGATCGTGGTGCTGCTCGGCGCGGTCGGCACCGTCAAACCGGAGGCGCAGGCCGCCAAGGACCTCAAGGCATTCGCCGAGCCGCTGACGCTCAAAACGCTCGGGGACATGTCATACGCCGATATCGGTAAGCAGCTGTCCACCCTGGCCGAGGCCTATGACGTCAAGCTGCCCCGCGAGTTGGTGCTCATCGGCAAGCAGTTCCTCTATGTGGAGCGCTACATGAAGCTGCTCGCTCCCAAGTGGCAGATGATGAGCGATCCGCAGTTCTCCGGCTACTTCGCCAACTTCATGGTCGAGGTCAGCCGCGAACACCAGAGCGACGTCGAGGTCTGATGGAGATCCGCAGCGGTTACGCCCACGTTCCCTGGGGGCAGGAGCGAAGCGACTCGGGGGAAAACTGGGGCGACATCGAACTGCACTATGAGGATCTGGGCGATGTCAACGACCCTGCCGTGCTGCTCATCATGGGCCTTGGTGCCCAATTGACGTTGTGGCACAACGACTTCTGCGGCAAAATCGTCGACCGCGGCTACCGGGTGATCCGGTTCGACAACCGCGATGTGGGCCTGTCGAGCAAGCTGCACGGCCAGTGGGTGGGCGGCCCACTGATTCCCAAGCTCCTGAAGTCTTTCCTCGGGCTGCGCGGCGGCGACTCCGTGTACAACCTCGAAGACATGGCCGACGACGCCGCAGCCGTGCTCGATCATCTCGGCATCGAACGCGCGCACGTGGTCGGCGCGTCGATGGGCGGGATGATCGCGCAGATCTTCGCCGCCCGGCACCCGCGGCGCACCGGCGGGCTGGGCATCATCTTCTCGTCGAACAACTCCCCGCTGCTGCCGCCGCCGGCACCGCGGGCGCTGCTGTCGTTGATCAAGGGTCCACCGCCGGACTCGCCGCGGGAGGTGATCGTCGAGAACTCCATACGGGTGTCGAGGATCATCGGCAGCCCCGGCTACCCCAAGACCGACGAGGAGTTGCGCGCCGACGCCATCGAGAACTACGAACGCTGCTTCTACCCGCAGGGCATCGGCCGGCACTTCTCGGCGATCCTGGCCAGCGGGAGCCTGGGCCGCTACGACCGGCAGATCACCGCGCCGACGGTGGTGATCCACGGCCGGGCCGATGTGCTGATGCGGCCGTCGGGCGGGAAGGCCATCGCCCGCACGATCAGCGGCGCCAGGCTGGTGCTGTTCGACGGCATGGCCCACGACATCCCCGAGCCGCTGTTCGACGACATCATCGGGGAGCTGGCGGCGACGTTCACTCAGTTCGCACGGGCAGCCAGGTAGGGTAAGGGCCCGAACTGCCTGCTAGAACTGCGGCGAGCCGGGTCCACCGCCGCGGGTGGCTGGGGAATGTATGAAGTCAGGAAAGCGAGGAACCGTCATGGCGGATTCCAGCACCAAAGACATGCGTCCGCACTTCGAGGACATCCAGGCGCACTACGACCTGTCCGACGACTTCTTCGGCCTGTTCCAGGACCCGACCCGCAAGTACAGCAGCGCGTACTTCACCGGCCCCACCATGACGCTCAGCGAGGCACAGGTCGCCGACGTGGACCTGCACCTCGACCACCTGGACCTCCGGCCCGGGATGACACTGCTGGAGATCGGCTGCGGCTGGGGTCTGACCCTGCAGCGCGCCATGGAGAAGTACGACGTCAACGTCATCGGTCTGACGCTGTCGAAGAACCAGAAGGCCTATTGCGACCAATTGCTGGCCGCAATCGACACCGAACGCACCTACGACATTCGCCTGGAAGGCTGGGAGCAGTTCCACTCCCCCGTCGACCGGATCGTCTCGATCGAGGCGATCGAGCACTTCGGCTTCGAGCGCTTCGACGACTTCTTCAAGAACTGCTTCGACATCATGCCCGACGACGGCCGGATGACCATCCAGAGCAGCGTCGGCTACCACCCGTTCGAACTGGCCGAGCGCGGCAAGAAGTTGACGTTCGAATTGGCCCGGTTCGCCAAGTTCATGTTCACCGAGATCTTCCCCGGCGGCCGCATCCCGAGCACCAAGCTGCTCGTCGAGCACGGTGAGAAGGCCGGCTTCGTCGTGTCCGATGTCATCTCGCTGCGCAACCACTACATCAAGACGCTGGGTGTCTGGGCGGCCAACCTGGAGCGCAACAGGGATGCGGCGATCGCCGTCACCGACGAGGAGAACTACAACCGGTACATGAAGTACCTCACCGGCTGCCAGTACTACTACCTCGACGAGAGCCTGGACTGCAGCCTGGTGACCTACCTGAAGCCTGGCGCCGCGGCGGCGTAACCGGTAACCGGCCGACGGGCCTAACTGATGTCGGCGAGGTAGTTCAGCAGCTGTTTCGAGCAGATACCGTGGCGTGCGCAGAAGTCATTGCACGTCTTGGTGTTGGACTCCGAGCGCCCGCACCACGGCACCTTCTTGCCCCCCGCCAAATACTTCGCGACCTGTTTGTCCCAGTTGTCCGCCCGGACCTGTCTGTCGTGGGCGGTCTTGCCCAGTGGCGTGGTCACCGAATTGCCGGGGTGGCCGGGGGTCGCCACCAGATTGGTGCAGTTGAGGTCGAGCAACCACGTGCGCTTGCGGGACTTCGACTTCTGGGCGTTGGTCACGATGCAGTCATCGGTCGCCAGTTGGCTGCCGACGACCGAACGGATTACCGGCGTCTGGTTGTTGCTGATGATCTTCGCGGCGGCTTTCGCGTAGGTCTGGCCCACGTAGGGCGGTTTCTTCCCGATAGCCATGCCGGCGCCGATCATCCCCAGCACCAGCAGGACGGCGAGAAGCACGCCCCTGTTGATGGCTATCGGAATCCTCACCCATCCCCCTCACCGTCCCCGCGCGCAGCGGACGGGGCGCTGTGCGGGGACCGGTACGGATCCACGGAGGGGGATCCTACGCCCGCGCTACTCCTCCGTGAAGTTCCGCGTCACCGCGGGATCGACCGGGATGCCCGGCCCCGTCGTCGTCGATACGACGATCTTCTTGAGATAGCGCCCCTTGGACGACGACGGCTTGGCCCGAAGCACCTCGTCAAGCGCGGCGCCGTAGTTCTCGGCCAGCTGCTTCTCGCCGAAGGACGCCTTGCCGATGATGAAGTGCAAATTGGACTGTTTGTCCACACGGAAGTTGATCTTGCCGCCCTTGATGTCCTGCACCGCCTTGGCGACATCGGGAGTGACGGTGCCCGTCTTCGGGTTGGGCATCAGACCGCGGGGTCCGAGGACCTTGGCGACGCGGCCCACCTTGGCCATCTGGTCCGGGGTGGCGATCGCGGCGTCGAAATCCAGGAAGCCACCCTGGATCTTCTCGATCAGATCGTCGCTGCCCACCACGTCGGCGCCGGCGGCGGCGGCCTGCTCGGCCTTCTCGCCGACCGCGAACACCGCCACGCGGGCCGTCTTGCCGGTACCGTGCGGCAGGCTCACGGTGCCGCGCACCATCTGGTCGGCCTTGCGGGGATCCACGCCGAGGCGGATCGCGACCTCCACGGTGGCGTCCTGCTTCTTCGAGGAGGTCTCCTTGGCCAGCTTCGCGGCCTCGAGCGGGGAGTAGAGCTTGTCGCGGTCCACCTTCGCGGCGGCTTCGCGGTATGCCTTGCTGTTCTTGCTCATTGCAATCCAATCGGTTGTTGGGTTGTGGTCAGACAAGCCGAAGCGGGCTCTCCCACGGTTCTGTTCAGTTGTGGGGTGGAACTATTCGACCGTGATGCCCATCGAACGGGCGGTGCCGGCGATGATCTTCGCGGCCTGGTCGATGTCGTTGGCGTTGAGGTCGGCCTTCTTGGTTTCGGCGATCTCGCGCACCTGATCCCAGGTCACCTTGGCGACCTTGGTCTTGTGCGGTTCAGCCGAACCCTTCTGCACGCCGGCGGCCTTGAGCAGCAGCCGCGCCGCGGGCGGAGTCTTCAGCACGAAGTCGAAGCTGCGGTCCTCGTAGACGCTGATCTCCACCGGGATCACGTTGCCGCGCTGGTTCTCGGTGGCGGCGTTGTAGGCCTTGCAGAACTCCATGATGTTGACGCCGTGCTGACCCAGCGCGGGACCCACCGGCGGGGCGGGGTTGGCCTGCCCGGCCTGGATCTGCAGCTTGATGAGGCCGACGACCTTCTTCTTGGGAGCCACTGGTGTTGTTTCCTTTCGGGGCTAAATCTTGGCGACCTGGTTGAAGGTCAGTTCGACGGGAGTCTCGCGGCCGAAGATGCTGACCAGCACCTTGAGCTTCTGCTGTTCGGCGTTCACCTCGCTGATCGAGGCGGGCAGGGTGGCGAACGGACCGTCCATGACGGTCACCGACTCGCCGACCTCGAAGTCCACCAGGATCTCCGGACGCTCCAGGGTGGCCTCGCCGCCACCGGCCGCTGCCGCCGCGACCCGGCCGGTCTTCTTGCCGGCGCCCTGGGGCAGCAGGAACTTGACCACGTCGTCGAGCGACAGCGCGGTGGGGCGCGACGTCGCACCGACGAAGCCGGTCACCCCGGGGGTGTTGCGCACCGCGGACCACGAGTCGTCGGTGAGGTCCATGCGCACCAGGATGTAACCGGGCAACACCTTGCGGTTGACCTGCTTGCGCTGGCCGTTCTTGATCTCGGTGACCTCTTCGGTGGGCACCTCCACCTGGAAGATGTAGTCGCCGACGTCGAGGTTCTGCACGCGGGTCTCGAGGTTGGCCTTCACCTTGTTCTCGTAGCCGGCGTAAGAGTGGATCACGTACCAGTCGCCCGGCTTGCCGCGCAGCTCCTTCTTCAGCGCGGCGGCGGGGTCGAGTTCCTCCTCCTCGGGGGCCTCGACCGCTTCCGGCGCCGTCTCGTCGATGACCTCGTCGATGACGTCAGCGCTGACATCGTCGATGACGTCGACGACGGCGTCACCCATGGTGGCGTCGCCTTCGGGGGTTGTCACGGTAGTGGAGTCCTCTCTAACGATCTCTAGCCGAACACCAGCAGCATCAGCTTGGCCAGACCCAGGTCCACCAGCCCGATCAGCACGGTCATGAAGGTCAGGAAGAGCAGCACCACGATGGTGTAGTTGACCATCTGCTGGCGGTTCGGCCAGATGACCTTCTTCATTTCCGCCACGACCTGGCGGAAGTAGTTCAGGACGAACAGGAACGGGTTGCGGCTGGAACCGGAGGCGGCCTTCTTGACCTTCTTCTTGCCCTTGCCTGAGTCCAGCGCCTCGAACTCCTCGGTGAGGGCTTCGTCGGTGTCCTCACGCTCGGCGAGGGCCACGCCGCCGTCGCGGCTGCGGGACCGTTTGCCGGTGGGCCGCAGGGGTCCGGTCATGGCGCCGGTGGGGGTGCTCTCGTCGCCTGCGGCGTCTGGGTCGCGTTCGTCGCTCACCGCATGCTCCTTCATGTCAGGGGGTGTTGGTCAAGTCTATTCAATTGAGCAGGGGCGACAGGACTTGAACCTGCAACCTGCGGTTTTGGAGACCGCTGCTCTGCCAGTTGAGCTACGCCCCTTCGGCCCCCCACATGACACACGCTGCCCAGCCGGTCACCGGAGAACCGACGGACAGCGCGCTTACGTGGGAAAACTCCAGCCCGAAGTGTAGCGCGAGACCCCGGGCGGTGACTAATCCGCGTGGGCGGTCGGCTTGCGCACGACCTGCCCGCTGACCGGGTCCCAGCTGGCCGAGATGTTGACCTCGCCCTGGTGGCCCATCAGCGTAGTGAAGGCCTCCATGACCACCTCGCCCGTCTTCTCGTCGGTGAGCACGTTGCGGGAGGTGACGATATCGGCCCCGAAGCGCTCGTCGACCGAGTCGATGTACATGGTGCCGCGCACGATGTCGCCGTCCCGGATCGGCCGGTGGAATTTGAACTTCTGGTCCACCTGGACGATCTGCAGGGTTTCCAGGCCCAGGTCCACATTCTGGAAGAAGTGGTGCTGGATCATCACCGCGAGGATCGACATGAAGGTCAGCGGCGCGACGACGCTCTCGTGACCGAGTTCGCGGGCGGCTTGGGGGTCGAGGCTGGCGGGGTCGGCGGTCTTGATCGCCTTGGCGAACTGACGGATCTGCTCCCGGCTGACGCAGAACGGATCCGGGTACTCCCAGACCATCCCGCGGATGTCGGTTTTCAGTGCCACGCGTCAGGCCAGCTTCGCCACTGCGACGGCGCGACCGAAGATCTTCTTCCCCTCGTGGGTGGCGGTCAGCGCGATGGTGACGGTCTTGGAGTCGGGGTCGGTCGACTTAACCCGCCCGCTGAATGCGATGTCGGAGCCCACGCCGTCGTTGGGCACCGGCACGATCGCGGTGAAGCGGACGTTGAACTCGGTCACCGCGCCCGGGTCCCCCACCCACGATGACAGATACCCTCCGCCGAGTCCCATGGTGAGCATGCCGTGGGCGATCGCGGTGTCCAGGCCGACCTGTTTGGCGATCTCGTCGTCCCAGTGGATGGGGTTGAGGTCGCCCGATACGCCGGCATAGTTCACCAGATCGGCGCGGGTCAGGTTGATGACCCGCTCAGGAAGCTCGTCGCCGACCTTGACCGAACTGAACTCACGCAAACCCATCGTCAGCGGGACTCCTTGTGAGCCTGGTGCTTGCCGCAGTTGGGGCAGAACTTCTTCAGTTCCAGCCGGTCGGGGTCGTTGCGGCGGTTCTTCTTGGTGATGTAGTTGCGGTGCTTGCACACCTCACAGGCCAAGGTGATCTTGGGCCGTACATCTGTACTGGACGCCACGTCGTGCTCTCTTTCGCTTCTCTGTCGTCTGCGCTCGTTCGTCTGCGTAGCGGTGGGGGGACTCGATCCCCCGACCTCACGATTATGAGTCGTGCGCTCTAACCAGCTGAGCTACACCGCCATGCCGGGGCCACCGCGGGTGCGGCGTCCGCCGAGCCCCCTAACGGAATCGAACCGTTGACCTTTTCCTTACCATGGAAACGCTCTACCGACTGAGCTAAGGGGGCCTGACCCGCGCCGCGGGCCGTAGACGAGGGTACCGCCCGCGCCGCAGCGCAACAAAACCGGCTAGCGCGCCCCTCTTCTGCTGACTGCGGCCGCTTTTTTGGCACCGGGAGCGTCGTCCGGACCGGCATCCGGAGCGGCATCCGGACCGGCATCGTCGACGGGGGTCGCGACGGGGGCGACGACGGCGGCGGCGGCGCGCTTGGCGCCACCGCGGGCCGGCCTTTCGGGGCGGGCGGCGGGTGCGGCCGTGGGTGCTGCGGAACGATCTGGCTTGACGCCGGCCGCGGTCGGCGGCACCTGCGGCAGCGGGGGAAGCGGCGGAAGCCCGAAGAACACCGCCTCGGCCGACACCCAGTTGTAGCCGATGTCGTAGAGCGTGGCGCCGTAGGCGGCGGTCGCGCCGATGAAATCCAGCGGGTTCTGCACGACGGCCGCCAGATAGTTCACCGTCGCCTCGACGATCGGCTGGATGCCCTGGAAGTAGTTGATGTTGATCTGCGCGGCGGTCGGCCCGCCGATGATCGGGATGAAGTTGATCAGGTACGACACCCCGCCGACGGCGTACTGCACCGCCGGGGTGATGGCGTAGTAGATGTCCTGCCCGATCCCGGTGAGCGCGATCTGCTCCGCCGCCACGTGGACCGTGGGCGGCGCCGTGGTGAAGTGTGTGACGGGCGTGACCACCGCGGGGGCGAAGGCCACCGCACCCGCGGCGGCCAACGCCACCCCCGGCACGAGAAACGGACGGGCCGGGTTGCTGCGCATGGCGGGAACCCTAGCGTCCCGCGGCACCGCCCCGGGACGCGCCGGCCTTGCCCGCCGACCGGGACTCGCCGCCTTCTGTTGCCGGGCCGTCCTCGTCGGTGGCGGCGGCAGCCTTGGCCACCGTCGCCGCGGCACGCGGGGCGTCGGTGTCCGCAGCCTGCGCCTTGCGGGCGGCGCGCACGGCGCCGGCCTTCGCGGGTGCTGCGGGTGCCTCCGCTGCGGCGGGTGCCTCGACAGCCGCGGCGTCGACGGCTGCGGCCGGACTCGGGGTGGCCGCGCCGCGGACGGGGGCCTTCACCGAGGCCAGCGGCGGCGGGGCCGGGATCGGCGGGAACGGCGGCAGGCCGAAGAATGTCGCCTGATCCGACGCCCAGTTGTAGCCGATGTAGCCCAGCTGGCTGAAGTAGGTGGCGCCGAGGGCGACGAAGTTGAACGGGTCGGCGATGATGTCGGAGATCACGTACACGGTGTTGGCGATCACCGGCTGGATGAGGCCGAAGTAATTGATGCCCACCTGGTCGGCGATCGGCGGCCCGATGACCGGGATCAGCGCGATCCAGTACTGCGCCGAACTCACCGTGTACTGGACGAAACTGGTGATCGAGTCGTAGATGTCGCGGCCGATACCGGCCAGGGCGATGTCGTCGATGTGCACCGCGGGCATCTGAATGCTCGGCGCTGCCGGCGTCACGGCGGTCAGGACCGGCGCGGTCGGCGCCAGGGCGACCACACTGGCGGTGGCCAGGGCCATGCCGGGAATGAGAAGCGAACGGGCCGAAACGCTCACAATGCCTCCTATTAGTGCGTTTGGTGGAGCGCGGTTATTGCAGCACATCTTCCGGATCGAGGGCCACCCGCCACGCGATCCACAGTCGCGAGTTCATCCACAGATTGGTGGCGGCCGGCTTTCGCTGTCGGCGCCCGGCGTTATTATTCGAACATGTTTTCGAATCCGGTCACCGAGGCCCTCGCCGCGTTCGACGACGCGGTCCAGGCCCTCGGAGCCCTGGATCTCGATGCGATGCCGGTGGCCGAGCTGCTGGGGTTGGTGGACGGGGTCGAGACGGGCCGGCGGAAGGTGACGTCACTGGTCGGTGACCTCGCCGCCGCAGTGAGTCGCCGGGACCAGGACGAGTTGAGCGTGCCGGCCTTCAAGGCCGTGGCCGATATGGCCCGGCTCAGCCTGTCCGAGGCCCGGCGCCGGTTGCGCGATGCCGCCCAACTGTCGCCGCGCACCACGTTGAGTGGCCAGACGGTGCCGGCGGAACTGCCCGCCACGGCCAAGGCGTGGGAGGCGGGCCTGCTCGATCCCGAGCATCTGCGGGTGATCCAGCGGTTCATTCGGGAGTTGCCTTTCGGCCTGCACCCCGACGAGGTCGCCAAGGCCGAGGCGTTCCTCGCCGAGAAGGCCACCGAGGTGCGCCCAGACCAGCTGCAGGTGGTCGCCGACCGGCTGGCGATCACGATCAACCCCGACGGGGTGTTCACCGACCAAGATCGCGCCCGCCGGCGCGGGTTTACCTGGTGTGGCCGCCAGCGCCCCGACGGTATGAGCGAGGGCCGGCTGACCGCCACGCCGGAGCTGCGCGCCACCATCGACGCCGTGCTCGCCAAGTTCGCCGCGCCCGGTATGTGCAATCCCGCCGATGAGACGCCCGCGGTCAACGAGGAGCCCAGCCAGGACGCGGTCGACCGCGATCTGCGCTCGCACTCCCAACGCCAGCACGACGCCCTGGCGGCATTGCTGCGCAGTCAGCTGGGTGACCCGAAACTCGGCCAGCACAACGGGCTTCCGGTCACCGTGATCGCGACCGCGACCGTGGAGCAACTGTGCACCGCGGCGGGGCATGCCGTCACCGGCGGCGGCACCCTGCTCCCGATGAGCGATCTCATCCGGATGGCCTCACATGCCTGGCATTACCTGTGCGTCTATGACAAGCACAGCCAGCGGCCGCTGTATCTCGGGCGCAGCAAGCGGATCGCCTCGGCGGACCAGAGAATCGTGCTACACGCCCTCGATCGCGGATGCACCAAGCCCGGTTGCACGGTTGCGGGCTATCACACCGAGGTGCACCACATCCGGGAATGGGCCGCCGGCGGGCGCACCAACATCGACGAACTGACCTTCGCCTGCAAGACCGACCATCGGCTGATAAAGCCGGGCCTCTGGCGGACCCGAAAGCGATCCGACGGCACGACCGAGTGGATACCTCCGCCCGATCTGCCGCTTCCCGGCGGGACCAATGACTACCACCACCCCGAGCGACTGCTCCCCGACGACGCCTAGAGTCGGGCCATGGCCGACCGTCTCTATTTCCGCCAGCTGCTCTCCGGGCGGGACTTCGCCGCCGCCGACCCGATCGCGGCGCAGATGCGAAACTTCGCCTACCTGATCGGCGACCGGGAGACCGGCGAGGCCGTCGTGGTGGACCCCGCGTACGCCGCCGGCGACCTGCTGGACACCTGCGAAGCCGACGGGATGCGGCTGACCGGCGTGCTGGTCACCCACCACCACCCCGACCACATCGGCGGGTCGATGATGGGCTTCGAGCTCAAGGGACTGGCCGAACTGCTGGAGCGGATCAGCGTGCCGGTGCACGTCAACACTCATGAGGCGCAGTGGGTTTCCCGGGTCACCGGGATCCCCTTAAGCGATCTGACCACCCACGTGCACGGAGATAAAGTGGGCGTGGGCGATATCGACATCGAGCTGCTGCACACCCCCGGTCACACCCCGGGCAGCCAGTGCTTCCTGCTGGACGGACGGCTGGTGGCCGGCGACACCCTGTTCCTGGAGGGCTGCGGTCGCACCGACTTCCCCGGCGGCGACGTCGACGAGATGTTCCGCAGCCTGCAGCAGCTGGCCGCCCTGAAGGGCGACCCGACGGTGTTCCCCGGTCACTGGTACTCGATCGAGCCCAGCGCGGGGCTCGAGGAGGTCAAGCGCTCGAACTACGTCTACCGGGCATCGAACCTGGAGCAGTGGCGCGCCCTGATGGGCGGTTAGCGGCCGCGCCGGCGGCGGCGCACGAGGAAGAAGACGATGAACGCGGCCACGCCCGGCGAGTTGTTCATCGTGTAGCCCAGATCGCGCAGGATGCCGACCTCGGTCGCGCTGAGCACCCGCGGGCCCAGGCCGGTGCCGTAGAACGGGTTCATCACGAAGCCGCCCAACTGGTTGACGTGCGACACCGAGCTTCCGGGCGCCCAGGTCCCCGGGGTGTACAGCGGGACGTAACCGCCGTAGGCCGCGACGGCGTTGGGGCCGCCGAAGAAGAGCCCGCCGTTGCCACCGGTGAAGTTGGCGTTGTATCCGCTGAATGTGTAGTTGTTCGGATCGACCACCACGGTGCCGTTGGAGGTCACCAGGTAGCGGTCGTAGGTCGTCCAGTTCACGTTGCTCGGGTTGTTGTCCGCGCCGGTGAGGAAGCCGACGGTGTGCAACAGCTCGTGGATCGCCACGGACTTGAAGTCGTACTGACCGCTCGGGCCCCCCGGGACCGTGTTGCCCAACGCCCACGGCTGACCCCAGTTGTAGGAGATCAGCGCGTCGGCCGCAGCACCGTTCGAGTCGACCCCGGTGAGGATCTTCTGCTGCACGACGGTGCCGTAGAAGCCGGGGCTGTAACTGGTGAAGCCCACCGACGCGTAGGCCAGGTTGTTGGAACTCGGCGAGTTGCTGCCCAGCACGTCGACGGTGATGGTCCGCGGCGTGTTCACCACGAAGTACGACGCCAGTGACGCGGCGGCGGATTCCAGGGCGGCGCGCGCGTCAGCCGTCCAGAACTGTGAACCGCTGCCGTAGCTGAAGGCGAAACTCACCGCGGGCGGGTTGAGCGCCGGCGCGATCCCGACCGTCACCCCGGCCGACGCCGTACCGCCGTAACCGTCGGCGATGGTGACGGTGAACGAGTCGGTGGTGGGTCCGTTGTTGGCGGCGTCCTGCCGGGCCTGCGCGGTCGGGTAGTAGGCGAAGGTGCCGTTGGCGGCAAAGCTCACCGAACCCCTCGACGGCGCCGCACTGAAGCTCAGCGGGTCGCCGTCGCCGTCGCTGGCGCTGATGCTGCCCGAGACCAGGCCCGTGGTGGGGTCCGGGCTTCCGATGCTGACTGCGCCCGCCACCGGGACGACATTGGTGGGTGCGAGCGTCACCGTGACCGGCACCGGGGTGATGCCGCCGCTGTCATCGGTGACGGTGACGGTGAAGGTGTCGGTTCGATCGGCGACGGTGCCGGCCAACCGTGCTGCGCCGCGGCGCGCCGCCGCGGTGGACGTGTAGGTGAAGGAGCCGTCGGCGGCGACCACCACCGAACCCTTCGAGGTGGTGGTGGTGCCGCTGTA
>VEQU01000044.1 GCA_018883075.1 Mycobacterium sp.
GCGTCGACGGTGCCCAAGCCCGGGCCCACAGCCCAGGCCTGCACGCGTCCGGCTTGCTGGGCGGTCGGCGCCGCCATGACCTCCGGCCAGTGCGCCATCACCTCGGCCGCCGCGCTGCCGGCGTAGCGCACCATGCCGGAGGTGGCGGCCACCGCCGCGCCCGAGCACAGGATCGCCGCACCCGGATAGGCCGCGGAACCGGCGAGCACGCCCACCACACCCTGGGTGTACTTGTCGTCACGCGGGCCCGGTGCCGGCCACAGCGCGGCCGCGTCGGCGGCCTCCAGTGCGACGAGATCCGTCTGCGGCAGGTCCAGGCCGATGTCGACGAGGTGCACCCGGCCGCAGTCGGCCAGCGCGTGGACCGGTTTGAGGCCGCCGAAGGTCACCGTCAGCGCGGCGCGAACGGCCGGTCCGGTGATCGCCCCGGTGTGCACGTCGACACCGCTGGGGATGTCCACGGCGACCACCGGGATGCCGGCCGCGTCGACGGCGTCGAACACCGCCGCGGCGGCCGGCCGCAGCGGACCGGTTCCGGAGATGCCGACGACGCCGTCGATCACCAGATCCGTTGCGGGCGGGACGGTTTCGACGATCCGGCCGCCGGCGGCGCGGAACGCCGCCAACGCACCCGGGTGGGCCTTGTCGGGATCGAGCAGCACCGCGGCCGCCGCGGCGCCCCGGCGGCGCAGGAACGTCGCCGCCCACAGCGCGTCGCCGCCGTTGTTGCCCCCGCCCACCACCGCGCACACCCGCCGCCCGGCGACGCCGCCGGTGCGGGCCCGCAATTCGGCGGCGATCGCCACCGCCAGGCCGGTGGCCGCGCGGCGCATGAGCGCGCCCTCGGGTCCGGCGGCCAGCAGGGGGGCTTCGGCGGCCCGGATCGCTTCGGCGGTGTAGTAGTGCCGCATGGCGTGGGTGGTCCGCCGCTATTCCACGGTGACGGACTTGGCCAGATTGCGCGGCTTGTCAACGTCGTAACCGCGGGCCCGGGCCACCGCGGCGGCGAACACCTGCAGTGGGACGGTGGACAGCAGCGGCTGCAGGAGGGTGGAGACGGCCGGGATCTCGATGATGTGATCGGCGTACGGCCGCACCGTCTCGTCGCCCTCCTCGGCGATGACGATGGTGACCGCGCCGCGGGCCTGGATCTCCCGGATGTTGCTCAGCAGCTTGGCGTGCAGGGTGGCGGCGTTCTTCGGCGAGGGCATCACGACGATGACCGGCAGACCCTCGTCGATGAGCGCGATGGGTCCGTGCTTGAGTTCGCCGGCGGCGAAGCCCTCGGCGTGCATGTAGGCCAGCTCCTTGAGCTTCAGCGCGCCCTCGAGTGCCACCGGATAACCGACGTGACGGCCGAGGAACAGCACGGTGGGCGTCGCGGCGAACCGCGTACCGAGTGCGGCGACCGGGTCGAGGTGGGCGAGCACCCGGGCGATCAGCTCGGGCATCGCCTCCAGTTCGCGGTATTCGCGCTCCACCTCGTCGGGGTACTTGGTGCCGCGGGCCTGCGCCAGGGCGAGGCCGACGAGGTAGTTCGCGGCGATCTGCGCCAGGAACGTCTTGGTGGCCGCGACCCCGATCTCCGGGCCGGCCCGGGTGTAGAGCACCGCGTCGGACTCCCGCGGGATCTGGCTGCCGTTGGTGTTGCAGATGGCCAGCACCTTGGCCTTCTGCGCCTTGGCGTGCCGGACCGCTTCGAGGGTGTCGGCGGTCTCGCCGGACTGCGAGATCGCGATCACCAGCGTTCCGCGGTCCAGCACCGGGTCGCGGTAGCGGAACTCGCTGGCGAGTTCCACCTCCACCGGCAGCCGGGTCCAGTGTTCGATGGCGTACTTGGCCAGCAGTCCGGAGTGATACGCGGTGCCGCAGGCGACGATGAACACCTTGTCGACCTCGCGCAGTTCCTGGTCGGACAGGCGTTGCTCGTCGAGTGTGATACGGCCGTCGACGAAGTGCCCGAGCAGTGTGTCGGAGACGGCGGCGGGTTGCTCGGCGATCTCCTTGAGCATGAAGAACTCATAGCCGCCCTTCTCGGCGGCCGACAGATCCCAGTCGATGTGGAACCGACGCGCACGCCCGGACGCGTCGTGGCCGTCGAAGTCGAGGATGCGGCATCCGTCAGCGGTGATCACCACGGCCTGGTCCTGGCCGAGTTCGATTGCATCCCTGGTGTATTCGATGAAAGCGGCGACATCGGAGCCGATGAACATCTCCCCGTCGCCGATGCCGACCACCAGCGGGGTGGACCGGCGTGCGGCGACGATGGTGTCCGGATCGCCGGCGTGGGCGAACACGACGGTGAAGTGACCCTCCAGGCGCCGCACCACCGCCAGCGCGGAGGCGACGAAATCCCCCGCGGTGGGGCCGGCGTCGTAGGCACGCGCGATCAGGTGCACCGCCACCTCGCTGTCGGTGTCACTGGCGAACTCCACCCCGTCGGTCTCGAGTTCGTGACGCAGGCCGGCGAAGTTCTCGATGATCCCGTTGTGCACGACGGCGAAGCGTCCCGAGGCGTCGCGGTGCGGGTGGGCGTTGCGGTCGGTGGGGCGCCCGTGGGTGGCCCAGCGGGTATGGCCCACACCCGCGGTGCCGGCCAGTGCCGCGGCGTCGGTCTCGGCCAGGGCGGCGTCGAGGTTGGCCAGCCGGCCGGCCCGGCGGCGCACCGTCAGTTTGCCGCGGCCGTCGAGGATGGCCAGCCCCGAGGAGTCGTAGCCGCGGTATTCCATCCGCCGCAGTGCCTCCACCACGACGTCGCGCGCGGGCCGGTACCCGACGTACGCCACGATTCCGCACATGGGTTACCAGGGTAGTCCAGCGGACGCCCCGCACCCGGCCCGCAGACCCCCCGACAGCCGCCCGAACAGGCACGATACGGTCTCGGGTGTGGCCCGCCACCGCACCTCGTTCGCGACGCTGACCCGCCGCGGGCCGCACAAGGTCCTGCGCGGCGATCTGCGCTTCGCCGGCGTCCGCGGCGTCGTGTACACCCCCGCCTCCGGGTTCAAGCTCCCCGGCGTGGCCTTCGGGCACGACTGGCTCACCGGCGTCGAGCACTACACCGCCACGCTGGAGCACCTGGCCAGTTGGGGCATCGTCGCCGCCGCACCGGACACCGAGCGGGGGCTGGCGCCCTCGGTGCTCACCCTGTCCGGCGACCTGGCCCGGGTGCTGGAGGTGATCTGCGGCGTGCGCCTGGGCCCCGGGCAGATCAGCGTGGATCCGGCGGCGCTGGCGCTCGCCGGTCACGGGTTCGGCGGATCGGCCGCGGTGTTCGCCGCCTCGGGCTCGCCGGATGTGCGCGCCGCGGCGGCGGTGTTCCCGGCCGTCACCAAGCCATCGGCCGAGGCGGCGGCGGCATCGCTGACGGTGCCCGGTCTGGTGCTGGCGACACCGGATGACGCCATCTCGCTGCGCACCGACGCCCTCGAGGTCGGCCGGGCCTGGGACGGGGCGGTGCTGCGGGTGGTGGACAAAGCCGTGCTAGGTAAAACCAAGGCCGCCGGCCTGTCGGAGAAGCGCCGCCTGAGCCGGTTGGTGGGCCTGTCCGGGTCGAGCAACCGCACCCAAAAGTCGGTGCGCGCTCTGCTCACCGGGTTCCTGCTGTTCCACCTCACCGGTGACAAGAGCTGCAAGCAGTTCGCCGACGCCGGCGCGGATCTGCCGCACACCAGCCGGCCCGATCCGGACGCCGCACCGGTGAGCGCCGAGGACCGCATCGCCGCGCTGTTCCGGTAATCCGCGTGCGATAGCGTTCGAACGCATGCGCACCGGAATCTTCCTGTCCTACGCGGGCGGTTTCCGCGAGTCCGTCGATCACGTCGTCACCCTGGAGCAGGCCGGTGTCGACATCGTCCTGGTCGCCGAGGCGTACTCCTTCGACGCCATCAGCCAACTCGGTTATCTGGCGGCGAAGACATCGCGAATCGAACTGGGTTCGGGCGTCGTGCCGATTTACACCCGCACCCCGGCGCTGCTGGCGATGACGGCCGCCGGCCTGGACTACGTGTCCGACGGACGGTTCCGGCTGGGCATCGGAACGTCGGGGCCGCAGGTGATGGAGGGCTTCCACGGGGTGCCGTTCGACGCGCCACTGGGCCGCACCCGGGAGGTGGTGCAGATCTGCCGGCAGGTGTGGCGCCGCGAGAAGCTGAACCATCAGGGCCGCCACTACCAGATCCCGCTGCCGGAGGGCCGGGGAACCGGCCTGGGCAAGGCGCTCAAGATCATCAACACCCCGGTGCGGGAACGGATTCCGATCAGCATCGCCGCACTGGGCGCCAAGAACGTCGAACTGACCGCCGAGATCGCCGAGGGATGGCAGCCGGTGTTCTTCTACCCGGAGAAGGCCGACGACATCTGGGGCGACGCCCTGCGCGCCGGAAAGGCCAAGCGGGACCCCGAACTCGGCGACCTCGACGTGATGGTCGGTGTGTCGCTGGCCGTCGGTGACGATGTGGACGAGCGGCTGCAGTGGGCCAAACCGCAACTCGCGCTCTACATCGGCGGCATGGGCGCCCGGGGCCACAACTTCTACCACAACGTCGCCACCCGGTACGGGTTCGGCGAGGTGGCCGACCGGATCCAGGATCTCTATCTGTCGGGCCGCAAGGCGGAGGCGATCGCCGCGGTGCCCGACGAACTGGTGCGCAACGTGTCGCTGATCGGCCCGCGGGGTTACGTCAAGGAACGCATCGCGGCGTTCGCCGATGCCGGGGTGACGACCCTGCTGGCGACACCGGTGAGCACCGACGGCGACGAGTATGTGCGGTTCGTCGAGGAGTTCCAGGCGCTGCTGGGCTGAGGGCTCACCCGCCCACCTGGGGAAGTTCGTCGGCGGCGATCTCACACGGCGTGCGCTCATCAGCCGGAGCCGCGTCCGGCGCCTCGGCGGCCAGCGGCGCCGCCGTGTCCGGCAGCGGGATCGGTTCCACCGCAGCGGATTCCGGCTCCGTAGGCCGAGGTTCCGGCGCGCCGGGTGGCGGCCCGGGTTCGGCAGGCGCAGGAACAACATCGGCGGCGTCCTTCTCCTCCACCACGTTCTCGGCGTCCGTTGCGTCCTTGGTCCGGTCGGTGTCGTCGTGTTCGGTCACGTTCGCCCTCGCCCTGCGCCGCGGCCTGTCCGGCGCTGCGATGGACGACCACGGTGTCGCGGGTGACCATGCACCGCCGATGCCGCCGGGCAGGGCGGCCTCGGATGCCGGCGGAATGACCGGCGGCACCGGTGGAGTCGCCGATGGGGCCGCTGCGGGTGTCACTGACGGTGTCGCTGTCGGTGTCGCTGCGGGTGTCACTGCGGGTGTCGCTATCGGTGGCGCTGCGGGCGCCGCCTCCCGGCCGCCTGCGGTGTGCACTGCGCGGATCCCCGATACCGCCGCGGGCGTCTCGACGCGAAGCGGCGCGTATGCGCTCAGCGACGAAACGGCGTCGGCGTAGGCCGCGTGCACTGCGTCGCTGCACCGCAGCATCGCCGGAACCCACTGCCCGGTGATATCGCTGTTGACGTATGGCGCGATCTCGCGGCGGACGGTGTCGAGGGCGGACTCGTCGGGTACGCCGGCGAGGACCGCTGAGGCGTGTGCCAGCCACCGGCCGCGTTCGGCCGAGCGCCGGTCGTCGATGGACACCGCCGTGTCGGCCTTGATCTGCATCAGGTCCTCCAATAGTGCGCGCAGCGTTCGCAGGGTTCCTGCGGCGGCGCGCAGTCCGCCGATCAGATGCACCGCCGAGGCGCACTGCCCCCGCAGCACATCGGTGGCGGCCCCGCCGGTGCGGCCCATCCAGGCCTGTGCGAGCAGACCCGACGCCGCATGCGCGGATGCCAGCGCGTCCTGGGCCGCCGCCGCGGCGGCCGTGAGCGCGGCGGCGTCGGCGTCGAGCGTGTCGGGTCGCATCCCGTCCTCGGCGTCGTACAACTCCGCGATCCGCTCGGCACTCAGCGCGGTCAGACCCAAGCGCCGGCAGGCGGCCGCATAGGTTTGGGTGTTCGCGACGGCGCCGCGGCCCCGCGCCAGTGAGCCGGATATCTCGGGTGTCACCGGAAGACGGTCACCGCGTTCGCCTCACGGCCGGCGTGCCGGTCCGCGCCGGCGCGCAGCACTGCGGCCAGATCGGCGGCACCGCGGGCCCACCGGGCGGCGTCACCCGCCAGGGCATCCATCGCGGCGCGCAGAGCCCATCCGGATCCGGTGTGCGCGCGCCCGGCCACCGTGCCGTCGAACCGCAGACCCCTCAGGTGCGATCCGACGGCGTCGAGCACGGTGTCGGCGGCGTTCTCCAGTCGCTGGGCCGCCGCACGCAGCGCCGCCGGGTCGACGGATGTCGTATACGTATCTGTCGTCGGCACATCTGATAGGACGCGGCGCGGCCTCAGCCGGTTCCCGCCGGCCGCGACGGCCGCGTCGGCGTCAGCCCTCGGCGCTGACCGACTTGGCGACCCGGTGGGCGACCTGGCGGGCGGTGTCCTCGTCGGAGGCCTCCACCATGACCCGCACGATCTGCTCGGTTCCCGACGGGCGCAGCAGGATCCGGCCGGTGTCTCCCAGTTGCGCCTCGGCCTCCCGCACCGCGCTCTGCACGGCGGGCGCCTCGGCGACGGTGGCCTTGTCGGCCACTTCGACGTTGATGAGCACCTGCGGCATGGGCTGCATCGGCGCGGCGAGATCGGCCAGCGGCGAACGGGTCTGCGCCATCCGCGACATCAGCAGCAGCCCGGTCAGGATGCCGTCGCCGGTGGTGCCGAACGTCGGCATCACGATGTGGCCGGACTGTTCGCCGCCGAGTGAGAACCGCCCGGCGCGCAGTTCTTCGAGGACGTAGCGGTCACCGACGCCGGTGGTGCGCACGGCGATCCCGGCCTCGCGCATAGCCAGGTGCAGACCGAGGTTGCTCATCACCGTGGCCACCAGTGTGTTGGAGGCGAGTTGGCCGGCGTCGCGCATGGACAGCGCCAGAATCATCATGATGGCATCGCCGTCGACGACACGGCCGGCGGCGTCCACCGCCAGGCACCGGTCGGCGTCACCATCGTGCGCGAGGCCGAGATCGGCGCCGTGCGCGATGACGGCGTCCTGCAACGGGCGCAGGTGGGTGGAACCGCAGTCCTGGTTGATGTTCAACCCGTCCGGTTCGGCGTTGATCGCGATGACGCGTGCGCCCGCGGCGGCGTACGCGCGCGGTGCGGCCGCCGATGCCGCGCCGTTGGCGCAGTCGACGACGACGGTCAGCCCGTTCAGCGCTGTGGTTGCGGCGCCGACAATGTGGCTCAGATACCGCTCGAGTGCGTCGTCGGCGCGGCGCACCCGGCCGATGCCCGCACCGATCGGACGCAACCCCGGGCCCTGCGCCACGAGGTCCTCGATGCGGTCCTCGGTGTCGTCATCGAGTTTGTGCCCGCCGGCGCCGAAGATCTTGATGCCGTTGTCGGGCATCGGATTGTGCGAGGCGGAGATCATCACGCCGAAGTCGGCGTCGTAGGCGGCGGTGAGGTAGGCCACCGCCGGTGTGGGCAGCACGCCCGCGCGCAGGGCGTCGACGCCCTCGCTGGTGATACCGGCGATCACCGCGGCCTCCAGCATCTCGCCGCTGGCACGCGGGTCGCGTCCGACCACCGCTACTCGCCGCCCACCCGAGCCGGCCAGCCGGCGGGCAGCGGCCGCGCCGAGGGCCGTGCCGAGTTCGGCGGTGAGGTCGCGGTTGGCGACACCGCGGACCCCGTCGGTCCCGAACAGTCGGCCCATGGGACATGAGGGTAACGGCAGCCGCTCGCCGGGTGACACCCGCAACACGCACTCGCCGGGTGCCCCAGAGCGAGGGGACACCCGGCGAGTGTGCGGACTGCGAAACCGTGCGGTCAGCGCTTGCTGTACTGCGGCGCCTTGCGGGCCTTCTTCAGCCCGTACTTCTTGCGCTCGATGGCGCGCGGGTCACGGGTGAGGAAGCCGGCCTTCTTCAGCGCGGGACGGTCCTCGGGCTGAACCAGGATCAGTGCGCGCGCGATCGCCAGACGCAGTGCGCCGGCCTGCCCGGAGGGGCCGCCGCCGTCGAGGTGGGCGTAGATGTCCACGCTGTCGACGCGGTCGACGGTCACCAGCGGCGCCTTGATGAGCTGCTGGTGAACCTTGTTCGGGAAGTAGGCCTCCAGGCTGCGGCCGTCCAGATTGAACTGGCCGGTGCCCGGCACCAGGCGCACCCGCACCACGGCCTCCTTGCGGCGGCCGACGGTCTGGATGGGCCGGTCGATGACGACCGGCGGACGCGGTGTGGCCACCGCGGCCGGTTCGGCGGCCTCGGTCACCTCGACGACCTCGGTTGTCTCGGTGACCTCGGGGGTCTCCACCGCGGCGGGCTCCACCACGGGGGTCTCGGCCGGATCGACCGCGGGGGTCTCTGGGGTGTCGGGGGTATCGGTCGTGTCGCTCACTGCTCCACCTGCTTGATCTCGAAGGGGATCGGCTGCTGGGCGGCGTGCGGATGGTCCGGCCCGGTGTACACCTTCAGCTTCTTCTGGATCTGACGGCTCAGCTTGTTGTGCGGCAGCATGCCGACGATCGCCTTCTCGACGACGCGGTCGGCGTGCTTGGCCATCTCCTGGCCGACGGTGCGGGCCCGCAGGCCACCGGGATACCCCGAGTGACGGTAGGCCATCTTGCTGTTGAGCTTGTCGCCTCCGATGGCGACCTTGTCGGCGTTGACGATGACGACGAAATCGCCGCCGTCGACGTTGGGCGTGAACGTCGGCTTGTGCTTACCGCGCAGCAGCGTTGCTGCCGCCACGGCGAGCCGGCCGAGCACCACGTCCGTGGCGTCGATGACGTACCACGATCGGGTGGCGTCACCGGCCTTCGGCGTGTACGTGGACACAGCGTGTGACCTTCCTCTTCTCGGGTGGATCCCGGTCTGCTGGGCGGACCAGTCGAACCGGGTGCCGGTCGGGCGCGGACGGTGGGGTGTGCTTCCCGGCGACCAACACTGACCCGGGGACCCTGTGGACGTCCGCGGTGCGAAACCCGCGGCGTACCGAGCGCCGGCTACGCAGCTTACCTGCGGAAACAGCGCCGGGTCAAAACGGCGCCGACCGGCCGGGGGCGGTGGGTCCGCCGGGTGGCTCTCCTCCACCGCGGCCGCCGCCGGCACCCGGCCGGTCCGCTCTATTCGACGGCGTGCGGGCCCCGGCGGTTCCCTTCCCGGGCCTGCCTAGCCCTGTCCTCCCTAGCCGAAGCCACCGCGGCCAGGCAGGCGGCGCCTACGGACTCCTCGCGGCCGGGTGCGCTCTGGCAGCCGATGGCGATGCGGGTCGAGCGGTCCATCACCACCCACCAGCTGACCACCCGGCCGGGGCGGATCTCGCGGTAGCCCAGCGCCGGGCGGCCGGCGAATTCAGCGACGGGCCGCAGGCGGGTGAACACCCCGGCCGGTTCGGCCGCCACTGCCCGGCCGAGCACCTCGGCGGCATCGGCCAGGGTGGTCTGTGGCGCGTAGGCCGAGGTGATGTGCAGCACCGCCGCGCCGTCAGGCGAGTGGACCTCGACGCGTCGCGAACCGGGGCCGCCGGTGACCCGCCGCACGGTCCAGTGCGCCGGGATCTCGACCGTGACGCGTCCCTCCGCGAGTATCGACGGCCCGGCTGTGCGCACCGGATCGGGTCGCAGCGCCACACCCGCGACAGCCGCGGCGGCCACCAGCGCCACGAGCGCCACGACCGCCGCCGGACTCCAGCGCCGCCACGGCGGCGCATGCGGTGTGCTGTCGGACCCGCGCGCCGGTGGCGGTGCGCACTCCACGATCCGGGACCGGATTTTATTGTCCGACAGCTGCTTTCGGACCATCTCGGCCCGGTGCCCCGCCCCCGGCAGCGCATCGGGGGTGTCGATGAGCACGGGCGTGCCGCGCGCGACAGCCGCAACGGACTCCGCGATCGCATCGGCGTCACGCCAATCGAGCAACCGCAGTCCCGCATGACCGCTGACGGCCACCACGCCAGCGGCGATCTCCAGCACCGCCGCCGGTCCGTATCGCCGCCGGATGACGGCGCATCGCGGGAGCGCGGCCGTCACCGCCGTCACCGCCGCGGTGGCCGCCACCGCGGCGACCACCCGCTCGACCCGCGTCCGGGGCCACCACGACGGGTGCACCACCGTCACCGGGCCGCACGGAGGATTCAGCGCTGCTGCGACCGCGGCGCGCAGCAGCTCGTCGACACCCACCGGGGTGCCCTCGACGAGGGCCACCGGGTCGTCGAGGGCGCACAGCGCCGCGAACGCGCCGAGGGCGTCGGACCCTGCGGGCGCGGGTGCGCCGATGCGCCGGATGGTCGCCGGCCCGACCTCCAGAAGGATCCCCGGCTCATCCATCTGCGGACGGTATGTCGTACCGCCGCACACGGGATGGCAGCAATCCACAGGGCGCCGGGCGGCACGCCGCACGACGCACCGGTGTCACAGCAGTCACACCGGTAACATCGCGGTGTGTTCCGCCCCCTGTTCGCGGTTGCTCTGGCCGTCGCCAGCGCCGCGTTGGGCGTCGTGGCGGCGCCACCCGCCGGAACGGTCGTCTGCCGGGATATCGAGGTGGTCTTCGCCCGGGGCACCTTGGAGCCGCCCGGGATCGGCCGGGTGGGCGAGGCGTTCGTCGCCGATCTGCGCGGCCGGGTGCCGAACCGCAGTATCGGCGTCTACGCGGTGAACTACCCGGCCAGCTATGACTTCCTGGCTGCGGCCGACGGCGCCAACGACGCCAGCGCCCATATCCAGAACGTGGTCAACACCTGCCCGGCGACCCGACTCGTGCTCGGCGGCTACTCGCAGGGCGCGGCGATCATCGACGTGATCACCTCGGTGCCTTTCCCGATGATCGGCTTCACCAACCCGCTTCCGCCGCAGGTCTCCGACCGGGTCGCCGCACTGGCCGTCTTCGGCAATCCGGCCACCAGGATCGGGCTTCCGCTGACCTCCAGCCCGGTCTACGGCCTGCGGTCCATCGACATCTGCAACCCCGGCGACCCGGTCTGCTCGGCCGGCGACAGCGTTCCGGCACACCGCAGCTACGGCCCCGACGGCTCGGCGGCCCGGGCGGCGGCGTTCGTGGCGTCGCTGCTGGGTGTGTGAGGGCACGCTGCCGCGTATGTGAGTATGTGAGCCATGCGCCACCTGATCCAGGCTCTGGTCGCGGCGACCGTGCTGTCGGCGTTCGGCCCGGCCGTCGTCGCGCAGGCGGAGCCGTGCCCTGACGTTCAGGTCGTCTTCGCCCGCGGCACCAGCGAGCCCGCCGGGATCGGCCGCGTCGGCCAGGCACTGTCCAGTCGGCTGGCCGAGCAGCTGGGCGGCCGGACCATGGGCGTCTACGGGGTGAACTACCCGGCCACCTATGACTTCCGCGCTGCGGCCGACGGCGCCGTCGACGCCACCAACCACATCCTCGGCTTCTCACAGCGGTGCCCCGACACCCGTTTCGTGCTCGGCGGCTACTCCCAGGGCGCGGCGGTGGTCGACATGCTGCTGGGCATCCCCCCGCTGGGCGACCGGGTCGGCGATGTCGGATCGGCCCCCCCGCTGCCGTTCAGCCTGGCCGACAAGGTCGCGGCCATCGCGGTGTTCGGCAACCCGGCAGCCAAGTTCGGCAACCCCGTCTCGATGGCGCCGGCCCCGTTCGCCGGCAAGGGCATCGACCTGTGCGCCGACGGGGATCCGATCTGCTCGCGGGGCCGCAACCCGTTCGCGCACACAAGTTACGAGAAGACCGACATGGTGGGCCAGGCGGCCGGTTTCGTCGCCGCACGGCTCTAACCAGCCAACCTGGCGTGGCCCTGACCGGGCCGATACCATGACCTGGTGCTGGTGAGGCAGGTGGGAAAGGTGGCGTCGGCGGCTGCGGTGGCCGCGGCCCTGCTGCTCGCACCCGCCGCCCTGCCCGCCGCCGCGGGCCCGATACTGCCGGTCTCCATCCCGGTGGCTCACGCGGATCCGTGCCCCCAGGTAGAGGTGGTCTTCGCCCGCGGGCGCGTCGAACCGCCCGGCACCGGCCGCATCGGCGAGGCGCTCATCGACGCGGTGCGCGCGCGGACCGATAAGAACGTCGGCTACTACGCGGTGAACTACCCGGCCGACACCGAGGTCATCCAGGGCGCCAACGATATGAGTCGGCACATCCAGTACATGGCGGCCAACTGCCCGGATACCCGTCTGGTGCTCGGCGGGTACTCGCTGGGCGCCGCCGTCACCGACGTCGTCCTGGCCGCGCCCTCGGCGATGCTCGGTTACACCAACCCGCTGCCGCTGGGTATGAACGACCACATCGCCGCCGTGGCGCTGTTCGGCAACGGCACCCGCGCGATCTTCGGCCCGGTGTCCGACGTCAGCCCGCTCTACGGCGAGAAGACCATCGACCTGTGCACCGAGTCCGATCCGATCTGCAGCGGCAATCTCAATCCCGACGACCCGATCGGCGATTTCGTCGGCAGCTGGTCGTCGCATCTGCAGCCCGCCTACATCGACTCCGGGCTGGTCGACCAAGCCGCTGACTTCATCGTCGCGCGGCTCTAGTCGAGGGTCCGGACGTCCCGGGTGAGGACGGCCCGGGCGGCCAGTTCGGCATCCGGCGGATAGTCCACCCCGATCAGGGTGAGACCACGCGGGGGTGCGGCGGCGAACTCACTCGAGCGGTGCTCGGCGCCCAGAAGTGTTGCGCACCACTCTGGTTCGCGCCGGCCCTCCCCCACCGCGAGCACGGCGCCGATCAGTGAGCGCACCATGGACCAGCAGAACGCGTCGGCGGTCACGTAGGCGGTCAGCAGGTCGCCCTCACCGACCCAGTCCAGGCGCTGCAGGTGCCGGATGGTCGTCGCACCCGGCCGGTGGCGGCAGAACGCGGCGAAGTCGTGCAGGCCCAGCAGCGGGGCCGACGCGGCGGCCATCGCCGCGGTGTCGAGCGGACGGGGCCACGGTGTCACGAACCGGGACTGCTGCGGCTCTGCTCCGTAGGGCGCCGTCGCCAGCCGGTAGGCGTAGTGGCGGCGCAGCGCGGAGAACCTGGCGTCGAACCCGGCCGGGGCGCGCAACACCTCGCGGATGCGCACATCCTCGGGCAGGAACTTCGCCAGCCTGCGCACCAGGGGGCCGAACTCCGGCTCCGCGGGGCGCGGCTGGCGTGGATGGGCGTGCTCGAGGGCGTCGGCAGGCACGTCGACGTGGGCCACCTGCCCGGTGGCGTGCACGCCGGTGTCGGTGCGCCCCGCCGCGAACGTCCGCAGCGGCGTCCGGAAGACGGTCGACAGCGCATCGTCGAGCACACCGGCGACGGTCCGGTGACCGTCCTGGACAGCCCAGCCGGTGAAATCGGTTCCGTCGTAGGCGATATCCAGCCGCAGCCGGACGGCGCCGGCGTCAGGACTCGTCGGACTCGCTCTGCTCGTCAGCGGCCACGGCGGTCTGCGCGTCGGCGATCGCCTCGTCTTCGGCTTCGGCCGCCTCGACCGCCTCCTCGGCCTTCGCCTCGACGACCTCAGCCGGTTCCTCCGCCGGGGCCTTCGGCGCTGCCGCCGCAGCGGCGGCCTCCTTCTCGGCGGCCTTCTTGGCCTTGTTCGCCGCGCGGCGTGCGCGGTCGGCCTCGGAGGTCACCGTCTTCTCCCGGACCAGTTCGATCACGGCCATCGGGGCGTTGTCGCCCTTGCGTGCCTCGACCTTGATGATGCGGGTGTAGCCGCCCTCGCGGTCGGCGAAGAACGGACCGATCTCGGCGAACAGGGCGTGCACCACATCCTTGTCGCGGATCTTCTTCATCACCTCGCGCCGGTTGTGCAGCGTGCCCTTCTTGGCGTGGGTGATCAGCTTCTCCGCGTACGGCCGCAGCGCCCGCGCCTTGGGCTCGGTGGTCGTGATCCGGCCGTGCTCGAACAGCGAGGTGGCCAGGTTGGCCAGCAGCGCCTTCTGATGCGAGGACGATCCGCCGAGGCGGGGACCCTTTGTTGGCTTGGGCATTGCGACTATCTCCTTTTACGGGGCCGACCCCCGTATCAGGTAGGGCCGGGACGAGTTCGTGTGACGCGGTGGCGGTTAGAGCTGTTCGGTCTCCGCGTAGTCCTGTTCGTTGTCGGCGTCGTAGCCCGAGTCGTATGCGGCGTCACTGGTCCAGGTACCGGTGGCGACGTCGTAGCCGGCCACCTCGGACGGATCGAACGTGGCCGGGGAGTCCTTGAGCGCCAGACCGAGCTGATGCAGCTTGATCTTCACCTCGTCGATGGACTTCTGACCGAAGTTGCGGATGTCGAGCAGATCGGACTCGGTGCGGGCCACCAGTTCCCCGACGGTGTGCACGCCCTCGCGCTTGAGGCAGTTGTACGAGCGCACCGTCAGATCGAGATCGTCGATCGGCAGCGCAAACGCCGCGATGTGGTCCGCCTCCTGCGGCGACGGGCCGATCTCGATACCCTCGGCCTCCACGTTGAGCTCGCGCGCCAGACCGAACAGCTCGACCAGGGTCTTGCCCGCCGACGCCAGCGCGTCACGGGCGCTGATGGAGTTCTTGGTCTCCACGTCGAGGATCAGCTTGTCGAAGTCGGTGCGCTGCTCGACGCGGGTGGCCTCGACCTTGTAGGTGACCTTGAGCACCGGCGAGTAGATGGAGTCGACCGGGATGCGGCCGATCTCCGCGCCGGAGACCTTGTTCTGCACCGCGGGGACGTAGCCGCGGCCGCGCTCGACGACGAGTTCGATCTCGAGCTTGCCCTTGTCGTTGAGCGTGGCGATGTGCATCTCCGGGTTGTGCACGTTCACGCCGGCCGGCGGCACGATGTCGCCGGCGGTGACGGCACCCGGACCCTGCTTGCGCAGGTACATGGTGACCGGCTCGTCCTCATCCGAGGACACGACCAGGCCCTTGAGGTTGAGGATGATGTCGGTGACATCCTCCTTGACCCCCGGCACGGTGGTGAACTCGTGCAGCACGCCGTCGATGCGAATGCTGGTGACGGCCGCGCCGGGAATCGACGACAGCAGGGTGCGACGCAGCGAGTTGCCGAGGGTGTAGCCGAATCCGGGCTCCAGCGGCTCGATGATGAACTGGGAGCGGTTCTCGGCGATGACCTCTTCGCTGAGTGTGGGGCGCTGAGAAATCAGCATGGTGTTCTTCTATCTCCTTCTCGGCACCCGCTATTTGATGCCGTCGGGGGTTTGTTACTGCGATTACTCTGCTACTTCGGTTACTTCGAGTAGAACTCGACGATGAGCTGCTCGGCGAGCGGCACCTGAATCTGCTCGCGGTCGGGCAGTTGGTGGATCAGGATGCGCTGACGCTCGCCGACCACCTGCAGCCAGGACGGGATCGGACGGTCGCCCGCCGTCTCCCGCGCGATCTGGAACGGCAGGGTGTTGATCGAGCGGTCCTTGATGTCGATGATGTCGTACTGCGACACCCGGTAGCTGGGCACGTCGACCTTCACGCCGTTGACGGTGAAGTGGCCGTGGCTGACCAGCTGGCGGGCCATCCGGCGGGTGCGCGCCAGACCGGCGCGGTAGACCACGTTGTCGAGCCGGCTCTCCAGGATGCGCAGCAGGTTTTCGCCGGTCTTACCGGCCTGGCGCACCGCCTCCTCGTAGTAGCGGCGGAACTGCTTCTCCATCACGCCGTAGGTGAAGCGGGCCTTCTGCTTCTCCTGCAGCTGCTGGCGGTATTCGCTCTCCTTGATCCGCGCGCGGCCGTGCTGGCCGGGCGGGTAGGGGCGCTTCTCGAACGACTGGTCGCCGCCGACGAGGTCGACTCCCAGCCGGCGGGACTTGCGGGTGACGGGACCGGTGTAACGAGCCATGAGTGAAGTACCTGACCTTTCCCGCTAGACCCGGCGCCGCTTGGGCGGACGGCAGCCGTTGTGCGGCTGGGGTGTGACATCGGAGATGGCGCCGACCTCGAGGCCGGCGGCCTGCAGCGAACGGATCGCGGTCTCGCGACCCGAACCCGGGCCCTTGACGAACACGTCGACCTTCTTGACACCGTGCTCTTGGGCCTTGCGGGCGGCGTTCTCGGCGGCCAGCTGCGCGGCGAACGGGGTGGACTTACGCGAGCCCTTGAACCCGACGTGTCCCGAGGACGCCCAGGCGATCACATTGCCCTGCGGGTCGGTGATGGACACGATCGTGTTGTTGAACGTGCTCTTGATGTGCGCGGCGCCGTGCGGGACGTTCTTCTTCTCCCGGCGGCGGGTGGTCTTGCCCTTCTTGGCGCCCCCCTTGGCGGCGGAGGCGGCGGCTTTCTTGGCTGGTGGCATGGTTACTTGGCCTTCTTCTTGCCGGCGATGGTGCGCTTGGGACCCTTGCGGGTGCGCGCGTTGGTCTTGGTCCGCTGACCGCGGACGGGCAGTCCGCGGCGGTGCCGCAGACCCTGGTAGCAGCCGATCTCGATCTTGCGGCGGATGTCTGCCTGCACCTCTCGGCGCAGGTCGCCCTCGACCTTCAGGCTGGATTCGATGTAGTCGCGCAGCTTGGTCAGCTGGTCGTCGGTGAGGTCTTTGGTGCGAAGGTCCCGGTCGATGCCGGTCGCGGCCAGGATCTCCTGGGAGCGGGTACGGCCGATGCCGTAGATGTAGGTCAGCGCGATCTCCATGCGCTTGTCGCGCGGGAGATCCACGCCCACTAGACGTGCCACAGTGGCTGTACTTCTTTCTTCTCAGCGGAGGTGTCGTTCCCAGTCCGTTCCCGGGAGGCCCCGGGGCCCGGCCTCCGTCCGGGCGTGGCTGAACTGCGTATCAATTCAGTGGTTCTGGGAGGTCTGCATTCAGTTGTGTCGGGGCGGGACGTGCGAAGTGCTAGCCCTGCCGCTGCTTGTGGCGCGGATCGGAGCAGATCACCATGACCCGCCCATGCCGGCGGATCACCCTGCACTTGTCGCAGATCGGCTTGACGCTCGGGTTGACCTTCACGGCTGATTGATCCTGTTCTCGTGCTCTTCTGGTTCGGATTGCGGCATTACTTGTAGCGGTACACGATGCGGCCCCGGGTCAGGTCGTAGGGAGAAAGCTCCACCACGACCCGGTCCTCGGGGAGGATGCGGATGTAGTGCTGCCGCATCTTCCCGCTGATGTGGGCGAGCACCTTGTGTCCGTTCTCCAGCTCAATGCGGAACATCGCATTGGGCAGAGGCTCGACCACGCGGCCCTCGACCTCGATGGCACCGTCTTTTTTGCCCATATCCTCACTAGATCCTGTTCGGTGTGGGCAGCGCTCGCCCCGACTGCAAAACGTGAGTCGCCAGCAAATCGAGGAATGGTTCCACGGACTGGGCACGCAAGAGCCGGCGCGTTCACCGCACCGTGGACCTACGATACCCGCTCGTCAGCGGTACTCCAAAACGCCTCTGCTGCTGGTCGGCGGGCATGCACCCGGCCAGTACGATCTGGCTGGTGCACGTCGAAGAGCTGGCCGTCCCGGGCGCGTGGGTGTTCGAGCCGATCGTGCACGGCGACGACCGTGGCGTTTTCCTGGAATGTTTCCGGGCCGACACCCTGGCGGAGCACGTCGGTCACCCCCTTGACCTGCGCCAGGCCAACTGGTCGACGTCCAAGGCCGGGGTGGTTCGAGGTGTGCACTTCGCCGACATCCCGCCCGGCCAGGCCAAATACGTGATGTGCCTGCGTGGAGCGATTCTGGACGTCGTCGTCGACATCCGGACCGGATCGCCCACCTTCGGCCGGTGGGCGTGCGCCCGGCTCGACGAGAACAACCGCCGGGCGGTCTACGTCGCCGAAGGACTCGGCCACGCCTTCATGGCACTGGCCGACGACACCGCCGTCGTGTACCTGTGCTCAGCCACCTACAACCCCGGCCACGAACACGGCATCAATCCCCTGGACCCCGATCTGGGTATCCCCTGGCCGTCGAGCGACGACCACGGCCGGGCGCTGACCCCGGCACTGTCCGCCAGGGACGAGGCCGCGCCCACCCTGGCGCAGGCGGCCCGCGACGGGATCCTGCCGAGCTGGGCACAGGCCACCGAGTACTACCAAGGGAAAAGGGCCTACCAACGGAAACGCGAAAACCTATGAGCGACAAGACGGTTGTGATCACCGGCGGCGGTGGCTACATCGGCTCGGTGCTCTCGCCGCTCGTCGCAGAGGCCGGATATCGGGTCCGCGTGCTGGACCGGTTCTTCTTCGGCGACACACTTCCCGAGTCACCGCGGATCGAGAAGATCAAAGTCGACTCCCGCAAGATCGAGCCGCCGATGGTGGCCGGCGCCTACGCGGTGCTCGACCTCGCGGCGATCAGCAACGACCCGGCCGGCGAACTGGACCCGGTCAAGACCCTCGACATCAACTACCGGGCTCGGCGCCGACTGCAGGAGATGGCCGCAGACGCCGGTGTGGACCGCTACGTGCTGGCCTCCTCGTGCAGCATCTACGGCTTCCAGGACGGGGTGATGGATGAGGACTCCCCGACCAACCCGCTGACCACCTACGCCGAGGCCAACCTGCGGGCCGAGGAGTCCGCATTGGAGTTGCACCGCCGTGGCGCCGAGATGGCGGTTGTGCTGTTTCGGCAGGCCACCATGTACGGCCTCAGCCCAAGGATGCGTTTCGACATCGCCGTCAACGGCATGACGCTGGGGATGTGGCAGGACGGCAGCATCCCACTGTTGCGCGACGGCACCCAGT
>VEQU01000045.1 GCA_018883075.1 Mycobacterium sp.
CTGCTTTCTTGGTCGGCTTGGCCCTTTTGGCGGGTGCCGACCTGGTCGCCTTGGCGGTCCTGCCCGCCGCCGGTTTGGCGGTGCGCTTGGCGGGTGCCGCCTTGGCTGACGCTTTGGCCGGCTTCTTGGCCGCCCGGGCCGTGGCCTTGGCAGCGCCGGCGGGCTTGCGGGCCGAGCTTGCGGTGGTCCGGGTGGCGGGGCGCTTCGCCGGCTTTTTGGCCGGGGTTGCCTTCGTCGCTGGCACGTACACCCTTTCGGTAATGCGGTCCGCGGCGCGGCAGGCCGCACCGATAGCGTCAGCTATGGGGAATATCGGCGTGATCTCGGTGGATGCTCACCGCTGTGCCGCGGTCGCCGCAGTCCATTGTAACGACTGGAGCAGCGTCCGCTGACCACCCGGCGCCAGGCGCGGCCCACCTCAGCCGGCCGCGTCCGCCTCGGCGGCAGCCATCGCCGCCCCGACGATGCCCGCGGTGTTCAGCAGCTCGGCTGCGACCACCGGCGTCCGGTTCTTCAGCAGCGGGATCCACTTGTCGGCCTTCCTGCTGATGCCGCCGCCGGCGATGAACAGATCCGGCCAGATGGCGTTCTCCACCGCCACCAGGACCTTGGTGACCTCCTTGGTCCAGCGGCGGTAGCTCCACTCCTTGCGCTCCTTGACCGAGGAGGCGGCCCGGTGCTCGGCCTCCTTGCCGTCCACTTCGATGTGACCGAACTCCGTGTTAGGCAGCAGCATCCCGTTGTGGATCACCGCCGAGCCGATGCCGGTGCCGAACGTCAGCAGCACGACCACGCCGTTGCGGTTGCGCCCCGCCCCGTAGCGCTGCTCGGCGAGTCCGGCGGCGTCGGCGTCGTTGAGGACCGTCACCCGTCGGCCGCCCATCGCCTCGCTGTAGGCCTGCGCCGCATTCATGCCGATCCACGACTTGTCCACATTGGCCGCCGTCGCCACCACCCCGTCGACCACGACACCCGGGTAGGTGACTCCCAGGGGGCCGGTCCAGTCGAAGTGACGCACCACCTCGGCCACGGTGGCGGTCACCGCCTGAGGGGTCGCCGGTTGCGGGGTCTGGAGCCTCAGGCGCTCACCGACCAACTGACCGGTGTCGAGATCGACGATGGCTCCTTTGACGCCGCTTCCACCGACGTCGACGCCGAGGGCCTGGCGCGCGGGGTTGCGTGCTGTCATGGCAGGCCTTTCTCTCAGAGGGGCCGGGTCTCGACGGCCGCGAGGCCAACGGTCGCGGGTCAAACCTGAGGAGTCAAACCTTAGTGGCCGATCCTCCGGTGACGGCCGGATTGTGTTGCGATGTCAGCCGTGCAGGACGTCCGTTCCGAGAACGATCCAGACGAGTTGCGGCGGGTGGCCGAGCAGTTGGCCGCCGACGCCGCCGAGTTCGTGCGACGCCGACGCACGGAGATCACCGGCGAGGCAGCCCAGACACCGGCGGTGCTGCGATCCAAGAGCAGTCCCACCGACCCGGTGACGATCGCCGACACCGACACCGAGCGGTTCGTGCGTCAGCGGCTCGCACAGTGCCGGCCGGGTGAACCGATCCTCGGTGAGGAACTCACGGACGGCCAGGGCACGGACCGGGAGGGTCGTGTGCGCTGGGTGGTCGACCCCATCGACGGGACTGTCAACTTCGTCTACGGCATCCCCGCCTACGCCGTGTCGGTGGCGGCCCAGATCGACGGGGTGTCGGTGGCCGGGGCGGTGGCCGACGTGTGCAGCGGCGAGGTGTACTCCGCGGCGGCCGGACGGGGCGCCTCGGTGTCCGGGGGAGTCGCCGGGGCGGCGGGGCGCGTCCCGTTGCGCTGCACGAGTGCCGACGAACTGTCCATGGCGCTGATCGGCACGGGCTTCGGCTACCAGACAGCGCGCCGCGCGGCCCAGGCGGCGCTGCTGGCCGATCTGCTCCCACTGGTGCGTGACGTTCGGCGCATCGGCTCGGCGGCGCTGGATCTGTGCGCGGTGGCGGCGGGCCGTCTGGATGCCCACTACGAGCACGGGCTCAATGTGTGGGACTGGGCGGCCGGGGCGCTCATCGCGGCTGAAGCCGGGGCGGTGGTGGTGTTACCGGACGGACCGGCAGGATTGCTGGTCGCCGCCGCGCCCGGGGTGGCCGCCGAGCTCATCGCGGCCCTTCAGCGGCTTGCGCCGCGTATCCCATGAGCGGCTTGCGCCGCGTATCCCATGAGCGGCTCAGCAGGTCTCGCTGTGGATCTTGGTCAGAAGCGCCGAGTCGGCGGGTTCGGTGGCGCCCGGACGCAGCCCGGAGAGCACGGCTGCGATGTCGTCGCTGTTGGCCAGTGACGTGAAATCGGTGCCGATCACAAGATCCACTGAATCGTCCTTGCGCTCGTCCTGGTAGAGCTCCACGCACGGGGCCACCAGCCACGCGGCGGCGGCATCGGCCTTACCGCTCGGCCCGAACCGGAGCTGACCCTGGCAGGACAGCCTGCTTCCGGCGTAGATCGGGTCGTTGGCTGCCGTCGGGGCCGCGAAGCCGAGGTCGCGCAGGGCGCCGGCCACCTCCCCGGCCTGACCGCCCTGCCCGCTGGCGTTGAGGACGCGGACCTTGGTGTCGGCGAGTTTGGCGGGGGCCACGTCGATCAGCACCGAACCCGACACCCGGTCACCGAGCTTGGGCGCGTCGGCGGCGGTCGGGGCCGGCGGGGCGTTGCAGGCGGCCACCTCCTGGATGGCGACCGGGCGGGTCAGCGTGAACGTCCAGACCACGGTGGTGACGGCGAACAGCACGCCCAGCGCGATCAGGGCGGGGCGGTAGTTCCGGCGCCGGAATGGCTGGCCGTTCTCGTCCAGCGCCGAGCCTCTGGTGATGTGCGCGACCACGCCAGCACTGTAATGGCAGCCTCCGGCACAGGGGACCGCGTGACGGAAATCACACTGCGCCGCGCTGCGCGCGGGCACGAATTGTTTATGCCCAGGCGTTCCACGCTGATACAAACCTCTGCTGAGGTCAGATAAGGGGAACCGAACATGGCAACCGACTACGACGCCCCACGGCGCACGGAGACCGACGAGGTCTCCGAGGACTCCCTCGAGGAGCTCACCGCGCGCCGCAACGAGGCGCAGTCCGCCGTCGTCGACGTCGACGAATCCGAATCGGCCGAGTCCTTCGAACTGCCTGGCGCAGATCTTTCCGGCGAGGAGCTGTCGGTGCGCGTCATTCCCAAGCAGGCCGATGAATTCACCTGCGGGAGTTGCTTTCTGGTGCACCATCGCAGCCGGCTGGCGAGTGAGAAGAAGGGCGTGGCGATCTGCACCGACTGCGCGGTCTGACCGACCGGGTCAGCTTCGCAGCGCCGCGATCAGCCGCGCCGGGTCGCGGCAGCTGACCAGCCAGTAGGGGGTCGGATCGTCCGGGTCGTCGAGCACCACCAGGGCCATCGGGCCGATCCAGGTGCGGTGCAGTACGAATGCCGCCGGGTCGAGCTGACGCCCGAGGGCTGCCGATTTGGCACTGCGGGGCACCTCCGCCGAGCGAGACACCACCGCTGCGGGCAGGTGCGCCTGGCCCGCCCACAGTTCGACGTCCGGGCCGGTTCCCACCACCTGCACCTCGATCCGGCTGAGCCACAGCAGCACCCCTGCCGCGGCGACGCCCAGGACCGCATAGGGCAGCCAGTCCGGGAGGTTCCGCACGCCCAGATTCACTTCGTAGGCCAGCACGGCCGACGCCCCGAAGCCCACCAGCCACCACCACCAGGGCACCCACAACCGCTCGGAATACCGCACGGTTCGCGAGGTCACACGCGAGTCGGACACCCGGCCAAGGGTAGTCTTGCCCATCGTGCTCACCGATCTTGCGGTGGTTCGCCTCGACCGTGAACTGCCGTTGCCCAGCCGGGCCCACGACGGCGATGCCGGTGTGGATCTCTACAGCGCCGACGATGTGGAACTCATGCCGGGCCAGCGTGCGCTGGTGTCCACCGGCATCGCTGTGGCGATTCCGCACGGCATGGTGGGACTGGTCCACCCGCGGTCGGGTCTGGCTGCGCGCGTGGGACTTTCGATCGTCAACAGCCCCGGAACCATCGATGCCGGCTACCGCGGCGAGATCAAGGTTGCGCTGATCAATCTGGATCCGGCCGAGCCGATCGTCATCCGCCGCGGAGACCGCATCGCACAGTTGCTTGTTCAGCAGGTCGAGCTTCCCACCTTGGTCGAGGTGGCCTCGTTCGACGAGGCCGGACTGGCCGACACCAGCCGTGGCGGCGATGGCCACGGTTCATCCGGCGGACATGAGAGTTTGTGATGGCATTCGGCAGACGTAAGAAGGACGACGAGTCGCGCCCCGCGGCCGGTGAGACCGACGTCGCGGAGGACACCGCCGGGGACGCCGCGCGGGACGCCGCGGGGGACGCCGCGGAGGACATCGACGCGGAGCCCTCGGGCGCGGACGCCGCAGATCCCGACGCGGGCCCCTTCGATATCGAGGACTTCGACAGCCCGGAGGCCGCCACGGTGGCCCGGCTGGATCTCGGCTCAGTGCTGATTCCGATGCCCGCCGGCGGCCAGGTGCAGGTCGAGTTGAGCCCGCAAGGTGTGCCCAGCGCGATCTGGGTGGTTACCCCGAACGGCCGGTTCACCATCGCGGCCTACGCGGCGCCGAAGTCGCCCGGACTGTGGCGGGAGGTGGCCTCCGAACTCGCCGACGCGCTGCGCAACGACCAGGCGCAGGTCTCGATTCAGGACGGGCCGTGGGGTCGCGAGGTGGTGGGCACCGGGGCCGGCGTGGTGAGGTTCATCGGAGTGGACGGCTACCGGTGGATGGTGCGCTGCGTCGTCAACGGCACCCACGAGTCGATGGACGCCCTGATCGTCGAGGCGCGGCAAGCCCTGGCCGACACCGTGGTTCGCCGCGGCGACACCGCACTTCCGGTCCGGACACCGCTTCCGGTGCAGCTGCCCGAGGAGCTGGCCAACCAGTTGCGCGCCGCGGCCACCCAACAGGCGCAGCAGGCCCAGCAGGCCATGCTCGCCGCCCAGCAGGCGATGCAGGCCGCCCAGCAGCAGGCCGCTGCGCAGGACCCGCAGCAGTCGCCGCAGCAGCAGACTCGGGCCAACTAACCGGCCGCTAACCGGCAGCCGCGAGGGCGTCCAGGCAGGCTGCGCCCAGCGCGGCCGGGTCGGCGCCGAACTGTTCGAGGGTCACCGTGCGCAGCGCCGCCCGAGGCGCGGCCGCGGCCCACTGCTGTGCCACCGCCAGCGGGTGGATCGGGTCATCCGGCGCGGCCGCCACACCCATCGGCGGGCGCAGGGTCTGCAGCTGCGCGGCGGGGGGGGCGACGAATCCGGCCGCTTCGTCCAGGGCGTCGGGCAGATCGGGCCACTGGCGCCGCCAGGACCGGGCGAGCTCATCGGCCAGCCAGTGCGGGCTTGACGAGCGCATCGCCGATGTCGTGGCGTCCAGGCCCGCGCGGCGCAGTTCGGCGGCGGTGTGCCGGGCCGAGACCGCACCGGGTGCGCCCCCGGGAGCCCCCGTCCACGGCGGAAGGGCGGCCAGCACCGCCAGGGTCCGCTCAGGGTGCCCAAGCGCCCATCCGGCCGCCACCGCCGCACCCAGCGAGATCCCGCCGACCGCTATCGGCCCGCCGGCGGCGGCATCGTCGAGGGCCTGGGTGTACCCGGCCAGCAGGGCCTGCGGATCGGGGCGCACCGCGACCAGCCGGGCCCCGGCCGCGTGCAACGGGTCGCCGAAAGCTCTGCTCACGTACTGCTCGTCGGAGCCCGTCCCGGCCAGCAGGACCGTCACGACCCCGCGCAGATCTACCGGCATCCGAAGATCGTGCCTGGTGAGGCCCGATCGACGCGCGGGCGGGTATGTCTCGTGGCGAAGCGGAAGCGCAACGTCTACCGTGGCGGTGGCTAGAGAGACGATGATCAGGAGAAGGGCCATGGCTGCGGCCGAAGGTTTCGTTCGCCGGCTCACCCGCCGGCGGACTGACAATCCGGAACAACGGGATGCCGGCGAACCGGCCGCGGGCACCGGCGCGCAGCGTGCCGCCGACTGCCGGCGGGGTCAGGAAGTCACCATGGTCGGTGAGCTTCGCAGCGTGCAGACCAACGCCAAAGGCTGCGCCGGTGGCGTCCGGGCCGAGTTGTTCGACGGCACCGACATCGTGACCCTGGTCTGGATGGGGCAGCGGCGCATTCCCGGCATCGACTGCGGGCGCACCCTCAAGGTGCATGGACGGCTGGGCATGCTGGACAACGGCAGCAAGGCGATCTACAACCCGCACTACGAGATTCAGCGTTGAGCCCCGAGGAGGGCACCGCTGACAAACAGTCCCGCACGCCGGCCCAGGCGTTGCTCGGCCAGATGGGTGGCATCAGCGGGCTGATCTACTCCGCGCTTCCGGTGGCGGTTCTGGTTCCGGTCAACACCGCCTTCGGTCTGCTGCCCGCCATCTCCGCCGCGCTGGGAGTGGCCGCGGCCGTCCTGGTCTGGCGTCTCGCCCGGCGCGATTCGGTGCAGCCGGCCCTCGCCGGTTTCATGGGCGTCGGGATCAGCGCCCTGATCGCCTGGCTGGTCGGGGAGTCCAAGGGTTACTTCCTGCTCGGCATCTGGACATCGCTGATCTGGGCCGTGGTGTTCACGGTGTCGGTGCTGATCCGCCGCCCGGTGGTGGGTTACGTGTGGAGCTGGGTCAACGGTCATGACCGCAGCTGGCGTAAGTCGCGCCGAGCGCTGCTGGCCTTCGATCTGGCCACGCTGACATGGGTGCTTGTTTTCGGGGCTCGATTCGTGGTCCAGCACCACCTCTACGACGCCGATCAGACGGGCTGGCTCGGGGTGGCCCGCATCGCCATGGGCTGGCCGCTGGCCGCCCTCGGCGCGCTGGTCACCTATCTGGCGATTCGGGCGGCTCAGCGGGCCGTCCACGCGGCGCACGCCGGGGCGCCGGCGGGCGCTTAGCGGTTGCCCTTCAGCATGAGGTTGCGCAACTCGGCCTCCACCTCGGGTGCGGCCACGAAGAGCAGTTCGTCGCCGCCCTCCAGTGGCTGATCCGGTTCGGGAACGATCACCCGCTGACCGCGCAGGATGGTGACCAGGGCGGTGTCGCCCGGAAGGGTGAGTTTGCGGACCGCCCGCCCGCCCCACGGCGTGTCTTCGGGCAGGGTGATCTCCACCAGATTGGCGTTGCCCTGCCGAAACTGCATGAGCCGCACCAGATCTCCGACGGCGAACGCCTCCTCCACCAGCGATGCGAGCATCCGCGGCGTCGATACCGCGACATCGACACCCCAGGCGTTGTCGAAGAGCCACTCGTTGCGCGGGTCGTTGACGCGGGCCACCACCCGTGGCACGGCGAACTCGGTCTTGGCCAGCAGTGAGAGCACCACATTGGCTTTGTCGTCGCCGGTGGCGGCGATCACTACGTCGAAGTCCTCCAGATGCACCGCCTCAAGAAGGCTCAACTCGCAGGCGTCGCCGAGGTGCCAGTGTGCGGCGGGGATCGCGGCGACGTCGTAGTGGCCGGGGTTGCGTTCGATGAGCGTCACGTCGTAGGAGTTCTCCACCAACTCGCGGGCGATGGAACGGCCGACTGCGCCCGCGCCGGCGATCGCGACCTTCATCAACGCTCCCTTCTCATTCGGTGAACTCCCGGCCCGGGGGCTGCGCGGCGATCACCAGCGCCTCCCCGGCGTGCCCGGACACCGCAGCCAGGTAGACCTGGTCGCCGGCCTGGATCACGGTCTTCGGTTCGGGGAGCAGGCCGGTGCCGAACCGGATCAGGAAGGCGACCCGCGCGCCGGTGGCGGCCTCCAGCGTGGTCACCGGGTGGCCCACCCACTGCTCGTGCAGGTCCGCCTCGGCCACCGCGACGGTGCCGGTGGGGTCGCGCCACTTAGTGGTCTCGTCACCGCGGATCAGCGTGTTGAGCAGCCGGTCGGTGGTCCAGGGCACGGTGGCGATGGTGGGGATGCCGAGCCGCTCGTACACGGCGGCGCGCTTGGCGTCGTAGATGCGGGCCACCACCCGCTGCACCCCGAACGTCTCCCGGGCCACGCGGGCCGCGATGATGTTGGAGTTGTCACCGGAAGACACCGCGGCGAAGGCGTCGGTGCGTTCGATTCCGGCTCGCAGCAGCACATCCCGGTCGAATCCCATACCGAGGATCCGCTCGCCGGAGAACTCCTGGGACAGCCGGTGGAACGCGGCTGCGTCGCGGTCGATGATCGCGACCTCATGCCCGAGCCTGGACAATGCATCGGCCAGTGAGGCTCCGACACGGCCGCAGCCCATGACCACTACCCGCACCAGAATTCCTTTCGGCGTACGCGAGCTTCCGGCCCGTATGGACCGCAGTGCCACGCTACCGCTGCGGCGATCTAGGTCTACGCTTGGCTGCCGTGTCCAAGCTTTCGACCGGGCTGCGCCGGATCCTCGTGGGGCGGCCCTTCCGCAGTGACACGCTCAGCCACACACTTCTGCCCAAGCGCGTCGCGCTGCCGGTGTTCGCCTCCGACGCGATGTCGTCGGTGGCCTACGCCCCCGAGGAGATCTTCCTCGTGCTCTCGTTGGCCGGTCTGTCGGCCTACACGATGGCGCCCTGGATCGGGGTCGCCGTCGGTTTCGTGATGCTGGTGGTGGTGGCCTCCTACCGGCAGAACGTTCACGCCTATCCGTCCGGCGGCGGAGACTACGAGGTGGTCACCACCAATCTCGGACCCACCGCCGGACTGACGGTGGCCAGTGCCCTGCTGGTCGACTATGTGCTCACCGTGGCGGTGTCGATGGCCTCGGCGATGTCCAACATCGGTTCGGCGATCCCGTTCATCGGTCAGCACAAGGTGGCGTTCGCGGTGGCGGCGATCCTGTTGCTGACCGCGGCCAACCTTCGCGGCATCCGCGAGTCCGGTACCGCCTTCGCCGTTCCCACATACGCCTTCATGATCGGCATCTTCGCCATGCTTGGTTGGGGGTTCTTCCAGGTGTTCGTGCTGGGGCACGAACTGCGGGCGGAATCGGCCGCTTTCGAACTGAAGGCCGAGCAACCCGACCTCGCGGGGCTGGCGCTGGTGTTCCTGGTGGCGCGGGCCTTCTCGTCGGGGTGTGCGGCGCTGACCGGTGTCGAGGCGATCAGCAACGGCGTGCCCGCCTTCCGGAAACCCAAGTCCCGCAACGCCGCCACGACGCTGGCAATGCTCGGTGCCATCGCGGTCGCGCTGTTCATGGGAATGATCATCCTGGCCCGCGAGACCGGCATCAAGATCGCCCATGACCCCGCGGAGCAGTTGGTCGGCGCCCCCGCCGGCTACCGGCAGAAGACCATGGTCGCCCAACTGGCCGACGCGGTGTTCCACGATTTCCCCGTCGGCCTGTTCCTGATCGCCGGGGTCACCGCGCTGATCTTGATCCTGGCCGCCAACACCGCGTTCAACGGATTCCCGGTACTCGGGTCGATCCTGGCGCAGGACCGTTACCTGCCCCGCCAGTTGCACACCCGGGGCGACCGGTTGGCCTTCTCGAACGGGATTGTGTTCCTCGCGCTGGCCGCGATCGCGTTCGTCGTCGCGTTCGAAGCCGAGGTCACCGCCCTCATCCAGCTCTACATCGTCGGTGTCTTCACCTCCTTCACCCTCAGCCAACTCGGCATGATCCGGCACTGGAACCGACTGTTGCGCACCGAGGACGATCCGGCGGAACGTCGCCGGATGATCCGCTCGCGGACCATCAACACGATCGGTTTCATCTCCACCGGCTCTGTGCTGATCGTGGTGCTGATCACCAAGTTCCTCGCCGGGGCGTGGATCGCGATCGTCGCCATGGGGGGACTGTTCGTCTTGATGAAGGCGATCAACCGGCACTACAGCACGGTGTCGCGCGAACTGACCCCCCATGACGACGAGCAGCGCGAGATCGTGCTGCCCAGCCGCAACCACGCCGTGGTGCTGGTGTCGAACATGCAACTGCCGACGCTGCGCGCGCTGTCCTATGCCCGGGCCACCCGTCCCGACGTGCTGGAGGCGCTGACCGTCAACGTCGACGACGCCGAGACCCGCAAGCTGACGCACGACTGGGAGGACAGCGACACCAACGTCCCCCTCAAGGTGGTTGCCTCGCCCTACCGCGAGGTCACCGGGCCGGTGCTGGATTACGTCACGCGGATCAGCAAGGAAGCCCCGCGCACGGTGGTCACGGTCTTCATCCCCGAATACGTCGTGGGCCACTGGTGGGAGGGCCTGCTGCACAACCAGAGCGCCCTGCGGCTCAAGACCCGTCTGCTGTTCATGCCCAATGTCATGGTCACCTCGGTGCCGTGGCAGTTGAACTCCTCTGAACGGGTGATGCAGATCGAGGAGCAGGGCGCTCCCGGTGATGTACGCCGCGGCCGCGTGGAGTGACCGCCGCCGCCCCGGCCGAACTGGTGCTGTCCACCGGACCGGCAGCCAACGGGGGAAGCTGTGTCGCCCGTCACGACGGCCGGGTGGTGTTCGTGCGCCATGCTCTACCCGGTGAGCGGGTCCGGGTGCGGATCACCTCGCACCGCGATTCGTACTGGACCGGCGACGCCATCGAGGTTCTCGAGGCCTCACCGGACCGGATCGACCCGCTGTGTCCGATCGCCGGACCCGACGGGGCCGGCTGCTGCGACCTTGCTTTCGCTGATCCGCAGGCGGCACGCGTGTTGAAGGGCGGGGTGGTCGCCAATCAGCTTGCGCGCCTAGGTGATTACAGCTGGGACGGTGCGGCCGAACCGCTCGGTTCCGCGGCCGCCCTGGGCTGGCGCACGCGGGTGCGGCTCGATGTCGGTGCCGACGGCCGGGCCGGATTCCACCGCTACCACAGCAGCGATCTGGTCACCGATCCGCGCTGCGGCCAGTTGCCCGCGGGCATGCTCGACGGGCTGGAGGGTCCGCGTTGGCGCCCCGGCGAACAGGTTCACGTGGTGGTCGACGACGACGCGGCACGCCAGGTGGTCGTCACCGCCCGCGGGCGGCGGGCCGCGGCGTTCGAGGGCCCGGGGACGGCCGTGCAACGGGTGTCGGGCCGGCAGTGGCGGCTGCCGCTGACCGTCTTCTGGCAGGCCCACCGCGACGCGCCGGCCGCGTACTTCGCGCTGGTGCGGGACGCGGCCCGGGGATGCGACGGCAGGCGGGCCTGGGATCTCTACGGTGGCGCGGGCCTGTTCGCCGCAGCGCTCGCGGATGCTGTCGGCGCCGGCGGCCACGTCCATACCGTCGACACCGCGCGGGCCGCCTCAGCGGTGGCGAAGTCCGCGCTCTCGGATCTGCCCGGCGTGCAGGTGACGTCTCAGTCCGTGCGGCGGTTTCTGTCCGAACAAGCCCGCCAATCCAGCGTCGCCGACGTCGCTGTCCTGGACCCGCCGCGCGCCGGAGCCGGCCGGGAGGTCATCGCCATGCTGGCCGGAGCCGGGGTGGCCCGGGTCATCCATTTCGGGTGCGAGGTCGCCGCATTCGCCCGCGACGTCGGTCTCTATCGCGGTCAGGGCTACCGGGTCGAGAGCATCCGCGTGTTCGACGCCTTCCCGCTGACCCACCACGTCGAATGTGTAGCCGTCCTGACCCGTTAACGGTCCGCTTGTAGCGTTACCCACGTGCCCACCAGACTCTTCACGCGCGGTTCGTGGCCGGAGACGCGCCGGGTCATCGAGATCCTGCACAAGGAGACGGTGGGCGGGGCGCTGCTACTTCTGGCGGCCGCCGTCGCGCTGATCTGGGCCAACTCGCCGTGGTCATCGTCCTACCACGCTCTCACCGATTTCCGGGTGGGCACCGACGCCCTCGGCCTGCACCTGAATCTGTCGCTGGGAGGCTGGGCGGCCGACGGTCTGCTGGCAATCTTCTTCTTCGTCGTGGGTCTGGAACTCAAGCGCGAGTTCGTGGCGGGTGATCTTCGCGACCCCGCCCGCGCCGCGCTGCCGATCGCGGCCGCCGTCGGCGGCATGGTGGTGCCGGCGCTGATCTTCGTCGCGTGGACCGCCGGCGCGGGAGACGGAGCACTGCGCGGCTGGGCCATCCCCACCGCCACCGACATCGCGTTCGCGGTCGCGGTACTCGCGGTGCTGTCCACGCATCTGCCGGCCGCGCTGCGCACCTTCCTGCTCACCCTCGCGGTAGTGGACGATCTGCTGGCCATCACCGTCATCGCAGTGTTCTACACCTCCAAGATCAACGTCGCGGCACTGCTTGCGGCGCTCGTCCCGCTGGCGCTGTTCGCGGTGCTGGTGCAACGACGCGTGCAGTCCGGATGGCTGCTCATCCCACTCGCGGTCGCAACCTGGGCACTCGTACACGAATCCGGCGTGCACGCCACGGTCGCCGGGGTGTTGCTCGGGTTCGCCGTTCCGGCGGCTGGGCACTCCCTGGCCGAGCACTTCGAGCACGTGATGCGACCGGTCTCGGCTGGTTTCGCGGTCCCGGTCTTCGCCTTCTTCGCCGCCGGGGTGACCTTCGGCGGCTATGACGGTTTGGTGACAGCGCTCAGTGACCCGATCGCGCTCGGCATCGTCTGCGGGCTGGTGATCGGCAAGGCGGTCGGAATATTCGGCACCACCCGGATCCTGGCCGCGGCGACCCGGGCCACCCTCGACTCGTCGTTGCGTTGGGTCGACGTCTTCGGCGTCTCCCTGCTGGCCGGCATCGGATTCACGGTATCGCTGCTGATCGGAGAGTTGGCGTACGGCTCCGGGTCGGCCCGCCTGGACATCGTCAAGGTGGGGGTGCTGGCCGGTTCGCTGCTGGCGGCCCTGCTCGCGGCGGTGGTCCTGCGCATCCGGAACCGGCACTACCGGGCCGTTTTCGAGTTGGAGACGGCCGACATCGACCGCGACGGTGTGCCCGACGTCTATGTGGCTGGACAGGACGGCCGCGACGGCCCTGCGTAGACTGGCCCAATGCTTGAACAGGTCCGCGGCCCCGCTGATCTGCAGCGCCTGACCCAGGATCAGCTGAACGAACTGGCCGCCGAGATCCGGCAGTTCCTCATTGTCAAGGTTGCTGCCAGCGGTGGTCACCTCGGTCCGAACCTCGGCGTTGTCGAACTCACCCTGGCATTGCACCGGGTGTTCGACTCACCCCACGACCCGATAATCTTCGACACCGGCCACCAGTCCTACGTGCACAAGATGCTGACCGGGCGATGGGCGGACTTCGACTCGCTGCGGTCCAAGGGCGGTCTGTCGGGATACCCGTCGCGCGCCGAGAGCGATCACGACTGGGTCGAGTCCAGCCACGCGTCCTCGGCGCTGTCCTATGCCGACGGACTCGCCAAGGCGTTCGAGCTGACCGGTCAGCGCAACCGCCATGTGGTCGCCGTCGTCGGCGACGGCGCGCTCACCGGCGGGATGTGCTGGGAAGCGCTCAACAACATCGCCGCCGCCAAGCGCCCGGTGGTGATCGTCGTCAACGACAACGGACGTAGTTATGCGCCGACCATCGGCGGTTTCGCCGATCACCTCGCCGCACTGCGACTGCAACCGGTGTACGAGCGGATCCTCGAACGCGGCCGCAGTGCGCTGCGCGGCATGCCGGTGATCGGCGAGGTCTGCTACCAGGCCATGCACAGCGTCAAAGCCGGGATCAAGGACGCGGTCTCCCCTCAGGTCATGTTCACCGACCTCGGGCTGAAGTACGTCGGGCCAATCGACGGCCACGACGAGCACGCGGTGGAGAACGCATTGCGTCATGCGCGGGGCTTCAACGCGCCGGTGATCGTGCACATCGTCACCCGCAAGGGGATGGGCTACGCGCCGGCGGAGAACGACGAGGCCGAACAGATGCATGCCTGCGGGGTCATCGACCCGGAGACCGGCCTGGCGACCACGGCGTCGGCTCCCGGGTGGACGTCGGTGTTCTCCGATGCACTGATCGCGGCGGCCGCACACCGCCGCGACATCGTCGCCATCACCGCAGCCATGCCCGGCCCGACCGGGCTGGCCGCCTTCGGCGAAAGCTACCCGGACCGTCTCTTCGACGTGGGCATCGCCGAACAGCATGCGCTGACATCGGCGGCCGGACTGGCGATGGGCGGCCTGCATCCGGTGGTCGCGATCTACTCCACATTCCTCAACCGGGCGTTCGACCAGATGCTGATGGACGTCGCACTGCACCGCCAGCCGGTCACCCTGGTGCTGGATCGGGCCGGGATCACGGGCAACGACGGCGCCAGCCACAATGGCATGTGGGATCTGTCGATTCTCAACATCGTCCCCGGCCTGCGGGTCGCCGCGCCGCGTGACGGCACCCGGCTTCGCGAGGAACTCGGCGAGGCTCTCGACGTGCACGACGGCCCGACCGCGCTGCGCTTCCCGAAAGGTGAAGTGGGCGAGGATATCCCGGCCCTGGAGCGGGTGTCGGGGATCGACGTGCTGGCCCGGCCGGCCGACGGTCTTGGCGAGGATGTGCTGCTGGTCGCGGTGGGCGCATTCGCCGCGATGGCCCTGCGGGTGGCCGAGCTGCTTCGCAACCAGGGCATCGGCGTGACGGTCGTGGACCCGCGGTGGGTGCTGCCGGTGCCCACTGCGCTCGGGGCGATGGCCTCGAGGCACAAGCTCGTGGTGACGTGCGAGGACAACGGCGTGCGAGGCGGCGTCGGCTCGGCGATCTCAGCGGCCCTGCGGGCTGCCGAGATCGACGTGCCATGCCGCGACGTCGGCATTCCGCAGCGCTTCATCGACCACGCGTCGCGGTCCGAGGTGCTCAACGACGTCGGTCTCAATGAACGCACCATCGCCCGCCAGGTCACCGGCTGGGTGGCCGCCCTTGGCGCGCTCGACGAGTCCGCCGCCGAACGCATCGACTGACGGGGACTAGCCCGGTCCGGGCTCCTCGGGCGTGAGTGCCCGCGTCAGTACCGGCACCACCAGCTCCCGCTGCCAGTTGCGCGCCCCGGCGTGGCGCAGGAACGCCTCGACCGCAGGACCGGGTGCGCTCGTCGTCTGCCAGTCCCAGCACAGCCGACGCACCAGGTCCGGGGAGAGCAGGTTCTCGGTTGGAATGCCCACCTCGGCTGACAGTTCGCCGATCGCCGTGCGGGCGGCCTCCAGGAACGCCGCGGCCTCTGGCTTGCGCTTGCTCCAGCGCACCGGCGGCGGCGGGCCGGCCAGCGGCTCGTTGATCTCGGGCAGGTCGTCGGTGCGTCGCGCGGTGGCCAGGGCGTCGAGCCACACCTTGGCGGTGCGCCGCTGCTTGCTGCCGCCGAAAACCGCAAGTGCGGTCAACTCCTCGGCTGTCTTCGGGTCGGCCAGTGCGGCGGCGATGATCGCCGAGTCGGGCAGGATGCGCCCCGGGGCGATATCGCGACTGCGGGCGATGCGGTCGCGCACGGTCCACATCTCACGGACCGCGGCCAGCCCCTCGCGCGTGCGGACCTTGTGCAGGCCCGAGGTCCGCCGCCATCGGTCACGCCGGGTGGGAGCACTTTCCGCGCACCGCAGATACTCGAATTCCTCTGCCGCCCAATGGTTCTTGCGCTGCTCTGCGAGAATAGAGTCGACCTCCTCCCGCAGTTCGATGAGCACCTCGACATCCAGTGCGGCGTAGTTCAGCCAAGCCGCCGGCAGCGGTCGCTTGGACCAGTCGGCCGCGCCGTGCCCCTTGGCCAGACCCAGACCCAGCAGCCGCTGCACCATCGCGGCGAGGTTGACTCGCTCCAGGCCGGCCAGCCGACCGGCCAGTTCGGTGTCGTACAGCGCGGGCGGGCGCAATCCCACCTCCGCCAGGCAGGGCAGATCCTGGTCGGCTGCGTGCAGGATCCATTCGTCGGTCGCGAGTACGTCGGCCACGGGCTTGAGCACGTCGATCGGACTGCCGCCGTGGTTCACCGGGTCGATCAGAACCGTGCCCGCCCCGCTGCGGCGGATCTGGATGAGGTAGGCGCGGTTGGAGTAACGGAAACCGGAGGCCCGTTCGGCGTCGACGGCGAACGGGCCGTGCCCCGCGGACAGCCGCCTGGCCGCCTCGGCGATCTGTTCGGCCCGCGCCGCAAGCTCCGGCACGCCGTCGGCGGGGCTGAGCAGGGGAGTGGCTTCGGGTTCGTTGGAGGGTTCGTCGGAGGGTTCGTCGGACTCCCGCGGTTCGGCCGCCACGCCGTCGCTCACGCGCGTGAGCGGGAGGACAGATCGGTGACCCCGGCCGGCGGCAGCCCCGCCGCATGCTCGAGCACCTCGCAGAACGCCTGGACGTGCGGGGCGAGTCCGGCCGACGTGGCCGTCCACGACGCGCGCATCTCCAACTGGTGGGCACGCGGCGGACCGGAGATATCGCCGTAGCGCACCGATGTGGTCGCGGTGACGGTCCCGCCGAGCGCCCGCACGTCCTCGCCGCTGGACTCCAGGGCGTCCACCAGCCAGCTCCACGCCACCTCGGGCAGCAGCGGGTCGACGGCTTCGTGTGGGTCCAGATCGGCCTGGATGAAGGCCACCAGGCGCAGGGTGCCGTCCCAGGCGTCGGCGCCGTCAGGATCGTGAAGCAGGATCAGCCGGCCGAATGCGTCATCGCCCGCAGGGTCGGCGGGAACCGCCTCGGCCGGGTCGCGCTTGACCTCCGCACCCAGTGCGTAGCTGTACGGCGCGAGCCGCTGAGGTGGGCGGATAGGGCCCAACTCGATCTCTTGGCGCACCTTGGCGGCGTTCATGGCCGCCACCGCCTCGCGGAACTGCGCCGGCTCGGTACTGCTCACTGAGTTCACGCTAGCCGCAGCGGCCGAGCCGTGCAGGCAGGCGCGCCGTCCGGCGGGCGGTGCCCGGATCCCGTGGCAGCATAGAGGCGGTGAGCACCCGTCGGCAGCTGCCCGATTCGCCGTATCTTGCGGCCGCAGCCGGGCGCAAACCCAGCCGGGTCCCGGTGTGGTTCATGCGGCAGGCCGGGCGCTCCCTGCCCGAGTACCGCGAACTGCGCACGCAAAACACCATGATGGAGGCCTGCTTCGACCCGGAGCTGATCTGCGAGATCACCCTGCAGCCCGTGCGCCGCCACGGCGTCGACGCCGCGATCCTGTTCTCCGACATCGTGGTCCCGCTGCGCGCCGCCGGGGTGGATCTCGACATCGTCGCCGACGTCGGCCCGGTGATCGCCCACCCGGTGCGCACCCAGGCCGATGTAGCGGCCATCGTGGACCGTCGGCTGCAGGGGGTCGAGGCGGTCTCCGGCGCCATCGGCATGCTCGTGGCGGCCCTCGGCGACGTTCCGCTGATCGGCTTCGCCGGTGCGCCGTTCACCCTCGCCTCCTATCTGGTCGAGGGCGGTCCCAGCAAGCTGCATGAGCGCACCAAGACCATGATGCTCGCGCAGCCGAGCGCCTGGCACGCTCTGATGGGCGCGCTCACCGACCTGACCATCGACTTCCTCACCCTGCAGATCGAGGCCGGGGTGGACGCCGTCCAACTGTTCGACTCCTGGGCCGGCACGCTGTCGCTGGCCGACTACCGCAGCTACGTGCTGCCGCACAGCGCGCGGGTGTTCGCCGCGCTCGCCGGCTACGCGGTCCCGATGACCCACTTCGGGGTCGGTACGGCCGAGCTGTTGGGGGCGATGTCTCAGGCCGGTGCGACCGTGGTCGGCGTGGACTGGCGGACCTCGCTGGCCGACGCGGCGGCGCGGGTCGACCCGGGACGGGCACTGCAGGGCAATCTGGATCCGGTGGTGCTGCTGGCCGGCTGGCCGGTGGTGGAGAAGGCGGCGCGGGCGGTCGTCGACGACGGTCGGCGGGCGGTCGACGCCGGCGCGGCCGGGCACATCTTCAACCTCGGCCACGGCGTGCTCCCGGCGACCGACCCGGCACTGCTCACTGATCTGGTGGCGCTGGTGCATTCGCTGTGAGTCCGACGTATTGCGTTGTCGGCGGCGGCATCTCGGGACTGGTCGCCGCCTACCGCATCCGCACCGCAGTCGGCCCGCACGCCACGATCGTGCTGTTCGACCCCGCCGACCGGCTGGGTGGCGTGCTGCGAACCGAACAGCTGGCAGGCCAGCCGGTGGACGTCGGCGCCGAGGCGTTCGTCGCGCGCCGGCCCGAAGTGCCTGCGCTGCTGGCCGAGCTCGGGCTGGCCGATCGGCAGATCAGCACCACCGGGGTGCGGCCCACCCTCTACAGCGGAGGCCGGCTGCATCCGATGCCGCCGGACTCCGTCGCCGGTATCCCGGCGACCGCGCGCTCGGTGGCCGGCCTGGTCGACGCTGCGACGATCGCGCGCATCGAGCGGGAACCCGACCGGCCGCTGCGCTGGGAGACCGGCGCCGACCCGGCCACCGGAGCCATCGTGGCCGACCGGTTCGGAGAGCAGGTGGTGCGCCGATGCGTTGACCCGCTGCTTTCCGGGGTGTACGCGGGCTCGGCGGACACCATCGGCTTGCGCTCGGCGGTTCCCGCCGTCGCGGCCGCGTTGGACGCCGGCGCCGGCAGCCTCACCGACGCGGTGCGCGCGGTCATCCCGCACACCGCACGCGGACCGGTGTTCGGCGCGATCGAGGGCGGATACCGGGTGCTGCTCGACGCGCTGGCCGATGCTGCGCGCCCGCAGTGGGAGCAGACCGCGGTGCGC
>VEQU01000130.1 GCA_018883075.1 Mycobacterium sp.
GTCCGGGATGCAGCAGCCGCCGCAGCCGTGCCGCGGCCCGCTTCCCGCTTGACCGACGACGGTCCGCGGGACGGGGTCGCCTTTGATGCCGACCGCGTTGTGCCCGCGGAGTCGGCTGCGTCGCCGGTGTCAGCGGAGGCGACCGCCGGCAGGGCGGCGATAGCGGCACCGATGCCCAGCGCGAGGGCCAGTCCGCCGACGCGCCCTATATGGCGTCCGGCGCCCGCTCGCGCATTTGCTGTCGCCGCTTCCGGCATGGACAACCCCCGACGTGGAGTGCGGGTTTTCCCGCTAAGACAAATTATGCGCCGCGGAACGAGCTTTTGCCAGGTGCCAAACGGCGCTTGTCGGACGTGTCAGGCCTGCGCGGCGACGAATTCGACCATGGCCTCGCTGAACGCGTCGTTGTCGTCCCCGGCCGCGGTGTGTCCGGCGTCGGAGAGTTCGACGAACTCAGCGGTGGGCACCTTGGCCAGGAAGTCCTCCACGCCCTCCGGGCTGACCACGTCGGAGAGTTTGCCACGGATCAACAGGATGGGGATGCGCAGTGCCATCGCCTCGCGTTCGAGTTTCTCGATCTCGACGAACGCGTCGTCGCCGGGCTGGGTGACGAACGCCGGATCCCAATGCCAGTACCACCGGCCGTCGCGATGCCTCAGATTCTTCTTGAGCCCCTCGAGGTTCCGCGTGCGCTTCCGGTACGGCAGGTATTCCGCGATCGCGTCCGCGGCGTCCTCCAACGTGTCGAACCCCGCCACGTGATTGACCATGAAGTCCCGGATGCGGAAGCTGCCCTTGCTCTCGAAGCGCGGCACCACGTCGACGAGGATCAGCTTGGTCACCGTGTCCGCTCCGGCGCGGTACGCCACCTGGATACCGGTCATGCCGCCCATGCTCGCCCCGATCAGCACAACCGGCCGGCCGATCTGCCGCAGCACCGCGAGTACATCCTCGGTGAGGATGTCGATGGTGTAGACGCCGCCGGGGGAGCGATCGCTGTCGCCGTGGCCGCGGGCATCGAGGGCGACGACGTGAAACCCGCGATCCGCGAGCACCTCGCCGGTGTTCTTCCACGAGAACCGGTTCTGTCCGCCGCCGTGCAGCATCAGGATGGTGGGCCGGTCGCCGGCGCCGTCCCGGTTCCACTCGTCGCCGACCAGGGTGATGCCGTCGTGACCGCGGAACTCGACGGTGGCCTGCGCGGACATGGGTGCCCACGTTACCGCCCGGCTGCCCGGTAGCCTCGTCCCGGTGAACGCCAAGGTGACCGCGGTGATCGCCGCTCTCGTCGCGCTCACGGTGTTCCTCGGTTACCGCGACCACCAGGTCCGTGCCCGCGAAGACCTCCGTCGCGAGATGGTCGAGGTCGCCAAGCAGGGAGCGGTCAACCTCACCACCATCGACCACGAACGCGTCGACGACGACGTGCGCCGCATCCTCGACTCCTCGACCGGCGAGTTCCACGACGACTTCGCCAAGCGCGCGCAGTCGTTCTCCGATGCCGCCCGCAAGGCGCAGTCCAAGTCCGTCGGCACCGTCACCGACGCCGCCGTCGAATCGGTCGACGGCGACACCGGACGAGTGCTCGTCGCACTGACGGTCATGACATCCAACCGGGGCGTGCCCGAGACGCAACCCCGCGCCTGGCGAACCCGCGTGACCGTCACCGGCACCGACGACGGCCTGAAGGTGTCACAGGTGGAGTTCGTGCCGTGACAACTCGAAGACTCGCGTCCGCCGCCCTTGCGATCGTGCTGATGCTCACCGCGGGCTGGTTGTGGTGGGACGCCCACACGCGGACCGCCGCCGAACGGGCCGGCAATGACGCCCTCGCCACGGCACGCGAGTCGATCGCCGCGATGGGCACCTACCGTCCCGACGACGCCGGGCAGGTTCTCCCCGCCGCGCGCGACCTGCTCACCGGTGCGTTCCTCGACAACTACACCCAGGCCATCCAGACCGTCGTCATCCCCAACGCCACCCAGCGCCGGATGGCCTCCACGGTGACGGTGCCTGCCGCCGGCGTCATCTCCGCGGAATCCGATCGCGCGGTGCTGCTGGCCTACGTGAACCAGAGCATCAGCGAGGGGGCCGAGAAACCGGTGGTCAATCCGGCGCGCTACCGGGTCGCCATGGAGAAGGTCGACGGCCGCTGGCTGATCGCCGCGTTCGACCAGATTTAGGCGAGGAGAAACATGACCGAACCGGGCTGGATCGAAGTCGACACCCCCGTGGTGACACTGCGCGCACTCACCTGGGGTCCGGAGGGAGCGCCACTGGCGCTGTGTCTGCACGGCTTTCCCGACACCGCCCACGGCTTCCGCAAGATCGCACCGCAACTGGTCGACGCCGGCTACCGCGTGGTGGCGCCCTTCATGCGTGGCTACGTTCCCTCCGGGCTGCCGTCGGACAACGCCTACAACATGGGCGCGCTGATGGACGACTACCTGCACGTGCGGCAGGCGGCCGGTGCCACCGATGACGACGTCGTCATCGGGCACGACTGGGGTGCGATCGCGGCGACCGGACTGGCCGCCATGCCCGACAGCCCGTTCCGCAAGGCGGTGGTGATGTCGGTGCCGCCGTCGGCGACGTTGCGCGCATCGGGCCGGCTCGGACTGCTGAAACTGCTTCCAGCACAGCTGGTTCGGAGCTGGTACATCAGTTACTTCCAGTTACCGTTCGCACCCGAGCGTTCATGGTCGTGGATCGTGCCGCTGCTGTGGCGTCGGTGGTCGCCGAACTATCGCGCCGAGCAGGACCTTCGTCACGTCGATGCCGCGATCGGCGCACCCGAGCGGTGGCGCGCCGCGCTCGGCCCGTACCGCGCGACAATCCGCAACTACACCCCGCCGCCGCGCTACGCCGAGTTGCACCGGTGGTGGACCGAACCGCCGCGGATCCCGACGCTGTACTTGCACGGTGCCGACGACGGCTGCATGACGGCGAAGTTCGCCCCGTTCGTCCGCGACAGCCTCCCTGCCGGGAGCGACGTCGCCGTCATCGAGCACGCCGGGCACTTCCTGCAACTCGACCAGCCCGACGTGGTGGGCGCAAAGATCGTGGAGTTCCTTCGCGGCTAGTTCAACCCGGGATGGCTGCGCGCCAGTAGCGGCACCAGCAGGCTGCGCGGCGCGAGGTGATACAGCGCCGCTGCCGCCCGGTTCAGACGGCCGGGGATCACCACCGCCCTGCCGGCCTCCATACCCTCGACGCCGACGCGGGCCACCTCGTCCGCCGACACCCACATCGGTTTGGGCAGCAACTTCTCGGCGTCGCTCATCGAGAAACCGGCCGCCTCGCCGAACTCCGTGCGCACCGGGCCCGGGCACAGGGCCGTGGCGGTCACTCCGGTGCCCTTCAACTCCGCGCGCAGTGCGTGGGTGTAGGACAGCACAAACGCTTTCGACGCCCCGTACACCGCCTGACCGGGCAGCGGCCCGAACGCTCCTACTGAGGCGACGTTGAGCACCGCGCCGCGTCGCCGCGTCACCATGGCGGGGACGAACCGGGTGCACAGATCGACCACCGCGGCGACGTCGACTTCGATCACGTTGAGTTCGGCGTCGGTGTCGGTGCCGCTCTGCGGACCGAGCGTGGTCAGGCCGGCGTTGTTCACCAGGGCGTCCACCGGGACGCCGAGATCCTCTACCCGTCCGGGCAGCGCCGCACGGTCCTCGCGGCGCGACAGATCGGCGGTCAGCACCGACACCCGCGTACCGAGTTCGGCGGCGAGTTGTTCGAGCAACTCGGCACGGCGGGCAACCAGCACCACGTGATACCCGCGGCGGTGCAGCTCGCGGGCGATCTCCGCGCCGATACCCGACGACGCCCCGGTGACCAGGGCGGCTCCATCAGCACTCATCGGCGAATCGTAACGTCACTGCGGTGACACGGATGGCGGCCGCCGACGCGCAGTTCCTGTGGCTGTCGGCGAAGGTGCCCAACGACCAGTTCGTGCTCTACAGCTTCGACGGCACGCCACGCGGGGATGCACTCGACGAGGTCCGCCGCAACGCCACGGCGTGCATGCCGCTGCAAGTGAAGGTCGTCGACGATCACTCCTGGCGTTACCCGCGGTGGGTCCGCGCAGAGGTGACAGATGAGCAGTTCGTCATTCACGACGGACTCGACTGGCCGCCGGAGCCGCTGGATCTCACCCGGATGGCGTGGCGAGTGCATCAGTACCCCGGCGGAGTCGCGGTGGTGCAGATGTCGCACGCTCTGGGCGATGG
>VEQU01000131.1 GCA_018883075.1 Mycobacterium sp.
CGATCGCGGTGTCGAAGCCCAGCACGCCGGCGAGGTCCAGCAGGCACTTCTTCTCGCTGCCCACCGCCGTGCCGCCGGGACCGGTCGCCATGAACAGCGGCTTGATGCCGAACGGATCCCGGGCGCAGAACAGCTCGCCGCGGCGGGTGTCCCACAGCGCGAAGGCGAACATCCCGCGCAACCGGCTCAGCGCGTCGGGCCCCCAGTGGTGGAACGCGGCCGCGATCGCCTCGCCGTCACCGTCGGTGGTGAACACCGCGCCGTGGTCACGGGCCAGCTCGGCTCGAAGTTCCAGGTAGTTGTAGATCTCGCCGTTGAACACCAGCACGTAGCGGTCCGGGTCGTCGGCCGGGCCCCAGCGCAGGGGCTGGTGGGAGTGCGCGATGTCGATGATCGACAGCCGGTTGAACCCCAGGACCACCCGCTGGTCGGCCCAGGTTCCGGGCTCGTCGGGGCCGCGGTGGCGCATCAGGTGCGACGCGCCGGCCACGGTTTGGACGACCTCGGGCGATATGGCGCCGGCTGCGGGTCCTACCAGGGCCAGCAGTCCGCACACGCGGCCAAGTATGCCGCACGGTGAGCGGCCGAAGCGCCCGAGCACACGGGCCTGCGGCCCGGACAACCAGAGGCGGGCCTAGCCGCGGGAGAGCGAATCGCCGTGCGGGTCCCCGGGTGTCCGACGGTGGTCTACGCTGCGTAGTATTCGAGCGGTGACCGGCACGTTCGGTGACCCGGCGAGCGGGTTCGCCCGGGGGCCGGTCCGGTGTGACACAGGAGGCCAAGGTGACACCACGCAGGCGATTTTGGCGGACGGGCGCGCTGGCGATCACATTCGCCGCGCTGGCCGTCACGCTCAGCGGCTGCAGCTGGCAGGAGGTGTTCGGCCTCGGCTGGCCCACCGGCATCACCCCCGAGGCGCACGCCAACCGGCAACTGTGGCTCGGATCGGTCATCGCCGCCCTGGTGGTGGGCGTGATCGTCTGGGGTCTGATGTTCTGGTCGGCGGCGTTCCACCGCAAGAAGAAGGGCCAGACCGAGCTGCCCCGGCAGTTCGGCTACAACATGCCGCTGGAACTGGTGCTGACGGTGATCCCGTTCATCATCATCTCGGTGCTGTTCTACTTCACCGTCGTCACCCAGCAGAAGATGCTCAAAGAGGAGCCCAACCCCGAGGTCGTGGTCGACATCACCGCCTTCCAGTGGAACTGGAAGTTCGGCTACCAGAAGGTGAACTACGCCGACGGCAGCTTCAACTACGACGGGGCGGACCCGGCCCGCAAGGCGGCGATGATCTCCAAGGAGGAGGCGACCGGCGGGCACGGCGGGGAAGCCAAGGCCGAGCTTGACATCAGGAGTCCCGAGGACCGCTCCTACCTGAACTTCAACAAGGTCGAGACCGTCGGCACCAGTGACGAGATCCCGATCCTGGTGCTGCCGGCCGGCAAGCGCATCGAGTTCGAGCAGGCCTCCGCCGACGTCATCCACTCGTTCTGGATCCCGGAGTTCCTGTTCAAGCGGGACGTGTTCCCCAACCCCAAGGAGAACCACTCCGACAACACCTGGCAGGTCGCCGAGATCACCAAGACCGGCGCCTTCGTCGGCCGCTGCGCCGAGATGTGCGGCACCTACCACGCGATGATGAACTTCGAACTACGGGTGGTCTCGCCGGAGGACTTCCGGACCTATCTGCAGGCCCGGATCGCGGGGGATACCAACGCCGAGGCGCTGCAGGCCATCAACCAGCCTCCGCTCGCGACCAGCACCGCACCGTTCGACACCCGCCGCGGTGAGCAGGTGGGCGTGCCCAAGCAGCTGAGGGCCGCAGACGACAGCCCGCAGGCGAGTAAGTAGGAGAGGCAGGGCCGCACCGATGCGCATTGAAGCCAGGCTTTTCGAGATCATCACCGGCTTTTTCGTCCTCGCCGCGATCGTCTACGGCACGCTCACCGCGATCTTCGAGCCGGGCGGGCTGGAGTGGGCCGGCACCACGGCGATGGTCCTCAGCGCAGGCCTGACGCTGATCATCGGAACCTTCTTCCGGTTCGTAGCCAGGCGCCTGGACACCCGGCCGGAGGACTACGAGGACGCCGATATCGCCGACGGCGCAGGCGAACTCGGCTTCTTCGCCCCGCACAGCTGGTGGCCCATCCTGATCGCGCTGGCCTTCTCGGTGGCCGCCGTCGGCGCCGCGCTGTGGCTCCCGTGGCTGATCGCCGCCGGTATCGTCATGGTGCTCGGCGCGGTCTCCGGCCTGGTCTTCGAGTACTACGTCGGCCCCGAACGGCACTGAATCTGATCAGGCCCCGGCTAGGACCTCTGCGGCCCCGTCAGGCCCCGTCGAACCCCGCTGAGCCTCAGTCCCGTAACGCCCGCGGGTGTTTGCCGCGTCTGCGCAGCCGTGTTGGGTAGGGTTCTGCAGCAGATGGGACGACCCGGCGTCGAAAGAGGATAGGCACAGATGAGCGGGCCCAATCCGCCGCACCAGGAGCCGCCGGATCAACCCGGCGCCTCCGAACTCGAGCAGTACCGCGGGGACCGGGAGGAACTGACCGACACGGGCTTCTCCCGCGCATACTCCGCGCCCGAGTCCGAGCAGTACAGCGTCGCCCCCTACATGCCCGCCGACCTGGAACTCTACGACTACGACGGCTACGAGACCGCCGTCGAGGGTCCGGCTGAACTGCCGCCGCCGAAATGGCCGTGGGTGGTGGGCGTCACGGCGATCATCGCCGCCATCGCCCTGGTGGCGTCGGTCTCGCTGCTGGTGACGCGCAGCGACACCGAGACCCTGGCCACCCCGACGACCACGACCGCACCACCGGTGCAGGACGAGATCACCACGCCCCCGCCGCCCCCGCCGCCGCCGGAGCCGCCGCCGCCCCCGCCGCGGCTGGGCGCGCGCGTGGCCGCGGCCATCACCGACCCGCTGCGCGACTTCCTGCAGCGCCCCGGCGCCCGGCTGATCCTGGCCTACGTGGCGCTGTTCTACCTGGACGAGGTGCTGGCCGGGAAAATGCTGGCGCCGCTCTACCGCTCGCTGGGCTTCGACCGCGCCACGGTGGCGCTGGCGGTGGGGCCGATCTCGCTCACCTGCACCCTGCTGGGCTACGCCGCCGGGGGCACGCTGGTGGCCTGGCTGGGCATGGGCCGCGCCCTGATCGCCACCGGCTTCACCCAGATGGCCTTCATGTCGCTCTACGTCATCCTCACGCTGAACCCCGGCAACACGACGCTGCTGTACGGCACGGTGGCGGCGGAGGCCTTCGTGCAGGCGATGGCGATGGCGGCGTTCATCGCCTACCTCTCCCACCTTTGCTCGCTGCGCTTCACCGCGACGCAGTATGCGCTGCTGTCCTCCGTGGCCGCGCTCGCCTCGCACACGCTGGGCGGGCTGTCCGGCTTCATGGCGCAGGCCCTGGGCTGGACGCTGCACTACACCGTGGCGATGTTCTCCGCGGTGCCGTCGATGATCCTGATGCTGGTCATCCTGCGACGCTTTCCGCCCGAAACCCCCGCCAAGAGCGCGAAGCCGGCGTGAGTCGCCGGCCTGCCCTCACCGCCCCAGCGTCACGTCCTTCGTGCCGCCGTCGCAGACGTAGCAGCAATTGCTGCACCGGTTCCGGTTGCCGTAGCCCACGCCCCAGTAGGTGTTGGTGTTGCCCCGCACCCAGGCCCCATAGCAGATGCTCTCGCCGGGCCGGCAGTTCAGCTTGTACGAGTGCCGTTCGAAGTCCGTGATGGAATACACCCGGTTGTTGCCGGGCCAGGAGGCGCTGCGGTTCTGCGAATAGAACTCCACGTCCACGACGTTCTTGTGGAAGGCCTGCACGCGGAAGGTGATCGAGTCGGCACGGGCCGGGGTGATGGCCAGGAGTGCAAGCAGGAAGGCGGCGAAAAACATGGTGATGCGCACGCGGTCCTCCGATGGCTTCTTGTCGCCGGTTCACTCCGGCAACGACTACCATGGCATGCGTGCAGCCCGGCGTCACGCCTGCTGTTGCGACTGCGACTGGCTCGTGTTCACCGCCACGCTCACCTCCAGCCGTTCCACCGCGGCGCCCATCCGCACCCCGCGCACCGGTGCGGCCTCCAGCGCATCCAGCCCCACCGCCAGCCGCACATAGCGCTCCGTCGGGCACTGGCCGTTGGCGGGGTCGAAGCCGATCCAGCCGATATCCGG
>VEQU01000132.1 GCA_018883075.1 Mycobacterium sp.
GGGTGGAGTTGCGCGGCATCGGCCGGTGCCTATCCCGCCGAGGACCAGCCGGTGCAACCTGTTCCGGTTCCCGCGCCGGCACCCCCGACCGGACTGTTTCCTCCCCTCGCCGGCATCGGCAACGTGCTGGCCCAGGCGGACAGCCCGCCCTCCGGACCCTTCGGCCTGCCGGATCTTTCGGCGTACGCACCGGCGTTGTTGCTGGCGCAGAACCCTGTGCCGGTGGCGCCCGGCGGTCCGGCTGTGCCGCAGTTGCCGGGTCCGCAATTGCCCAGCCTCAGCGCGTTCAACCCGGACTACCTGATCGGGCAGAACCTCGCACCGGCCGCGCCCGGCGAGGGCACGGCCGCACCCGGACTGGGCCCCACGGCCGAGGATCCCGGCACCGGGAGGCTGTCATTCCTGCGTCGCCTGTACGAGATGTATGGCAACGGCCAACTCGAGGGCGCGTTTCTCGGTCAGCGTCCGGCAGGAGTGCCACCTGAGGTGATGCCGGCCGGTTAGCCCGTGGGCGATAGGTTCTAGCGGTGCGGGTCGACGGTCGGGAGATTGCGGTCTCGGGCGAGTTGTTGCAGCCGTTGACCCGGCGCACCACCGATATCGTGCGTGTCGGTCTATCCGGACTCTTCCTCGCGCTGGTGGTCACCAGTTCGCTGATCACCCGCAGCGACTGGGTCGGCCTGGAGAAATCGATCTCACGCATCGTGGGCGTGCTCTCCCCCACCCAGTCGAATCTGGTCTACCTCGCCTACGGCATCGCCATCGTCGCTCTGCCGTTCGTCATCCTGGTCGGCCTGATCGCGGGACGGCAGTGGAAACTTCTCGGCGCGTACGCCGCGGCCGGGTTCATCGCGGTGCTGGCGCTGTCGATCACCGGCGAGGGCATCACGGCTCCGCGCTGGCATCTGGACATCAACGAACGGCTGTCGACGACGCTGTCGCAGTTCCTTGACGACCCGCGCTGGATCGCGATGCTCGCCGCGGTGCTGACCGTGTCGGGGCCGTGGCTGCCAGCGCGGTGGAGACGGTGGTGGTGGGCGCTGCTGCTGGCTTTCGTGCCGATCCACCTCGTGGTGAGTGCGGTGGTGCCGGCCCGATCCCTGCTCGGCCTGGCGGTGGGATGGTTCGTCGGCGCAGTGGTGGTGCTGGTGGTGGGCACACCCGCGCTGGAGGTGCCACTCGATGACGCGGTGCGCGCGCTGTCGCGCCGCAGCTTCGAAGTCAGCGCGCTACGGGTGGTGCGCCCCGCCGGGCGGGGCCCGCTTGAACTGAACGCCACCGACACAGCCGGCGGCACCACGGTGGTCGAACTCTATGGACCGAACCAGCGCAGTGGCGGCGCCATCCGCCAGTTCTGGCGCTGGCTTGTGTTGCGCGACAGCGAGACCGGGCCCTGGCAGACGTCGATGCATCGCGCCGTCGAGCACCGCGCCCTGATGACCATCGCGGTGGGCGACCTCAGCCTGGCCAATACCGCCACGCTGATGCTGGCCGGTCTCGACCGCGGCTGGACGATGTTCGCCCACACACCGCCGCGCGGAGACGCGCTGGTCACCGCGGACCACGGTGACGTCGAGATGGTGTGGAAGTCACTGGCCGAACTGCACTGCCAGCAGATCGCCCACGGGGATCTGCGCGCCAGCGAGATCACCGTCGACGGCGGCCGCGCGCTGTTCGGGGGCTTCGGCAACTCGGAGTACGGGGCGTCGGATGAACAGCTGCAGTCCGATATCGCGCAACTTCTGCTGACCACCAGCGCCCGCTTCGGCCCCCAGCCCGCTGTGCGCGCCGCCATCGAGGTGTTCGGCGCCGATGCGGTGCTGACCGCCTCCCGGCGGCTCACCAAATCGGCGATGCCGATGCGGCTGCGCAAGTCGGTCGACGACCCCAAATCGGTGCTGGCCGCGACACGTGATGAAGTCAAGCAGCAGACCGGCGCGCAGGCGATCAAGACCGAGTCCATCACCCGGTTCACCCGCAAGCAGGTCATCCAGTTGGTGCTGCTGGTGGCGCTCGTCTACGTGGCCTACCCCTTCATCTCCACCGTGCCGACGTTCTTCCACGAACTAGGCAGTGCCAACTGGTGGTGGGCACTGCTGGGTCTGGCGGTTTCAGCACTGACGTACGTGGGTGCGGCGGCGGGGCTGTGGGCGTGCGCATCCGGGATGGTGTCGTTCCGCAATCTGCTGATCATGCAGTTCGCCAACACCTTTGCCGCCACCACCACCCCGGCCGGGGTCGGCGGGCTTGCGCTGAGCACCCGGTTTCTGCAGAAGGCCGGACTCGGCACGGTGCGCGCCACCGCCGCGGTGGCGGTGCAACAGGCGGTCCAGGTGATCACCCACGTCGCACTGCTCATCATCTTCTCGGTGGCGGCCGGCGCGTCGGCCGATCTGTCACACTTCGTACCCAAACTCACCCTGGTCTACCTCATCGGCGGTCTTGCACTGGGTGCGGTCGGCGCGTTCCTGTTCGTGCCGAAGCTGCGCACCTGGCTGGCCACCGCCGTACGGCCGAAGATCAACGAGGTGGGCACCGATCTGGTCGAACTCGTCCGCGAACCCAAACGCTTCGCTCTCATCGTGTTGGGTTGTGCCGGAACGACTCTCGGCATGGCACTGACGCTATGGGCGAGCATCGAGGCGTTCGGCGGCGGTACCACGTTCGTGACGGTCACCGTCGTCACCATGGTCGGCGGCACACTCGCATCGGCCGCTCCCACCCCGGGCGGCGTCGGAGCGGTGGAGGCGGCGCTGATCGGTGGACTGGCCGCCTTCGGAGTGCCCACCGCCATCGCCGTGCCGGCCGTTCTGCTGTACCGGGTACTGACGGTGTGGCTACCGGTGTTCGTCGGCTGGCCGATCATGCGCTGGCTCACCGCGAAAGACATGATCTGAACGCATCGAGAGGAACCAACCTGATGGGCGCATGGCATGACCTCACCGGGCACGTCGCCCTGGTGACGGGCGGCAACAGCGGGATCGGCAAGGGCATGGCCCGCGGCCTGCACGAGGCCGGGGCGTCGGTGGCCATCTGGGGTACCAACGCCGAGCGCAATGCGGCAGCGATGGAGGAGTTGGCCGGCGGAGCACCGGTGGCGGCGTTCACCGTTGACGTCGGCGACGAGTCCGCGGTGGCCGCCGGCGTGGCGGCCACCCTGGAACGGTTCGGCCAGATCGACTCCTGCTTCGCCAACGCCGGCGTTCCGGGCCGGCCCGCCCCGATCGACACGATGACCACCGAGGAGTGGCGCCGCGTGCTGTCGGTGAACCTCGACGGGCAGTTCTTCACGGTGCGGGCGGTCGCCGGCCACATGAAGAGCCGCCGCACCGGGTCGATCGTGTTCACCAGCAGCGTGTCGATGACAGACGGGTTGCCGTTCTCCACGCACTACGCCGCCGCCAAAGCCGGCCTGACCGCGATGGCGCGCGGCCTGGCGGTGGAGATGGCGCGCGACGGCATCCGGGTCAACGCGATCGTTCCGGGTTGGACGGTGGCGGCGATGACCGAGGGACTGCTGACCTCCGACGCCGCGCAGGCCAAGATCCTGCCCCGGGTACCGCTGCGCCGGTGGGGCACCCCGGAGGACTTCGAGGCACTGGCGGTGTGGCTGGCCGGACCGGGGTCGGGCTACTTCACCGGCCAGACCGTGGTGATGGACGGCGGCTACTCGGTGTTCTGATCAGTTTGCCGCCGCGCTTACCTCGGGCGATGACACCCGGGGCACGCCGGAGCATCCCCGGGCACACCGTCTGCTTTGCCCCAGCGCGGCATCGAGTTTTCTACTGGCCGAACAAAGCCCCGCTCATTAGCCAAATTCGCGTGCTCGTGTGATTTTTCCTTCGATCATCCCGGGAAACGCCCGTAAATCACCGGGGTTCTCGCCCCGGCTGGGCTTAGCTAGTGCATAATCTCCGGCGGGCGCGAGGCCAAGACTCGCGCAATAGCGCGCAAGGATCACCATGGCCCCGACGGTTCCGTCCACCCTCTCTGCTGCTTCCGGCTCCGCTGCCTACGGCTACGCCCGCTACGTGGGGCGGGTCGGCGCACTGGCGGTCGCTCTGGGGGTGGGCGCCGCCGTCGTGTCGATGCCGGCCGCCTTCGCGGATACGACCGGGTCGGCGGGTTCGGCGGGCAGCACCGAGTCGTCGTCATCCGC
>VEQU01000046.1 GCA_018883075.1 Mycobacterium sp.
AACCGGAACCCCGGCCAACCCGGAGACGGTGATCTACCGCGTCACCGGCGAGGGCCGGGCGATCAACATCACCTACGTCGACACCGACGGCGTGATGCAGACCGAGTTCAACGTGGCACTTCCCTGGAGTAAAGAGGTCACTCTGGGCGCGCCGGCGAAGAACTCGGCCAGCGTCGCGGTGGTGAACGTCGGGCGCGACGTCACCTGCAGCGTCAGCGTCAACGGCACCCAGGTGCGGCAGCGCTCTGGACGCGGTCTGACGATCTGCTCCGGTATCGGCTAACCCGGGACACGCAACCGCAGCATGCCGGCCAGACCGGCGGCCAGCACCAGACAGATACCGCCCATGCCGGCACGGTCGGCGCCGAAGGCGTCGACGAAGACGAAGAACAGCCACGGCGCGAGGAACGAGACGGCTCGTCCGGTGGTGGTGTAGAGCCCGAATGCGACGCCCTCCTTGCCCTCGCCGGTCATCCGCAGCAGCAGCGTGCGGGCGGCCGACTGGGTGGGACCGACGAACAGGCACAGCAGCAGCCCGCACACCCAGAACGCCACCGGGCCGGACAAGGTCAGCAAGACGAGTCCGACGGTGACCATCGCGGCCAGCGAACCGACGATCACCGGTTTGGGCCCGGTGTGGTCGTCGAGCCGGCCCCCGATGACCGCACCCACGGCCGCCACCGTGGAGGCGGCCACGCCGAAGATCAGAACGTCGGGCGCCGACAGCCCGTAGACGCCGACTCCAAGCACCGCGCCGAAGGCGAAGACGCCGGCCAGGCCGTCCCGGAACACGGCACTGACGACGAGGAAGTAGACGAGGTTGCGGTCACGGCGCCACTCGCCGCGAAGATCGGCCCACATCTGCCGGTACCCGGAGAGCACACCGCGCGGATGCGCGAGTTCCTCCGCGGGGTCATCGAGGAATCGGTGCGCGGTCAGCATCAGCGGAAGCGCGAACGCGACCATCCAGCACGCGGCCGCGACCATGGCGGCCCGCACGTTGACACCCCCGGCGGCCGGCAGCTCCAGCAGTCCCCGGTCGGGTCCGTCGCCGTTGATGAATCCGATGTAGACGATGAGAAGCAGCACGACGCTGCCGGCGTAGCCCGCCGCCCAACCCATCCCTGACACGCGGCCGGCACTCAGCGGTGTGGACAGCTGCCTCAGCATCGCGTTGTAGGGCACGCTCGCCAGATCGCTGGCGGCCGCGGCGAGCGCGAGCAGCACCAGACCCGGCGCGAGGTAACGGGGGTCGTCGCGGATGAGGCTCATGGCGGCGGTGAAGGCCGCCGCCAGCGCGGTGAACATGCCCAGTGCCGCGCGCCTGCGCCGCGGCGCCTGCACGAGGACGCCGATCAGTGGCGCGAGCACCGCGACCAGCACGCCCGAGACCGTCAGCGCGCGCCCCAGCCAGCTCGCCGGTGAGGTATCGCCGGGGAGCCCCTGCCCCACGGTACCGGTGAGGTAGACCGAGAACACGAATGTCACGACGATGGCGTTGAGTCCGGTGGAACCGCAGTCCCACAGCGCCCAGGCAAGAACCCTGGGCCTGCTCATGCGCGCCACCCTATTCCCTACGATTGCACCCGTGCCCGTCCCCGCGCCGTCCCCGCACAACCGAGCCGTCGTCACCGGTGCCTCCCAGGGCATCGGTGAGGCACTGGCCACCGAACTGGCCGCGCGCGGCCACAGTCTGATCATCACCGCGCGCCGCGAGGACGTGCTCGCCGACCTCGCCGCCCGGCTGACCGATCGGTACGGCGTGACGGTGGAGGTGCGCGCGGTCGACCTGGCCGACCCGGGGCAGCGCGCCGGACTGGCCGACGAGCTCGCTCGCCGCGACATCTCCATCCTGTGCGCCAACGCGGGCACCGCGACGTTCGGACCGGTGGCCAACCTCGACCCGGACGCCGAGAAGGCTCAAGTGCAACTCAATGTGCTCGGCGTGCACGATCTGGTGCTGGCGGTGCTGCCCGGCATGCTCGCGCGCAGGGCGGGCGGGATCCTGATTTCCGGCTCGGCGGCCGGCAACTCGCCGATTCCGAACAACGCGACCTACGCGGCGAGTAAGGCATTCGCCAACACGTTCAGCGAGTCGCTGCGAGGAGAGTTGCACGACAGCGGGATTCACGTCACGCTGCTCGCGCCCGGACCGGTGCGCACCGAGGTGCCTGAGAACCCGTCGCTGGTGGACAGGCTGATCCCCGACTTCCTCTGGATCTCGGTGGAGCACACCGCACAGCTGTCCCTCGACGGCCTCGAGCGCAACAAGATGCGGGTGGTTCCGGGACTGACGTCGAAGGCGATGTCGGTGGCCAGCGGCTACGCGCCGCGCGCAATCGTCACGCCGATCGTGGGCGCGGTGTACCGAAAGCTCGGCGGCGGCTGAGCCTCTAGCGCCTGCGGGACCTGTGGTCGGCGCCTAGCGCCTCCGGCGGCGGCCGGTGCCGAAGATGCTGCGGGTGACCTCCCGGCCGATCACGGTGCCGGCCGAGCGCATCGCGTTCTTGAACGCCGGGTTGTCCATCATCTTCTCCAGCATGCTCGGCTCGGCCTTCTCCACCGGCGCGGGCATAGGGGGCAGATCGAGTCCGGTCGGCAGGATCGGCGGGAGGTCCGTCAGATCCCCGGCAGGCTCTTCCGACGGCGGCGGGGCCATCTTGGCCGCCAGCATCTCGTAGGCGGACTCCCGATCCTGAGTGGGTCCGTAGGTGAGGAACAACGGGCTGGCCTGGGCGGCGGCCTTGATGTAGTCGGGACCGATGGTGTCCATCAGGGAGCGTGGCGAGCGCAGCCGGGTCCACGCCACCGGCGTCGGCGCACCGCGCTCGGAGAGCACCGTGACGATGGCCTCGCCGATGCCGAGTGAGGTGAGATCGGTTGCCAGGTCGTAGAACTCGGTCTTGGGGTAGGTGCGGACGGTCTTGGCCAGCGCCTGCTGATCGTCCGGCGTGAAGGCCCGAAGCGCGTGCTGGATGCGGGCGCCCAGCTGGGACAGCACCGCGTTGGGCACATCGGTGGGCAACTGGGTGCAGAAGAACACGCCCACACCCTTGGAGCGGATCAGTTTGACGGTCTGCTCCACCTGTTCCAGGAACGCCTTGGAAGCATCCTTGAACAGCAGATGCGCCTCGTCGAAGAAGAACACCAGCTTGGGCTTGTCGACGTCGCCGACCTCAGGCAGTTCGTTGAACAGTTCAGCCAGCACCCACATGAGGAACGTCGAGAACATCACCGGGCGGGAGGCCTGCTCACCGACCTCGAAGAGGCTGATGATGCCGCGGCCCTGCTCGTCCACGCGCAGCAGATCGGCCGGGTCGAGCTCGGGCTCGCCGAAGAAGGTGTCGCCGCCGTCGGCCTCAAGGTTCACCAGTGCCCGCAGGATCACCCCGGCGGTCTGGCTCGACACCGCGCCAAGCGTCTTCAGTTGCTTCTTGCCGTCCTCGGTGGTGGTGAGGAAGGTGATCACCGAACGCAGATCCTTGAGGTCCAGCAGCGGCAGACCCTGCTGGTCGGCGTAATGGAAGATCAGACCGAGGGTGGACTCCTGATTCTGGTTGAGCCCGAGGACCTTCGACAGCAGGATCGGGCCGAAGGCTGTGATGCTGGCCCGCACCGGCACGCCGATGCCACCGGTCCCGAGCGAGAGGAACTCCGCCGGATACGGCGTTCCCACCCAGGTGTCGCCGGTGTCCTTGGCGCGTTCGTTGACCCTGTCGCCGGCCTCCCCCGGCCGAGTCAGCCCGGACAGATCGCCCTTGAAGTCCGCCATCACCACCGGCACGCCGGCGGCGGACAGTTGCTCGGCGATCACCTGGAGGGTCTTGGTCTTGCCGGTGCCGGTGGCGCCGGCGACCAGACCGTGGCGGTTCATCATCGCCAGCGGGATGCGGATCTGCGCGGCCGGATCGACCTGGCCGCCGACGATCACCGAACCGAGTTCCAGGGCCTGCCCGGTCATCGTGTAGCCGGCTGCGATCTGCTGGGCGGGGGTGGCGGGCGATTCCGTCATGGCACAGCAGACTACTTGGTGGTGGGTGCCGACACCGGGGGCATACTCTGGAGCGCTGTGCGGGATCAACTGGTATGGATCGACTGTGAGATGACGGGCCTGGACCTGGCGTCCGACCGTCTTATCGAGATCGCCGCGCTGGTGACCGATGCCGAACTGAACGTCCTCGGCGAGGGTATCGACGTGGTCATCCACACCGACGACGAGGCGCTGGACGGGATGGTCGAGGTGGTCGCCCGGATGCACAGCCGGTCCGGCCTGATCGAGGAGGTTCGCGCCTCGACCATCGACGTGGCGACGGCCCAGGACATGGTGATGGATTACATCCGGTCCCACGTGACCGCTCCGAAGACCGCACCGCTGGCCGGCAACTCGATTGCCACCGACCGCGGTTTCCTCGCCCGGGACATGCCCGAGCTCGACGACTATCTGCACTACCGGATGATCGACGTGAGTTCGATCAAGGAACTGTGCCGCCGGTGGTATCCGCGCATTTACTACGGCCAGCCCGAGAAGGGTCTCGAGCACCGCGCGCTGGCCGATATCCAGGAGTCGATCGCTGAGTTGCGGTACTACCGACGTACCGCGTTCGTACCGTTACCGGGACCCTCTACCAGCGAGATCGCCGAGGCGGTGGCTGAACTGGAGGGCCGGGCCGACAACGATTCGGCCGCCGAAGCCGAAAGCGGCTAGTATCGACTCCGCCGCAGGACGCGGCGATGGTGGCTGTAGTTCAGTTGGTAGAGCACCAGGTTGTGATCCTGGCTGTCGCGGGTTCGAGTCCCGTCAGCCACCCAAAGAGAAGACGCCCCCGGGATGTTCCCGGGGGCGTCTTCTCGTTGTTCGGTTATCGGGTGTGCGCCTTGGCCGCCGACGCCTTGGCGGAAGCCTTGGCCGCCGCGGGGGCCGACCGGAGCTCGGGAGCCGCCGACTCCTCGGCGACGGTGTCGGCCGCCGCGACCTCGTCGGCTGTCGCGGCCGGCGCCGCCGCCTCGGCCCGGGACCGCAGTGCAGGCGCGGAGGTCTCGGAGGGCGCGCCGGGCTCGGAGAGCTCGGAGCGCTCCGCGGTCACCGTCACGGTCGCCGGCTCGGGCGTCGCGTCCGAAGTCGACACCGAGGCCGACGCGGGAACCGCTGCCGCCGCCGCGGGCACGTCGGCCACGACGGAGGCGGCGCGAACGGAGGCCGCCGGGATCAGGCCGCCGAACAGACCCGAGAGCGCACCCCCGATGGTGTCGATGAGCGACTGGAGGTTGCCGCCGAGGACGGTCTGCACGGCGCTGAGCAGCACACCGGGCAGAGCGCCGAGCAGATCGTTGAATTGCGTTGCGAGATAGGTCTGGAACGCCTCCGCCGCATCGGTGATCGCCTGGGTGATCCCGGTGATCGGCGCGGCAAGACCGGTGGTGATGGTCTGCAGGGCACCCGCGATATCACCGGTGGTCAGCGATCCGACTGCGGTAGCGAGGACCACGGGGATATCGGCCAGCGCCCCGCCGAAGCGCGAGGGGATCGAGTCCGGCCCGACGAGCAGACCGATGACCGCCGTGCCCAGGTAGCCGAAAACCTCCGAGGCCGCTGCGGTGACCAGTGGGCCGGCCTGGTTGACGAACTCGGTGACGACAGCCGTGACGATGTCGCCCGGCAGCAGCGAGGGCAGTGCGCCCAGCACATCGGGCAGCGCACCGCCGATCCCGAAGTTCCCCAGCAAACCGAGGACGTCGCTGAGGGAGAAACTGAAGGCCGTCAGCGCCACGTCCGCGACGGCAGGTACGGGCACCCCGAGCGCGGCCGGGCTGGTGGCCGGCACGACCGGAGCCAGCGCGATCGCGCCCGCTCCGACAACCGCGACCGTCCCTGCGGTCAGGTACGACCGGACTGAAATCTCCATTGTGGTGAGTCCCCTCATCAGGTTTGCCTTCGGCGAAGCAAACCTGAGAATAGCCTAAGCGGCTTGGATCCGGCCAATCGGGGGTGAGAGAGTCAATGCCGAAAGCTTTTGACGACTGAACCAGACAGGCACCAGACAGGTAAGGAATCCCCACGTGGCGCTGGCCGATACACCCTCGCTGAATGACATCAAACGGCTCCAGAGACAGATCGTCCGCTCGCTGTGGCTGCGGGGCCGCCCGCCGCTGGAGGGCTCGACATCCGCCGAAGAGCTGCAGTACCTGGCCGCCACCGCCCAGCGCACTGGCGCGAAGCTGATCGGCGAGATCGGCTTCAACGCGGGGTTCTCCACCCAGGCCTTCCTCACCCACTGCCCAGACGCCAAGGTGGTGTCCTTTGATCTCGTCGAGCACGGTTACACCAAGGTGGCCAAGAAGATCGTCGACGAGAAGTTCCCCGGCAGGCACACGCTGATCCCCGGTGATTCCACCAAGTCGGTGCCCCAGTACGCCCGCGAGAACCCCGACGTGACGTTCGATCTCGTGTTCATCGACGGTGGTCACGACTATGAGGTCGCCAAGGCCGACGTGCTCAACATGCGCCAGCTGTGCAATGCGAAGACCGCCGTGATCATCGACGACCTGACGCCGTGGCTCAAGTGGGGCATCGGACCGACTCAGGCCTGGACCGAGGCCATCAAGGACGGTCTGGTGGTGCAGTCGGAGATGTTCAAGGACGGCGACATCGTGACCACGCTCGAGCCGCCCGGCAAGCGCGTGTGGGCGCTCGGCCGCTATCTGTACTGACGAGCCGCATCTAGCGCGACGCGGTGGCGTTGCCCGTCTTCCAGACCGACCACGGGATGTTCCAGTCACCGAGGCCCTCGGTGCCGTTCAGCACCGAGCCGACGGTGCCCTGCACCTCGACGATGTCGCCGCGTTTGGTGTTCTCGAAGAACCACTGCGCGTTCGCCGGGCTGACGTTGAGACAGCCGTGGCTGACGTTCGCCGACCCCTGTGAGCCGACCGACCAGGGCGCGGAGTGCACGTAGACGCCGCTGTAGGACATCTGGGTGGCCCAGTCGACTTCGAGGCGATACCCGTTGGGCGAGTTCGACGGCACCCCGTACGTCGAGGAGTCCATGATCAGTTCCCGGTAGCGGTCACCGATGATGTAGACGCCGTTGGGTGTGGGCGTGCTGTCCTTGCCCATCGAGATCGGCATGGTCTTGACGATCTCGCCGTTGCGCCGGATGGTCAGGGTCTTGGTGTTGTCGTCGGCCTCGGCGATCAACCGGTCACCGATGGTGAAGCGCGCCGAGCGATTCTGCTGGCCGTACAGCCCGTCGCCCAGATCGGTGCCGTAGGTGTTCACCTCAACGTCGACGATGGTGCCGGGCACCCAGAAATCCCTTGGCCGCCAGCGGACCTCGCGGTTGCTCACCCAGTAGAAGGCGCCTTCGACCGCCGGCGTGGTGGTCACGGTGATCGCCTTCTGCGCCGCGATCCGGTCGGGAATGTTCTCGTCGAAGCGCACCGCGATCGTCTGACCCACACCCACCACCTCGCCGTCGAGGGGTGCGAGGTAGGGCATGGTGAGGTTTTCCGGCGAGTGCGACTGGAAGGACAGCGTCTCGGTGGCGGCGCCGCCCAGACCAAGCGCCGACGCGGTGAGGGTGTAGCGCTGGTTGTAGTCCAGCGGCTCGGTGGCCGACCAGCTGACGCCGTCTGCATCGAGTTCACCGGGTACCGCCTGACCGGCCTCGTCGACCATGGACACCGAGCCGAGCACACCGCCGGCGACGGTCAGCGCGATCGGCTGATCCACCGGCACGCCCACGGCGCCGTCCCGCACGGTGGCGGTGACCTTCGGTGCCAACTGGTCGGCGTAGGGGGTGCCTTTGTCGGCCAGAACCTTGACCGACGAATCTCCTGAGGAGCAGGCACTGACCCCCGCCCACGCCATGGGGACGATGAGGAAGGTGGCGATCAGGGACCGCAGCCGCCGTCGGGGGGTCGCGGAAACATGCCGCATGCGCCCTCCCGCCGTCTGGATCACCGTTACCTACCCGAGCGTCTACCCGAGCATCTGCCCGTGTCCGGACAATATTAAGGGGAGTCCAAGACATCCCGCGACTGCGCAGGTCAGCACCGCCGGCGGATTTCACCTGACCGGTGCGCTCCTGTTATTGTCGGCGGCACGCGCCGTTAGCTCAGTTGGTAGAGCAGCTGACTCTTAATCAGCGGGTCCGGGGTTCGAAACCCTGACGGCGCACCAGTAACGGTCGCCCCGCGGGTAACGATACGGTCACCATGCGAGGTAGACGGCCCCGCGGACGCCGGCGTGCCGCGCCCCTGATCACCGCCGCAATCGGCATTCCCGCCGTTGTGCTTGCTGCGATGTCGCCGGCACCCGGGCATACCGCTACCGCGTGGCAGTCCCGCATAGTGGAGACTCCCTTGCTCGGCGGACCGGCATGGTCGCCGTCGGTGGAGCATGGCCTGCAGGTGAAGACGGTCCTGGCCGGGCGGGTGATCAGCGCCCACTTCCCTCAGATCACCGAGATCGGCGGCGTTCGCCCGGACGGCATGCATTGGCACCCCGAGGGCCTGGCCATCGACGTGATGATCCCCGATTGGGGCAGCGCCGCCGGCCGGGAGCTCGGCGACCGCGTGGTGGCGTACGCATTCCAGAACGCCAAGCGGTTCGGACTGGTGCACGTCATCTGGCAGCGGACCTACTACCCCGCCGGCGGATCCCCGCGCCGGATGGCGGATCTCGGCTCGCCAGATGCGAACCATTACACGCACGTGCACATCGCCACTGATGGCGGCGGATTTTTCGATTAACCAGAAAAGGCAACACGCGTCACAACGATCGCTTTGACATGGACTTATAGTTCGCGATAGAGTCCGGGTAATATTTGCTGTATGCCCGCAGTCGCTAAGGACGGATGATGACGGATCGGCCCGGCGCCCCCTCGCCCGACCGTCGCGATGACGGGCCCACGCGGGCCTACAGCTGCAGCCGGGTCGGAATGCGGGCCAATCCCCCGGGCATTCGGCTACCGTTCGGCGGCTGGCTGCGACGAGCCTGACGGCAGCGCTCAGCGCCGGATCCGGCGCACCACGACGATGACGGTCACCGCGCCGATACCGGCAAGGGTGGCCGCCACCGCGGGCTTCTTCAGGAAACGCAGAGCGGCGGACTTCAGGTCGTCGGCGAGACGCTGGGGATTCGCGCGCTCGGCAAGCGAGTCGACGGTCAGCGCGAGGCGCTCGCGCGCCTCGGCGATGTCCGCCTTGATGAGCTCCGGATCCCGGTCCACCACTGCCGTCCTCGCTTCCACCGATACATCCCCGCCGGATTACCCTAGATCAGCGCCGACAATGACAACGAGGGGAATGGACTGTGGCTGAGAACGCGCGTTTGGAGGCCGGCGATAAGGCACCGGCATTCAGCCTGCCCGATGCCGACGGCAAGACGGTGACGCTGTCCGATTTCAAAGGCCGCAAGGTGATCGTGTACTTCTATCCCGCGGCGTCGACGCCGGGCTGCACGAAGCAGGCATGCGCGTTCCGCGACAACCTCGCCGAGTTGAATGACGCCGCGATCGCGGTGGTCGGCATCTCCCCAGATAAACCGGAGAAGCTGGCCAAGTTCCGCGACGCCGAGAAACTCACCTTTCCGCTGCTGTCCGATCCCGACCGCACGGTGCTGTCCGCCTGGGGCGCCTTCGGCGAGAAGAAGATGTACGGCAAGACCGTCCAGGGCGTGATCCGCTCGACGTTTCTCGTCGACGAGAAGGGCAAGATCGAGCAGGCCCAGTACAACGTCAAGGCGGCCGCTACGGCATCGCACATTCAGAAGATCATCGATGGCAATGCGTAACGGGTCGAGGGAGATGATTCTGCCTCGCATACTGCCGTAATGGCGATAGTCGATCGTCAGACGGAGCTGTCCGCCCCAGCGACCGCCGTCTGGCGCGCCGTCAAAACACCCGACGCATTCCGGACTGTGACGCGCGGCGTACTCACGATGCCCGTCATCAAGCAACGGGACGATGATTGGCGCGAGGGCGAGACAGTAGCGGGTTGGGTGTTTCTGTTCGGGCTGATTCCGTTCTCCCACCACACGTTGCACATCTCGCGCATCGACGACAGCGCAATGACATTGAGCAGCCGCGAGAGCGGGGGGCTTCTCCGCCGGTGGAATCACGACATCGTCGTCACCGCTGTTGGCGGTTCCAGGTGCAATTATCGCGACCGCATTGATATCGACGCAGGTGTATTCACGCCGATTGTGGTGCTGTACGCGCGCTGGTTCTACACAACGCGCCAGCGGCGGTGGCGGGAACTTGCGAAGAAGCTGGCACGAGGCGGCCCGACGTGACCTAGTGACCTTGTCCCCTAGCTCCGCGGAGGCAGTTCGTCGGAGTCTGAGCCGGTGAAGAGCGACGTTCTCAAGGTTCTGTTCGGCGCGGCAGTGGCGGCCTGCTACGGACATCTCACCTATGCGCGGTGGACGGCCAAAGGCATGATCACGGTGCCCGTCTTCAAGGGCCGCGAGTGGGGCGTCGGAAAAATGCTCACCGAGGCGGCGGTCTACGGTGCGATCAGTGTCGGCCTCGGCTTCCTCGCTTGGCGCCCGAAGCCTCGCGAAGCGCGCGAGTTGAGTTCGCGCGGCTGAGCGGATCCCGCGTGAAACACGAGGTGCTGAAGTTCCTCTCCGGATTTCTCGCCGGGGCGGGCGTGGTCCATGCGAATGTCGGCTTTGCTATCGCAGCCGGAATGATCAGCGAACCGCGCTACCTCGGGCACACCTGGAGTGCGACGGCCCTCTGGATCGGCGCGGCCACCTACATCGTCGTCAGCGTCATCGTCGGCTACCTCGGCTGGCAAAAAGCGCGCTGATCGGGTGTTTCTGACGCACGGGTAACGCAGGCGGCGCGGGCAGCGACATGGCTGTCATGACGCGACGCGGACACATCCTGAGCTCGCTGGCAGCCGCTGTGGCCGTCACCGTCGCACTCACGGGCGCGCCGGTGGCTCAGGCCGACTCGGCCAACGCCGCGGAGCGCGCCGCCTTCCCCGTCGGTGGCACCGAGCGCGGACTGCAGATTCAGACGATCATGGCCCGCCGGGCGATCGTCTCGCGATTTCCGGAAATCAGGGAGATCGGTGGGGTCCGGCCCGACAGCATGAAATGGCACCCCGAAGGCCTGGCGATCGACGTGATGATTCCCGACTGGCAGACGCCGGCCGGCAAGGCCCTCGGTGACCGCATCGCCAAGTTCGTCTCCGAGAACGGCCGGCGTTTCGGGCTCGAGTACCTCATCTGGCAGCGCATGTACATTCCCGCCGAGGGTAAGCCGTACCTCATGGGCGACGCCGGTAATCCCGACGCCAACCACTTCACCCATGTCCACATCGCGACCTACGGTGGCGGTTACCCCATCGGCACCGAGAATTTCCTCGACTAATCCGCCGGGGTGCCGAGTCTGTCGAGCAGCAGCGCCTCGGTGATGGCGGCGCGTTCGAGCACGCCGAGGTGCAGGCTCTCGTTGACGCTGTGCGCCTGGGTCCCGGGATCTTCCACGCCCGTCACCAGAATCGTCGCTTGCGGGTAGGCGGCGGCGAACTGCGCGATGAACGGGATCGACCCTCCCATACCCATGTCGATGGCGTCGATACCCCACGCCTCGCGGAAGGCGGCGCGGGCCGCGTCGTAGACGGGACCGCTGACGTCGATCGCGTAGGGCTCGCCGATGTCACCGGGTGTGACGGTCACCTTCGCGCCCCACGGCGCGTGTGTCTCGAGGTGACGGCGCACCGCGTCGAGGTGTGTACGCGCCTCACCGCCTGGGGCGACCCGGATGCTGACCTTGGCGCGGGCGTTGGGTATCAGCGTGTTCGATGCCCGCGCGATCGGCGTGGTGTCGATACCGATGACGGTGATGGCCGGCTTTGCCCAGAGCCGCTGCGCCACAGTGCCCGAACCGATCTCACTGACACCGTCGAGCAGTCCGGACTCGGTGCGTACCCAGCCCGGGTCGCGGTCCACCGCCGCGGCGTCGGCATGGTGCAGACCGGCCACCGCGACATTGCCGTCGTCGTCGTGCAAGCTGGCCAGCAGTCGCACCAGCACCATCAGCGCGTCGGGCACCACCCCGCCCCATAGTCCGGAGTGCAATCCGTGGTCCAGCGTCGAGACCTCGACGACGCAGTCGGCCAGCCCGCGCAGCGACACCGTCAGCGCGGGTATGTCGGCGGTCCAGTTGTCGGAGTCGGCGATCACGATCACATCCGCGGCGAGCTTGTCCCGGTGCGCATCCAATAGCCGGCTCAGCGAGGGGGATCCGCTCTCCTCCTCGCCCTCCACAAACACCGTCACACCCACCGGCGGGTTTCCACCGTGCGCGCGGAAGGCCGCCAGGTGGGTGGCGATTCCGGCCTTGTCGTCGGCGGTGCCGCGGCCGTAGAGCCGGCCGCCCCGCTCGGTCGGCTCGAAAGGCGGCGAGTCCCACTGCGTCGCATCACCTTCCGGCTGCACATCGTGGTGGGCGTAGAGCAATACCGTCGGCGCACCCGGCGGGGCGGGATGGCGTGCGATCACGGCGGGGGCTCCGCCCTCGCTGACAATCGCGACGTCGGCGAACCCGGCGGAGCGCAGCAGGGCGGCGACGGCCTCCGCGCTGCGCACGACCTCGTCACGGCGGGCGGGGTCTGCCCACACGGACTGGATGCGAACCAGATCCTCGAGGTCGCGCCGGACGTCGTGCAGCACCTCGCGCACCCGGCTGGTGAGATCGGCCATGCTCAGATTGTCTCGAGGATGGCTACCGCGGCGGCGATATCGCCCTCGTGGGTGAGCGACACGTGGATGACGACGTCGGCCAGGTGCTCGGCGACCGCGCCGGTGAGTCGGACCTTGGGCCGGCCCCACATGTCGGTGATCACCTCGATATCGCGGTGGATTCCCTCCGGCAGCACGGGCCGCTGGGCGAACCGCGAGCCCGACCACGCCTTGATCACCGCCTCCTTGGCGGCCCAGCGGGCGGCGAGGTGCCGCGCGGCCACCGAGCTCTTGTCCGCGGCGTCGCGTCGCTCACCCGGGGTGAACGTCTCGGCGTACACCGTGCCGGGCTGGTCGACCTGTTCGGCGAAGTCGGGTATCGACACCACGTCGATGCCCACGCCAACGATCGCCACGCCGCGAACCCTAGCCGACCGCTATCAGACCGAGTAGGTTCCGCCGGAACCCAGACGTGATGCCGGGTCCAGCAGCATGGCCGCCTCCTGAGCCTTCTCCGGCGCGGCGTCGGCGGCGTCGTCGAACCGGCGCCCGGCGGGCCGTTCGTAAAGCGGGCGGCCGCCGGCGATCGCCGCGGCGAGCCGGCGCTGACCGGCCAGCACCCGAGCGCGCGCCCGGGCGAGGTAGTCCGCACGCTCCGCCGGCGCGAGTGCGGCGATGAACGCCTGCGGGTGCACCAGTGCGACGAGTCCGGACACGTGACCGAAGCCCAGGCTGGTGATCAGACCGGCCTTGAGGCCGAACCGGTCGCCGAGGTGCAGGGTCCGGCGCGGCCAGACGAAGTGCTCCGCCGAGGCCATCTCCTCATCGACGCAGTCAAGACTGCGGTTGGGCGGGATGACGCCATCGCGCAGGATCTGGCACAGCCCCATCATCTGGAACACGGCCGCACCGCCCTTGGCGTGTCCGGTGAGGCTCTTCTGCGACACCACGAACAGCGGCGCTCCGGGCGAGCGTCCAAGCGCGTCGGCAAGACGCTCGTGCAGATCGGTCTCGTTGGGATCGTTGGCCAGCGTCGAGGTGTCGTGCTTGGAGATCACCGCGATGTCGTCGGCGCCGACGCCGAGACGGGCCAGTGAGCGGGCCAGCTCCGAATCGCGCCCACCCCGGCCCGCCCCCAACGCGCCCAGACCGGGCGCCGGGATGGAGGTGTGCACGCCGTCGGCGAAGCTCTGCGCGTAGGCCACCACCGCGAGCACCGGAAGCCCCATCTTCACCGCGAGATCACCGCGGGCCAGCAGGATGGTGCCGCCGCCCTGGGCCTCGAGGAATCCGAGCCGGCGGCGGTCGTTGGCACGGGAGATGTGCGCGTCGCTGATGCCTTTGGCGCGCATCATCTCGGTGTCGGCGGTGGCGGCCATATCGCCGAAGCCGGTGATGGCGTCCGACGTCATGTCGTCGAACCCGCCGGCGACCACCAGTTCGGCCTTGCCGAGGCGAATCTTGTCGACACCTTCCTCGACTGAGACGGCCGCGGTGGCGCACGCTCCGACCGGGTGGACCATCGCGCCGTAGCCGCCGACGTAGGACTGCATCACATGCGCCGCAACGACATTCGGCAGAACCTCTTGCAGGATGTCGTTCGGCTTGGGCGTGCCGAGCAGGTTTCCGTGGAACATCGTCTGCATGCTCGTCAGACCGCCGATGCCGGTGCCCTGAGTGTTGGCCACCAGGCTCGGATGAACCCAGCGCATCAACTCGGCCGGGGTGAAGCCGGATGAGAGGAAGGCATCCACCGTGGCGACCATGTTCCACAGCGCCACCCGGTCGACCGAGCCCGCCATGTCGGCGCTGATGCCGTAGACGGTCGGGTCGAATCCGGTGGGGATCTGCCCACCCACCGTGCGGGAGAGCTTGGCCTTGCGCGGCACCCGGATCTCGGTGCCGGCCTTGCGTATCACCTCCCAGTCGCCGGATCCGGCGAGGGGGCGCACCACGGTGTGCTCGGGGTCGGCCTGCTCGAAGGCCCGCGCCTCGGCTTCCGAGGACACGACGAAGGTGAAGTCGCGTTCGAGGAAGACACTGACCAGCAGTGGGGTGTCGTGCCCGGACTCCAGAGCGCCGTCGGCGACCATTTCCCTTATTCCGCAACGGGATACGACCGCATCGTGGTAGCGCGCCACCAGTTCGGCTTCGTCGACCAGGTCACCGGTGGCGGTGTCGTACCAACCCGGCTTCGGGTCGTCCTCCCAGCGGATCAGGCCGGTGGTCCACGCCAGTTCCAAAACACCCGCGGCGGACAGTTCGGCGTCGACCTCCATCTCGAAGCGGGTGCGCGACGAACCGTAGGGGCCGAGTTCCGCGCCACCGACGATGACCACCAGATCGGCCGGGTCGACGTCGAGGTCGGCCCAGGCCGGCGCCGCAGCGCTGCGGTATCCGCGCGGCGGTGAGGGCAGTGCGGCGATGGTCGCACCGGCGGATCCCCGCTCGCCTCGGCGGGCGTCGGTGCCCATCTGCTCGCGGGCCCGCGCGGCGAGGTCGGCCATGTCGAGTTCGGCGTCGGCAAGTCCGCCGGTGAGATCCGCCCTCAGCGGCACCGTGCCGGCCGCGGACCGCGCCTCGGCGGTGCACAACTCGAGCAGCATCCCGGCCATCTCGTCAGTGGTGTACGTCGTGACGCCGGCCTGTTCGACGGCGTCGACGATCGCATCGTTGTGGCCCATGAGGCCGGTGCCCTTGGTCCACCCGATCAGGGCATGCGCCATGGTGACGCGTTGCGCCCAGGACGATTCCGCGCTCCAGCGGGCCACCACGGCGTCGAGCGCCGACTTGGCCTCGCCGTAGGCGCCGTCGCCGCCGAACATTCCGCGGTTGGGCGAGCCTGGCAGCACCACATGCAGTCGCGAGGCGATGTCGCGGTCGGCGCCGATCGCCGAGAGGCCGCCGATCAGCCGCTCGACCGCCCACAGCAGCACCTTCATCTCCATCTCGGAGCGCGATCCGGCCTCGGAGAGATCGCCCGCCACCCGGGGTGCGGCGAACGGGAACAGCAGCGTGGGGTTCTGGGCGTCCTTGAGGTGGACGGCCTTGGGCCCCAGGTTCTCGCTCTGTGGGTTGCCGATCCACGACACCAGGTCGTCGATATCGGCATAGGACGCCATGTTGGCCGGCAGCACCCACAGGGTGGCGCCGAATCGGCCGTTGTCGCGGTACAGGTTCTTGTAGAACTCCAGGCGCTCGTCGTCGAGGCGCGAGGTGGTGGCGATGACGGTGGCGCCGCCGTCGAGCAGTCCGGCCACCACCGAGGCGGCGATGGAGCCCTTGGATGCGCCGGTCACCACGGCGATCTCGTGGCCGTATCTTCCGGTGTCCGCTTTACGCGCGCCGTCGGCGATCCCTGCGTACAGCGATGCGTGCACCGCCCTGCCTTCGGCGAGCGCACGCGCGCGCCACCAGTCGGCCTGGGCGGCGACGGTGTGCCCGGCGCCGTCGAAACGCGTCGGGTCGTCGTCGATCTCGTTGTCATCGGTCAGCCACAGCGTCACAAGGTCTTCACGTGCGCTGGCCCACCGGTCATCGAGCAGAACCGCCTTGCGGGCGTCGAACGCGGGGGCCACGAGTCGCGGCCAGTCCGAACCGAGTTCGGCGGTGACGAGGTCGATCAGCTCGGCGTCGCTCGCGGTGACCGGCGTGCTGACCGGGGTGTCTATGCCGAGCCGGCCGAGCACCAGCCGGGCGGCTGCGGCCAGCACACCGTCGGGTCCGGTGACCTGTGCGGCGAACTCATCGAGGGCGGCCGAGTCGACGACGGCACCGCCGCCGCCACCCGTCGAGGGCAGCGACACCGCGACGTTGTGCCGGGCGGCGACCGCGGCGACGGCGTTGTCTATGGCCCGGTCCACTGCGGCGGAGTCGGTGAGCGCGCCGTCGTGCAGCCCGCCCAACGGCCCGCCGCGCACGCTGCTGCCCTCCCGAGTGCCCAGTGCGAGTTCGACCGTCACGTGCTTGACCCAGCCCTCGCCGAGTTCCCAGGTCTTGGCGACCCGCTCGGCGATCGCGGCGGGCCGCTTGCCGGAGGGCCCGAGCACCGACCGCAACTGATCGTTGACGGCGTCGGAGAGCACCGGACCGAACGGTTTATAGGTGCGCGCGAGTTTGGTGACCTGACCGCGCAGCGCGGTGAGATCGGCTTCGGCGGCGCCGTCGATGGCGCCGAGGTTGAGTTCGGAACCGAGGTCCATCAGCAACTGGTTGCGCCTCGAGGACGCGCCGTCGGTGATCGACTCGATCGAATCCAGCGGCTCGATCTGATCGACGCGCATCTTCGCCGACAGCGCGATCATGGCCAGGGTGGCGTCGGCCGGGCCAAACGGGATGTCGTCGGGGCGGGGGCCACTTGCAGGCGTCGCGATCGGCGCGGACGAAATCGCTGCCTCGGCCGCCGCCGGCTCCGCCGGGGCGGCGTCAGCGGGCGCCTCTTCCTCCGGCGCGTCCTCGTCGCTGGCGAACAGCACCGCGGCGTCACGTTCGACGTTGAGCACCTGGACAGTGCTGTGGGCGTACTCGGGCAGCTTGAGGGTGTTGCGGGCCAGGCCGGCCACGGTGGGCGCCGAACGCACGCCAATCTCCACGAAGCGCTCGACGCCGATGCCGCCGGCGGCCTCCTCGGTGAACAGCAGATCCTGGGTCTCGATCCACCGGACCGGGCTAGCGAACTGCCAGGCGAGCAGTTCGATGACGACCCGGCGGCCTAATTCTTTCGGGCGCTGGGTGATCCAGGTGTCGTAGTCGGCGAGGATCTCGTCGAGTGGCTCGGCGGGAACCAGATCACGGATCTCGGCGATGAAGTCACGGTCCAAGGTGAACAGCCGCGGCACCAGGTTCGGTATGTAG
>VEQU01000133.1 GCA_018883075.1 Mycobacterium sp.
GCCGGCGAGAGGCTCGCCAGCGCCACCCGACTGGCCACGACACCGGAAGCGACGGGCTGCGCCGCGGCGGCCGCCCGGGCCGCCGATGCGCCGCCGCGCGTCTTGTCGGGTCGGGTAGCGCCCGCGGTCGCGCGTTCGCCGGTGGCGGCACGTCCGGTCGGGCCGGCCGCGTCCTGGCTGTCGGCGTGGGCGATGCCGGCTCCGCCTGCCAGTGCGGCGCTCACGCCCAGCGTCAGAGCGCCCGCGCCGAGCCAGGCATAGGGCTGCAGGGTTCGCCGGGCCTTCCGGGTGCCGGTCTTCGTCGACTTCGAACGCGCCTGCCCAGCCATGGATTTCCCCGATCCCGTACGGTCCGGATCACCCCTCTGCGACCCGGCTCCACCACGGAGTGGAACACAACGGAATCCTCACTGCTAAATCCGACCGCTCGCAGAATCCAAATGAATTACCAAGGCCCGCAACGACAATGACCTAGGTCCAAAGGCGATGGGGGCGAAATCCTCTAGTGCGCGCGAAAGCGCGGGCGGACGCTGTGACGCAGGACTCATTCCGACCGACGGTCGGTCAGACCGCCACCAAGTCGTCGGCGTGCACGGCCGGCCGGCGCAACTCGGCCGGCAGATCCGATGTCGAGCGCCCGATCATGGTCGCCAACTCGGCGGCGTCGTAGGCCACCACGCCGCGGGCCACCATCTGGCCGTCGGGGCCGTGCAGTTCGACCACGTCGCCGCCGAAGAACTTCCCCTCCAGTCCGGTGATGCCGGCCGCCAGCAGCGGGCGGCGCTGTGAGACCACGGCGCGCACCGCCCCGTCGTCCAAGACCAGCGACCCCGCCGCCTCGGCTGCGTAGCGCACCCAGAACCGCCGCGCCGACATCCGCGTGCCGCGGGCGGCGAACACGGTGCCCACCGCGGCGCCGGACAACGCGGCCGCGGCGTCAGTGGCGGCGGCCAGCAGCACCGGCACCCCGGCGTCGGCGGCCAGCAGCGCCGAGGACAGTTTCGAGGCCATCCCGCCGGTGCCCAGCCGACTGCCCCGTCCGGCCACCACACCGTCCAGATCGCCCGTGCCGGTGACCTCCGCGATGAAACGCGCGTCACCTTTGCGCGGGTCGGAGTCGTACAGACCGTCGATATCGGATAGCAGCACCAGCGCGTCAGCACCGACCAGGTGCGCCACCAGGGCCGAGAGCCGGTCGTTGTCGCCGAAGCGGATCTCGTTGGTGGCCACCGTGTCGTTCTCGTTGACGATTGCCACCGCATGCAGCGCGCGCAGCCGGTCGAGTGTGCGGGCGGCGTTGGTGTGCTGCACCCGCTGCGAGATGTCGTGCGCGGTGAGCAGCACCTGACCAACGGTGCGGTCATAGCGCGCGAACGCCGTACTCCAGGCGTTCACCAGCGCAACCTGGCCCACGCTGGCAGCGGCCTGTTTGGTGGCCAGATCGGCGGGGCGCTTGGACAGCCCGAGTGGTTCGATCCCGGCGGCGATCGCACCGGAGGAGACGATCACCACATCCGAGCCGGCTTTCATCCGCGCCTCGATGGCGTCGGCCAGCGCGGCCAGCCGTCCGGTGTCGAAGATGCCGGACGGGTCTGTCAGCGCGGTGGTGCCGACCTTGACCACCACGCTGCGTGCCGTGCGGATGGCATCGCGGTGCGCGCTCACCGGTCATCCTCGTGTTCGCGGCGCAACCGGCGGGCCTCCTTGCGTTCGGCGGCGCCCATGCGCTCGTTGCGTTCCAGCCGCGCGTCGGTGCCGCGGCCGGTGGGCACGACGTCCACCCCCGCCGGTGTCTGCGGCTCCCAGTCGAACGTCATATCGCCGATGGTGACCGCGCAGCCGGGTTTGGCGCCGAGCTTGAAGAGTTCTCCCTCTACACCCAGGCGCGCCAACCGATCGCCGAGATACCCCACCGCCTCATCGTTGTCGAAATTGGTCTGGGCGATCCAGCGTTCCGGGCGCTGCCCGCGCACCACGAACCCGCCCGGGTGACCCGGGTCAGGTTCGACGGTGAATCCGCTGTGGTCGTGCGGAACCGGGCGGATGACGGGCCGGCGGGCTACCACCGGCGGCTGAGCGGCGCGGTAGCGCGACACCATGTCCCACAGCGCGAACGTCAACTCGCGCAGTCCTTCGCGCGTCACCGTCGACACCTCGAACACCGGCCAGCCGCGCTGCTCGATATCGGGCCGCACGAAATCGGCTAGTTCCCGCGCCTCCGGCACGTCGATCTTGTTCAGCACGACCGCCCGCGGCCGGCCGGCCAGATCGCCGAGCGTCGAATCGCCCTGCAGGGTGGGCTGGTACGCGGCGAGTTCGGCTTCCAGTGCGTCGATGTCGGAGATCGGGTCACGGCCGGGCTCCAGCGTCGCGCAGTCGACGACGTGCACCAGCACCGCACATCGTTCGATGTGCCGCAGGAAGTCCAGACCGAGTCCGCGGCCCTCGGACGCGCCCGGGATCAGCCCCGGCACATCGGCGACGGTGAAGGTGTGCTCGCCGGCGGACACCACGCCGAGGTTGGGCACGAGCGTGGTGAACGGATAGTCGGCGATCTTCGGCTTGGCAGCGGAGATGGTGGACACCAGCGACGACTTGCCGGCCGACGGGAAGCCGACCAGTCCGACGTCGGCGACGGTCTTGAGTTCGAGGGTGAGGTCGCGGGTCTGACCCTTCTCCCCCAGCAGCGCGAAGCCGGGAGCCTTGCGGGCGCGCGACGCCAGTGCTGCGTTGCCCAGACCCCCGCGGCCGCCCTCGGCGGCGACGAAGCGGGTGCCCGGCCCGACCATGTCGGCCAGAAGGCGACCTCCATCGTCGAGCACCATGGTTCCGTCGGGCACCCGCACCTCGAGGTCCGCGCCGGCGGCGCCGTCGCGGTTGCTGCCGGCCCCCTGTTTGCCGGACGGCGCATCCACGTGCGGATGGAAGTGGAAGTCGAGCAGGGTGTGCACCTGCGGATCGACGACGAGCACGACGCTGCCGCCGCGCCCGCCGTTGCCGCCGTCGGGACCGCCCAGCGGCTTGTATTTCTCCCGGTGCACCGAGGCGCATCCGTTGCCGCCGTTACCGGCGCGGACGTGAATGACCACGCGGTCGACGAAGCGGGGCAAGCTACTCCGGTCGGGCGACGCGGACGACGTTGACGGTCTTGCGCCCGCGCTTCTCGCCGAACTCCACCGCACCGGGCGCGGTGGCGAACAGGGTGTCGTCACCGCCACGGCCGACGTTGACGCCGGGGTGGAAGTGGGTACCGCGCTGCCGGACCAGGATCTCGCCGGCCTTCACGACCTGGCCGCCGAACCGCTTCACGCCGAGGCGCTGTGCGTTGGACTCGCGGCCGTTGCGTGAGCTGGAAGCGCCCTTCTTGTGTGCCATGTCAGTCGCTCCCCTGCCTACTTGATCCCGGTGACCTTGAGCACCGTCAGCGGCTGACGGTGACCCTGCCGCTTGTGGTAGCCGGTCTTGTTCTTGAACTTGTGGATGCGGATCTTGGGGCCCTTGGTGTGCTCGAGGACCTCGCCGGTGACCGCGACCTTGGCCAGTTCCTTGGCGTCGGTGGTGACCTTGGCGCCGTTGACCACCAGCGCGACCGGCAGGGACACCGAGGCGCCCGGCTCGGATTCGAGCTTCTCGACCTTCAGCACGTCACCGACGGCAACCTTGTACTGCTTGCCGCCCGTCTTGACGATCGCGTAGGTGGCGTTGTCGGTGGCCATCGTTCCTCTTCGTTCCTGGGCGCGCGACACCGGATGGCGCGAGCTGGTCTGGATTGCGAGCCGCCGGCAGCGCCTGGCGGCAACCGCTCAAGGGTACTCCGACCAGCACCGGAGGGTCAAACCGGGTCAGGAGTCCAGGGCCGGAGGGCCGGCGGGGCGGGCCGCGGAGCGCCGGCGCGGGCGACGGCCGGGTGGGGCGGCCTCGGCTACCTCGTCGTCCTCGTCCTCGTCCTCGTCATCGTCGTCCTCGTCCTCATCGTCGTCCTCGTCGTCCTCATCGTCCTCGTCATCGTCGTCCTCGTCATCGTCGTCCTCGTCATCGAAGTCCTCGGCGTCGTCGTCCTCATCGTCGTCGTCCTCATC
>VEQU01000047.1 GCA_018883075.1 Mycobacterium sp.
ATGTGGCGGTTGTCGAGCGGGCGGGGCACTTCCTGCAACTCGAGCAACCCGAGGAGGTCGGGCGGCGCATCGTGGACTTCCTGCGCGGCCGGCCCTGACCGGCGAATCGCACGCGGGGTCGGCCGTGACCGCGATGGCGCCGGCCGACGCGCAACTGCTGTGGCTGTCGGCGAAGGTACCCAACGATCAGTTCCTGCTCTACATCTTCGACGGCACCCCGCGTGCCTCGGCCCTCGACGAAGTTCGTAGCCGTGCACAGGCCTGCGAGGATTTGCGCCTGCGGGTGCGCAACGACACCCGGTGGAGCTACCCGAGTTGGGTCCGGGGCGAGATCGACGAGCGTCAGTTCGTCGAGCACCCACCAGTGGAGTGGCAGCACTGTCTGGACACCCTCGCGCGGGCGGACCAACTCGATGCGACCGCCATGACGTGGCGCGTGCATGTGTTCCGATCGGAATCGCGTTGCGTGGTGGCGATCCAGATGGCGCACGCGGTTGCCGACGGCACCCGCGCGGCTGCCCTGGCGGGAGTGTTGCTTGGCCGCCCCAGCACACTGCCCGCCATCGCCGCTCCGGATCGCGGATTCCTGCCCTGGCAGGCTCTGATGGCGGCGTGCACCCATCGACAGTTCGTGCGGGACGTGCGGGCCGGGCTGCTGCCGGCGCCTGAGGGCCCGCGTCCCGTGCTCAGCGTGAACGCCGCCCCGTCGGGCAGCTCGGCATTCCGCACCCTCGAGGTGCGACGCGAAGACCTCCCCGGCCCCACCGTGACAGTCGGCGCGCTGGTTGCGGTGTCGGAGGCGCTCGGCGGCTACCTGGCCGGGCGCGGTGAGGACATCGCCCGGCTGGGGGCGGAAGTGCCGATGGCGTCGGCACAGGTGCACGCCCGCAACAACTTTCGCAATGTCGGCGTCGGCCTGTTCCCCGAGTTGAACCGGCGTGCGCGAGCCGAACGCATCGCGGCCGAACTGGCTGCGCACCGCCGCCGAAGCGCGCACCCCGCCGTGCTGGCATCTCAGGCAGCCTCCGCCGCCATGCCCGCCGCGGTGTTGCGCTGGGGGGTGGGGAGGTTCGATCCGGCCGCACGAACGGATGCGGTGACGGGCAACACCGTCGTCTCCAGCGTCAACCGGGGACCGGCCGATCTGTCTTTCGGGGGCTGCCCGGTGCTGCTGACCACCGGGTATCCGGCACTGTCCTCGATGCAGAGCCTCACTCACGGGGTGCATGGGATCGGTGGGCATCTGGCGATCAGCGTGCATGCCGACACCGCGAACGTCGATGTCGATGCCTATATGGAACGGCTGTCGGATGCCCTAGGTTGTCAGGCGTGAATGCCGTCGATACGGGATTGCTGATCCTGCGGGCGGTGCTCGGTCTGACCATGGCCGCGCACGGTTACAACAAGCTCTTCGGTCCCGGCGGCATCTCCGGCACGGCAGCCTGGTTCGACAGCATCGGGATGCGGCCCGGCGCTTTCCACGCCCGGATGGCCGCGTGGACCGAGATCGGGGCAGGGTTGCTGCTCGCCGTGGGACTGTTCACCCCGTTCGCCGGGGCGGCATTCGTGGCGCTGATGCTGGTCGCCGCCTGGACCGTGCACCGCGGCAACGGCTTCTTCATCACCAAGGAAGGCTGGGAGTACAACCTCGTCCTGGCGGCCGCCGCCGTCGCCCTCGGGGCGCTGGGCGCGGGCCGATTCAGCCTCGATCACCTGCTGTTCTCCGGCACGGGCCTGGAGCAGTACCTGCGCGGCTGGTGGGGCCTGGCCATCGCACTGGGCGTCGGGGTCAGCGCGGGCATCGTGCAACTGGCGATCTTCTTCCGCCCACCCGCCCAGGTCTGAAAAACTCACCGGATGGGATTTCTCAAGCAGGAAGTGCCCGTTATCGACTTCGATGAGTGGAGCAAGGGCACCCGCTCGGAGAAGATCCGGCCGATGGCCCGGCACTGGGCCGAGGTCGGTTTCGGCACGCCGGTGGCACTACACCTCTTCTATGTCGTCAAGATCCTGCTCTACATCCTGTTCGGCGCCGTCTTCGCGCTGGCGACCAAGGGCATTGACGGCTGGAGCAACATCGGGCAGTGGTGGACCGAACCGATCGTCCTTCAGAAGGTCGTGCTCTACACCATGCTGTTCGAGGTCATCGGCCTCGGCTGCGGCTTCGGCCCGCTCAACAACCGCTTCTACCCGCCGATGGGATCGGTTCTGTACTGGTTGCGGCCCAACACCATCCGGCTTCCGCCGTGGCCCGGCCGGATCCCGTTCACCCGGGGCGACAACCGCGACCCGGTCGATGTGATCCTCTACGGCGCTCTGCTGGTGACTCTGCTCATCGCCCTGCTGTCCGACGGCACCGGTCCCGATCCCGCTCTGGGCACCGAGGTCGGCCTGCTGCCGGCCTGGCAGTCGTGGACGATACTTGCCCTGGTGGCCTGCGCCGGTCTGCGCGACAAGGTCATCTTCCTGGCGCTGCGCGGAGAGGTGTACGTCCCGTTCGTGGTGGCGTTCCTGTTCGGCGGCCCGAACGTCATCATCGCCGCCAAACTTGCCTGCGTGGTGATCTGGATGGGCGCGGCCACCTCCAAACTCAACAAACACTTTCCGTTCGTGATCTCCACGATGATGTCCAACAGCCCGGTGATCCGGCTGCGCTCGCTGAAACGCAGGTTCTTCGAACGCTTCCCCGACGACCTTCGCCCCGGACCGCTGTCCCGCGGCCTCGCCCACATCAGCACCGCCATCGAGATGCTCGTGCCCCTGGCGCTGCTGTTCTCCCACGGTGGCTGGCCCACCGCGATCGCCGCTTTCGTCATGGTGTGCTTCCACCTCGGCATCCTGTCCGCCATCCCGATGGGTGTGCCGCTGGAGTGGAACGTGTTCATGATCTTCTGCGTTCTGGCGCTGTTCGTCGGGCACGCCGAGGTGGGTCTGTCGGACATGACCAATCCGTGGCCGGTCATTCTGCTGGTGGTGATGTCGAGCGTCGTCGTCGTCGGCAACCTGATGCCCCGCAAGGTGTCCTTCCTGCCCGGCATGCGGTACTACGCGGGTAACTGGGACACCACCCTGTGGTGTATCAAGCCCTCCGCGGAAGCCAAGATCGCCGACGGCGTCGTCGCGATCGCCAACATGCCGGCCGCACAGCTGGAGAAGTTCTACGGCAGCAAGGAGGCCGCCCAGATCCCCATCTACATGGGGTATGCGTTCCGAGGTTTCAACACCCACGGCAAGGCGCTGTTCACCCTGGCGCACCGGGCGATGGCGTACGACAACGATGACGGCAACGAGGACGCCTACTCCGTCACCGATGGGGAGCGGATCTGCAGCATGGCGATCGGCTGGAACTTCGGCGACGGCCACATGCACAACGAGCAGCTGATCGCCGCCCTGCAACGCCGGTGCCACTTCGAACCGGGCGAGGTGCGGGTGGTCGTCCTCGACGCCCAGCCGATCCACCGGCAGACCCAGCGCTACCGGCTGGTCGACGCGGCCACGGGCGAGTTCGAGCGGGGTTACGTCAACGTCGCCGACATGGTGGTCCGCCAGCCCTGGGACGATGACGTGCCCGTCCACGTCGAGACCCGTCGGGTCGAGGCCTGACCCAGCGGGGTTTGACCAAACGGTTGGTTGGTCGTCAGAATCGGATCAGAATCCAGTTCAAGCAAAGGAGAAGTCGATGGCGGAAGCGGTAATCGTCGAGGCAGCGCGCTCGGCGGTCGGTAAGCGCAACGGCGGCCTATCAGGTGTGCACCCGGCGGAGTTGTCCGCGCAGGTTCTCAACGGCCTGGCCCAGCGGGCCGGGATCGACCCGGAGATCGTCGACGACGTGATCTGGGGCTGCGTCATGCAGGCCGGTGAGCAGGCACTCGACATCGCCCGCACCGCGGTGCTGACGGCCGGCTGGCCGGAGACCATCCCCGGTGTGACCGTCGACCGTCAGTGCGGATCCAGCCAGCAGTCGGTGCACTTCGCCGCCGCGGGCGTGGTGGCCGGGCACTACGACGCCGTGATCGCCGGCGGAGTGGAGTCCATGTCGCGCACCCCGATGGGCGCCTCGCTGGCCAACGGCGGCAACCCCTACACCGCCGACTTCAAGACGCGCTACAACGGCATCATCCCCAACCAGGGCCTCGGCGCGGAGATGATGGCCGAGAAGTGGAAGCTGTCGCGCACCGACCTCGACCAGTTCTCGCTGGACTCCCATGAGAAGGCCGGCGCCGCGCAGGCCTCGGGCGCGTTCGACGATCAGATCGTCGCCATCAAAGATGCGGAAGGCAACGTCATCACCAAGGACGAGGGCATCCGCCTGGGCACCACGCTGGAGAAGATGGCCGGGCTCAAGCCCGCCTTCAAGGAGGACGGTGTGATCCACGCCGGCAACTCCTCGCAGATCTCCGACGGCTCCGGCGCGCTGCTGTTTATGTCCGCGGAGAAGGCGAAGTCACTGGGCCTCAAGCCGATCGCCAAGGTGCACACCGCCGTGCTCGCCGGTGCGGACCCGGTGATGATGCTGTCCGCGCCGATCCCGGCGACGCAGAAGGCGTTGAAGAAATCCGGCCTGAAGCTCTCCGACATCGGAGTCTTCGAGGTCAACGAGGCGTTCGCGCCGGTGCCGATGGCCTGGCTCAAGGAGATCGGCGCCGACGAGAAGAAGCTCAACCCCAACGGCGGCGCGATTGCACTCGGTCATCCGCTCGGCGGCTCCGGTGCGCGCATCATGACCACGATGCTTTACCACATGCGCGACAACAACATTAAGTACGGTCTGCAGACCATGTGCGAGGGCGGCGGCCAGGCCAACGCCACGATCCTGGAACTGCTCTAGCGATGACGGACGCCGAATCCCCCGGCGCTCTCACCGAGCGCCGGGGCAACACCCTGCTGATCACCATCAACCGGCCCGACGCGCGTAACGCCGTCAACACCGCGGTGAGCATCGGTGTCGGTGACGCGTTGCAACAGGCCCAGGACGACCCGGAGATCCGGGCGGTGGTCATCACCGGTTCGGGTGACAAGTCGTTTTGCGCGGGTGCCGATCTCAAGGCGCTCTCGCGCGGCGAGAACATCATGCACCCCGACCACCCGGAGTGGGGCTTCGCCGGTTTCGTCGAGCACTACATCGACAAGCCGGTGATCGCCGCGGTCAATGGCACCGCACTCGGCGGTGGCAGCGAGATCTCGCTGGGCAGTGACCTGGTGGTCGCAGCATCGAGCGCTCAGTTCGGCCTGCCGGAGGTCAAGCGCGGCCTGGTGGCTGCGGCCGGCGGCATGTTCCGCATCGTCGACCAGCTGCCGCGCAAGATCGCCATGCAACTGCTCGTCACCGGTGACCCGATCACCGCCGACGAGGCCGCCCGCTGGGGGCTGGTCAATCAGGTCGTCGCCGACGGCACCGTCGTGGAGGCCGCGTGCGCGCTGGCCGACCGGATCACCGTCAATGCACCGCTGGCCGTGCAGGCCAGCAAGCGCGTCGCACTCGGTGTCGATGACGGCGTGATCACCCCGGAGAGCGCCGCGTGGAAACGGTCCAACCGGGAGATGCGGGCGGTGTTCAGCTCCGAGGACGCCATGGAAGGCCCACTGGCCTTCGCCCAGAAGCGGGCTCCGGTCTGGAAGGCCCGCTGATCGCCGGTTAGGCGGCGACCCGGGTGGTCGTGGTGGTGGGTACGGCCGGGCCGGTCTCGGTGGGCGCCAAAGTGGTGGCCGGCGTGCTGGACGCCGACGTCTCCGGGGTTGCCGTCGAACTGGTGGTCGGCGCCGCCGCCTCGGCCGCCTCGGCGGCCGGATCCGGCGGCGTCAGAACGTCGTCGATCATGTAGATGTAGGCGCCGCGGGCGGTGTAGGCGCAGGTCACTTTGCTGTCGTTGACCTTGATGTCACCGCCCTTGCCGGTCACCACCACCGACCGCCCGTCCTGCGTGGGCATCTTGCCCTGCACGTCGTTGGGGCCGAGGTAGCCCAGCACCATGTGGTAGAAGAGCGTCGGCAGCAGCACCGTCGGGTCGGTCTTGAGGGTCTGCAGCGTGGCCGCGTCCAGCTTGGAGAAGGCCGCGTCGGTGGGCGCGAACACCACGTAGGGACCGCCGTCGAGAACCGAGACGATGTTGACGTCCGGGTTGAGCTTTCCGGAGATCGCCGCGTTGAACGTGCTCAGATCCGGGTTGCTCGCGATGGCCTGCGAACCGGTCTGCAGTGCCATCGACTCGATCGAGCCCGAACCGGTGGGCACCTCCCGGCGGTACGCGTCACAGCCGGGGCCCTGGGGATCGGGCACCTTGGTGGACGTCGGCACCGGGACACCTGAGCTGGTGGGCGCTGGCGGATCGACCGGGGGAGGTGTCGGGTCGGCGTAGGCCTGGACCGAGGTGGCGGCGGCGACGGCGATCGCGGCGGCCGCCGCAGCGAGGCCGTAGGTCTTGATACGAGTGGTCACGAGGATGGAATCGTAGTCGCGGGCCGATCCGTTACCCAAAACCGCGAGTTCGTCACCGGGTTCGTACCATGACCGCCATGCCTGACCCCCTGCTCGTCTCTCTGCGCGGTCGTGCCCCTGAACTGCATCCCGAGTCCTGGGTGGCGCCGAACGCCAGCCTGATCGGGCAGGTGCGGCTGGCCGCACGGGCCAGCGTCTGGTATGCGGCGGTCCTGCGGGCCGAGGCCGAGCCAATCGACATCGGGGCCGGGACCAACATCCAGGACGGGGTGACCGTCCACGTCGACGCCGAGTACCCGGTACGCGTGGGGGCCGGGGTCAGTGTCGGGCATAACGCCGTGCTGCACGGCTGCACCGTGGAGGACGGCGCGCTGATCGGCATGGGGGCCATCGTGCTCAACGGCGCAGTGATCGGGGCCGGGTCGCTGATCGCCGCCGGGGCGCTCATCCCCCAGGGCGTTGTGGTCCCGCCGCGATCCCTGGTGGCCGGGGTACCCGGCCGGGTGCGGCGGGAACTCAGCGACGCCGAACTGGCCGCCAACCGCGACAACGCCGTCGTCCACGAGCGGCTGATGGCGCTGCACCGCGACGCCGGGACGTAAGGCCGCTGGACATGAGGCTCCGGGACGTCAGGCTTGTGTCACCACTTGGCCGTTACCCGCGGCGGGTATTTTTTCGTACCGTGAAGGCGATGGCTATCCCGGCGCCGGCACCGGCGCCCATACCTGCCCGGCCAGCGGCCGGCGACTTTCGGTCGTGCGTCCGATGACGCTCGACGAACTTCGCGATGCCGCGACCAAGGAGGCCGCGGCGCATCAGGAGTGGCCCGCAGTGGTACGGCGCCGCAAACTCGTGGTGGCCATCGTCATGGTGGCCGGCGCGGTTCTGCTCGGGTTCTCGATGCGCAGCAAGCCCGGCGACGAATCGTTCTACTGGCTGACCCTGGCCTTGGCGGCGACGTGGCTGGCGGGCGCCTTCGCGTCCGGGCCCCTGCACCTCGGCTCGATCAAATGGCACGGCCGCAATCAGCGCCCGGTCATCACCGGGATCACCGTCGGCCTGCTGCTCGGTGCGGTGTTCCTGGCCGGCGGACTCCTCGCCCGCGAGATACCCGCGGTGGCCGAGCCGATCACCCGCGTGCTGCAGTTCACCAATATCGGTCCGCTGTGGATCATCGTGCTGATCGCCGTGATCAACGGTGTGGCCGAGGAGTTGTTCTTCCGCGGTGCCCTCTACACCGCACTCGGGCATTTCCATCCGGTGGCCATCTCGACACTGCTATACGTGATCTGCACCAGCGCCAGTGGCAATCCCATGCTCGGTTTCGCCGCGCTGATCCTGGGCACGGTGTGCGCGCTGGAACGCCGTGCCACCGGTGGTGTGCTGGCACCCTTCCTCACCCACCTGGTGTGGGGGCTGATCATGGTGCTGGCGCTGCCGCCGATCTTCGGACTCTGAGCGGCGCTACTCGCCGGTGAATACCGCCGTCCGGCGTTCCTGGAAGGCGCGCGTTCCCTCGGCGAAATCCTTGCTGCGCAACAGTGTTAGCTGACCTTCGGTCTCGCGGGCGAGCGCCCCGTCGAGTTCGGTCAGCGTCGCCGCGTTGATCGCGTGCTTGGTCCTGCGCAGCGCCAGAGCCGGACCGGCCGCCAGTTTCTCGATCACCGCCGCCGCCTCGGCCTCCAGCCCGTCGGCGGGATGTACCGACGACACCAGCCCGTGGTCGAAGGCCTCATTGGCCGGCAGGCGCTCCGCCAGCAGCGCCATCTTCATCGCGCGGGCACGCCCGATCGACGCTGCCACCAGAGCCGAGGCGCCGCCGTCGGGCATCAGACCGATCTTGGTGAAGGCGAGCAGGAAGAAGGCTGTCTCCGAGGCCAATACGACGTCGCATGCCAGAGCCAGCGACACTCCCACGCCGGCGGTCGGCCCGTGCACCACGGCCACAACCGGCGCGGGAAGGTCAGCGATCTTGCGTATCGCGACATTGACGGCCGCCAGTAACGGGTCGATTCCCGCGCCCAGGGCCTCCTGGGCCTGTGCCTGATCCTCGGCGCTGATACCCGCGCCGGCGCAGAACCCGCGCCCGGCCCCGCCGAGTCGCACGACCTTCACCGCTGGATCGGTGGCCGCCTGGTCGAGGACGCCGCAGAGCGTCTCCATCATCGCCGCGGTGAGCGAATTGAGGCTGTCGGGCCGGTTGAACGTCACCGATAGGACGTTGCCGTCGAGCGAGACGAGGAGGTCATCGGTGCCGGTGTAGGAGGTCATGAAAGGACACGGTACAAAGAAGCCACCGAGAGCATGCAGGCGCGCCTGAAAAGAAAGGCAGAAGGAGATATGGCTGGACCACTCAAGGGCCTCCGGGTCATCGAACTCGCCGGGATCGGCCCCGGTCCGCACGCGTCGATGATCCTCGGCGACCTCGGCGCCGACGTCGTCCGCGTCGAACGTCCGTCGTCTCGGCCCGGGCAACCTACCCGGATGTCCGACGACTTCCTGCTCCGCAACCGCCGCTCGGTCACCGCCGACCTGAAGAGCGATGAGGGGCGCGCTCTGGTCCTGAAGCTGATCTCCAAGGCCGACGTGCTCATCGAAGGCTTCCGGCCCGGCGTCACCGAACGTCTCGGTCTGGGCCCGCAGGACTGCGCGAAGCTCAACGAGGGACTGATCTATGCGCGCATGACCGGCTGGGGTCAGACCGGCCCGCGCAGCCAGCAGTCCGGCCACGATATGAACTACATCTCGCTCAACGGCGTGCTGCACGCGATCGGTCGCGCAGGCGAGGCCCCTGTGCCGCCGCTGAACCTCGTCGGCGACTTCGGCGGCGGCTCGATGTTCTGTCTGGTCGGTATCCTCGCCGCGCTCTACGAGCGCGGCCACTCCGGCAAGGGTCAGGTGATCGACGTGGCGATGGTCGACGGCTCGGCGGTGCTGGCGCAGATGATGTATGCGATGCGCCACATCGGAATGTGGAGCGACGTGCGCGGCACGAACATGCTCGACACGGGCGCGCCCTGGTACAACGTGTACGAGTGCGCCGACGGCCGCCACGTCGCGGTCGGCTCGATCGAGCCGCAGTTCTACGCCGAACTCATCGAGAAGCTGGGCCTGGACCCGGCGGCGCTGCCGGCCCAGAACGATGTCGGGCGCTTTCCCGAACTGCGTGCGATCCTCACCGACACCTTCGCCAAACATGACCGCGATCACTGGGCGAAGGTGTTCGCCGGCAGTGACGCGTGCGTCACGCCGATCCTGTCGTTCGCCGAGATCGAGAACGAACCGCACAACGTCGAGCGCGGCAGCTTCTACAAAGAAGGCGACTCGATCTTCCCGATGCCGGCTCCGCGGTTCTCCCGCACGCAGCCAGGCAGGCCGACCCCACCGCGGGTGCCCGGGGAGGACACCGAGGCCGTCCTTCGCGACTGGGTCTGAGGTCGGCGCGGGGCTGGGCTGGGGCTGGGTTATAGTCCCAACCAACCAGTAGGTTGATGCCGAAAGGAACACGCACGTGGAGATCAAAGACGCGGTGGCCGTCGTCACCGGTGGCGCCTCCGGACTCGGACTGGCCACCGCCGAGGCGCTCCTGGCCGAGGGCGCCAAGGTCGTCATCCTGGACCTGCCCACATCCAAGGGCGAGGAGGTCGCCAAGAACCTCGGCGAACGGGTGCGATTCGCCGCCGCCGATGTCTGCGACGAGGAGGCCGTCGCCCGTGCCTTCGACCTCGCCGAGAGCATGGGCCCGGTGCGCGTCGTGGTGAACTGCGCCGGAACCGGCGACGCCATCCGCGTCATCAGCGGCAAGGGCGAGGTCTACCCGCTGGCGAAGTTCGCCCGCATCGTCAACATCAACCTGGTCGGCAGCTTCAACGTGCTGCGGCTGGGGGCCGAGCGGATGGCCAAGACGGAGTCGGTCGGCGGCGAGCGCGGCGTCGTCATCAACACGGCGTCGGTGGCGGCATTCGACGGCCAGATCGGCCAGGCCGCCTACTCGGCGTCCAAGGGCGGGGTAGTGGGCATGACCCTGCCGATCGCCCGTGATCTCGCCGACAAGCAGATCCGCGTCGTCACCATCGCCCCCGGCCTGTTCGACACCCCACTGCTGGCCGGGCTGCCCGAGCCGGCCAAGGCTTCACTCGGTGCGCAGGTGCCGCACCCGTCGCGGCTGGGCAAGCCCAGCGAATACGGCGCGCTGGCGGTGCACATCGTGGAGAATCCGATGCTCAACGGCGAGGTGATCCGCCTCGACGGCGCCATCCGCATGGCACCGCGATGATCAGGTAACACAGGAGAACTCATGACTTTGAAGACCAAGTTCACCGAGACCTTCGGCGTCGAGCACCCGATCGCCCAGGGCGGTATGCAGTGGGTCGGCCGCGCCGAACTCGTCGCCGCCGTGGCCAACGCGGGCGCGCTCGGCTTCATCACCGCGCTGACCCAGCCGACCCCGGCCGACCTGGCCCGCGAGATCGACAAGACCCGCGAGCTCACCGACAAGCCGTTCGGCGTGAACCTGACGATCCTGCCCGCGATCAACCCGCCGCCCTACGACGAGTACCGGCAGGTGATCGTCGACGCGGGTATCAAGATCGTCGAGACGGCCGGCTCCAACCCGGCGCCGCATCTGCCGATGTTCCACGACAACGGCATCAAGGTGCTGCACAAGTGCACGTCGGTCCGGCACGCCGTGAAGGCGCAGAGCCTGGGTGTGGACGGCATCAGCATCGACGGCTTCGAGTGCGCCGGCCACCCCGGTGAGGACGACGTGCCCGGCCTGGTGCTGATCCCGGCAGCGGCGGAGAAGATCGAGATCCCGATGATCGCCTCAGGCGGCTTCGGGGACGCCCGCGGTCTGGTGGCGGCGCTGGCGCTGGGCGCCGACGGCATCAACATGGGCACCCGGTTCATGTGCACCGTCGAGTCGTGCATCCATGACAACGTCAAGCAGGCCATCGTCGACACCGACGAGCGCGGCACCGAACTGATCTTCCGGAGCCTGCACAACACCGCCCGGGTGGCGTCCAACACGGTCTCCCGTGAGGTGGTCGAGATCCTCGCCGGCGGGGGACAGTTCGACGACGTCAAGGACCTGGTGGCCGGATCGCGCGGCCGGCGGGTGTTCGACGACGGCGATCTGGAGGCCGGGATCTGGTCGGCCGGCACCGTGATGGGCCTGATTCACGATGTCCCGACCTGCGCCGAGTTGGTCAGCCGGATCGTGCGTGAGGCCGAGGAGATCATCACCGGCCGGCTGGCCGGGATGGTCCGTACGGCGACTGTGCCCGCCTGAACCGCCCCGCCTGAACCGATGAAAAATGCCCGCCTGGAATCAGGCGGGCACTGGGGTGGAGTCCGGGCGCGTCAACGCACGGCTCGTGCCGGCGTTCTCGGCGTGAAAGGCCTGGTATCAGGCCACGTCGACGAACTGCTCGGAGGTGTCACCCTCGACCAGAACATCGCCGTGATACAGGGCGTCGAAGTCAACCTTGATGACGTCGGCGCTGGTGTCGTCGATCCACATGAGACTGAGCGTAAGAGTCACTATTAAGGAATCATTGAGTCACGTTTCGGAAAATGGTGGCAATTCTTACCGGCGGGTTACCGGGCCGGGCATGGGTTTGACCGCCATTTCCCCGGCGATCACACTGGTCAGGGACTTGAGTTAGCTGGACGGGGGAAAGGACGGCCGCTGTGCTGCGCGGGATCGCCAATCTGGCCGTTCGCTCGCCACGGCTCATTCTGGCCGTCGCCACCGTTCTCATGGTCGCCACCGGAGTTTTCGGGGCGTCGATAGCAAATCATCTTTCGGCGGGCGGATTTCAGAATCCCGGTTCGGAGTCGGCGAAGGCCGCACGCCTGCTGATGGAGAAATTCGGGCAGAGCGACCAGCAGCTTCTGATCACCGTGACCGACCCGGCCGGGGCCCGAAGCGGCCGGGCCGCCGCCGCGGGCGCCGATATCGTCACCCGCTTCGACGCCTCGCCCTACGTGCTGAGCGTGAGCTCGCCGTGGACCTCACCGCCGTCGGCGGCCGCCGAACTGCTCAGCGTGGACGGCACGACAGGCCTGATCGTGGCGACCCTGTCGGGAGGTGAGGACAAGGCGCAGGACTACGCCGCCGAACTGGCCGAGCCGGTGGTGGGCGAACGGGACGGCATGAGTATCAAGGCCGGCGGCACGGCCATGATCTACAAGCAGATCAACACCCAGACCATGCGAGACCTGATCCGGATGGAAGCGATCGCGATCCCGCTCAGCTTCCTGGTTCTGGTGTGGGTGTTCGGCGGCCTGCTGGCCGCGTCGCTGCCACTGGTGGTCGGGCTGATGGCCATCCTCGGCGCGATGTCGGTGCTGCGGCTGTTCACGTTCTTCACCGAGGTCTCCATCTTCGCCCTGAACATCACCACCGCACTGGGCCTGGCATTGGCCATCGACTACACGCTGCTGATCCTGAGCCGCTACCGCGACGAAATCGCCGACGGTGCCGACAAGCAGACCGCTCTGGTGCGCACCATGAGCACCGCGGGACGGACGGTGCTCTTCTCGGCTGTCACCGTGGCGCTGTCGCTGTCCGCCCTGATGCTTTTCCCGATGTACTTCCTCAAATCGTTCGCCTACTCCGGGATAGCGACCGTGGCCTTCGCGGCGGCGGCGGCGATCCTGGTCACCCCGGCGGCGATCGCCCTGCTCGGTGACCGGATCGACTCGTTCGACATCCGCCGTCTGGCCCGGCGGGTGCTGCGCCGCCCCGAACCCGTGGCCCGTGACGTCGACAAGCAGTTCTGGTACCGGTCGACGAAGTTCGTCATGCGCCGGTCGATCCCGGTGGGTACCGCGATCGTCGCGCTGCTGCTGTTGCTCGGTATTCCTTTCCTGCACATCAAGTTCGGCAACCCCGATGACCGGGTGCTGCCCAAGAGCGCGTCGGCCCACCAGGTGGGCGACCAGTTACGCAACGACTTTGCCAGCGACCTCAACACCGGGCTCAGCGTGGTCATCCCCGACGCCGCAGGGATCACGAACACAGAACTCGATCGCTACGCCGCCGAGTTGTCCCGGGTAGCCGACGTCACGCTGGTGTCAGCGCCCGGCGGGACGTTCGCGGCGGGCAACCGGGTCGGGCCGACGTCGGCACCGGCCGGGGTGGCCGACGGCAGCGCGTTCATGTCCGTCCGCAGCACCGCACCGCTGTACTCCGAAGCCTCCAGCGTGCAACTGCAGCGGCTGCACGCAGTCGCGCCACCGGACGGACGGGACGTGCTGATGGGCGGGATCGCCCAGATGACCCAGGACATCGTCGGCACTGTCAGCTCGCGTATGCCGGTGGTGCTCACGCTGATCGGGGTGATCACCTTTGTGCTGCTCTTCGGACTCACCGGCAGCCTGGTGCTCCCGCTCAAGGCACTGGTGCTCAATGTGCTGTCGCTCTCGGCCGCGTTCGGCGCGCTGGTCTGGATCTTCCAGGACGGCAACCTCGGGGCGCTGGGTACGACACCAACCGGCACCCTGGAGGCCAACATCCCGGTGCTGATGTTCTGCGTCGCGTTCGGCCTCTCGATGGACTACGAGGTGTTCCTGCTGGCCCGCATCCGGGAGTACTGGCTGAACTCACCGCAGACCCGTGCCGACAGCGACGAGAGCGTCGCCCTGGGTCTGGCGCGTACCGGGCGGGTGGTGACGGCCGCAGCGCTGATCATGGCCATCGCCTTCGCGGCACTCATCGCCGCCCAGGTGTCGTTCATGCGGATCTTCGGCCTGGGCCTGACTCTTGCGGTGCTGGTCGACGCGACGCTGGTCCGGATGGCACTGCTGCCGGCCTTCATGCACGTGATGGGCAAGCGGAACTGGTGGGCGCCGGCGCCGCTGATGCGGCTGCACAGCCGTTTCGGGCTCAGCGAGGAGCCGGGACAACGGCCGGCGGCCGAGCCCGGATCGCTGGCTACAGTGAAGCGATGAGCAGCGAACCGAAGCGCGGTGTGACCCTCGACCATCCGTTCTTCGCCCGGCTGTGGACGGTGATGTCGTCGCACGAGACTCCGCTGCTGCGCCGTCTGCGCGCCGAGAATCTGGCGGGCCTGTCCGGACGGGTCCTGGAGGTCGGTGCCGGCACGGGAACCAATTTCGCGCATTACCCGCACACCGTCACCGAGGTGGTGGCCTGTGAGCCGGAGACCCGGCTGGCGCCGAGGGCCCGCGAGGCGGCCGCTGCGGCCCCGATCCCGGTCACCGTCATCGAGTCGACCATCGAGGCCGCGTTTGCCGACAGACCTGACGTCGAGCCCTTCGACGCGGTGGTGTGCTCTCTGGTTCTGTGCTCCGTGCGGAATCCGGAATCGGTTCTGCAACAGCTCAATTCGCTGCTCAAGACCGGCGGTGAACTGCGCTTCTTTGAGCATGTTGCCAGCTCGGGGTGGCGGGGTGCCATGCAGAAGATGGCCGATGCGACGGTGTGGCCGCGCATCTCCGGCAACTGCCACACCCACCGCAACACCGAGCGTTCGATCACCTGTGCAGGCTTCAGCCTGGCGAGCACCCGCCATCAGATGACCTTTCCGGCCTGGGTGCCGATCCCGGTCTCGGAGGTGGCCGTCGGCCGGGCGGTGAAGACCGCCTAGCCGCCGAGCAGTTCGGGCAGCCGCTGCAGTAACTGCGGCAGCGCCGTGCCCGCGCTTTCGCGCACACTGGCGGTGGCCGAGGCCGACAGCGGGGTGGGTTCGGGGTTGACCTCGATCACCGCAGCACCGCGGGCCAGTGCGATATCCGGCAGCCCGGCCGCCGGATAGACGATTCCGGAGGTGCCGACCACCACCACCAACTCCGAGGTGGCCACCGCCTCGACGGCGGCCTGCCACGGTTCGTCGGGCAGGGCCTCGCCGAACCACACGATGTCCGGCCGGATCAGGCCGCCGCACTCGCACGACGGAGGCATCACCTCCAGCACCGGCTCGGCCATATCCGGCAGCGGACCGTGGTAACGCGATCCGCACGTGTCGCAGCGGAACTGGGCCAGGCTGCCGTGCAGGTGGTGCACCACCCGGCTGCCGGCCCGCTCGTGCAGGTCGTCGACGTTCTGGGTGACGACGACGACGTCGGCGTGGTCCTGCCACATCGCCACCGCCCGGTGCCCCTCGTTCGGCGAGACCTCCTTGACCAGATGGTGACGCCACAGATACCAGGCCCACACCCGCTCGGGATGCTTCTGCCAGCCGTCGGTGCTCGAGATCTCGTAGGGGTCGTATTTCGACCACAGCCCGGTCTCGTCGTCGCGGAACGTCGGCACCCCGCTTTCGGCGGAGATCCCCGCCCCGCTGAGTACCGCGATACGCACACGCCCAAGATAGACCCCTCGGCGATACTGGAGAGCGTGCAGTGGTTGCGGGTGGATACCGGTTCGGGCACCCCGCTGTTCGACCAGATGCGGATCCAGGTGATCGACGCCGTCCGAGACGGCCGTCTGGCGCCGGGAACCCGGCTGCCCACGGTGCGTCAACTCGCGGCCGACCTCGGGCTGGCGGTCAACACCGTGGCGCGCACCTATCGGGAACTGGAGAGCGCCGGGGTCATCGAGACGCGCGGGCGGCAGGGGACCTTTGTCGCCCGCACCGACCCCACAGACGCCGCGATGGCCGCCGCGGCGCGCACGTATGCCGACGCCGCGCGGGCGCTGGGGGTGGGGCGGCGCGACGCTCTGCGGTATATCGAGGGTGAATTCGACTGAGCTGCAGGCTATCCGAGGGTCAGCCGAATTCCAGTAGGGCGTAGACCCCACGGAAGGGTTTGGTCGGCCCGAAGTCCCAGATCGCGGGGAACACCGTCCGGAAGAAGAAGCCACGTCCGGCCGGCATCGGGACGTCCCGAACGGCCCGCAGACCGGGCATCGTGCCCACCAGCGCCTGCAGTTGGTTGATCGACATGCTGAACGGCATGGGCGGGACCCGGTAGTGCTTGGACGCCCGCATACCGTTGGGGGCGACCTTCTTGACGATGGTCGGCGGCAGGTCGAAGAACATCTGCCCGCCGGGGAATCGTCGTGCGCACTCTCCGATCAGCGCCATCGCCTCCTCGGGCTGCAGATACATCAGCAGACCCTCGGCGGTGATGAACACCCCGTCGCCGGTGTCGATGCGATCCATCCAAGTGAAGTCCAGGGCCGACTGGCCGATGCTGGTGATCCGCGGTGATGCCGGCAGCAATCGCTCGCGCAGGGCGATCACCGGCGGCAGATCCACCGAGACCCACCGGAACCGGCCGCCGCCCATCGCCTCGTCGATGCGCCAGAAGCTGGTCTGGAAGCCCTCGGCCAGGGCGACCACGGTGGCCTGCGGGTGGGTGCGCAGATAGTCGGCGGTGCACCGGTCGGCGGCTAGTGAGCGCAGCGCCATCTCCTGGCCCCTGCGGCCGAACCTGTCGAAATCCACGTCGAAGCGCTCGCGCAGTGCGATGGCCATCGGGTCGCGCAGGATGGCGTCGGGCAACGAGGCCTGGTGTGCGCGGCCGTTGAGGGTCAGCAGCGCGGTCTCGGAGACGCCGGTGAGTTCCCGTGCCTCCACTTTGGCTCGCTCCATCGAGTCCAACCTACCGCCGTCGGCGGCAGTAGGCTCGGCGGTGTGGTTCGTGAGGTGTTCGACGACAAGTTGCTGGCGCTGATCGCCGACAACTCCCTGGGGGTGCTCGCCACCATCAAACGCGACGGCCGGCCGCAGCTGTCCCACGTCACCTACCATCTCGATCCACAGCGACTCACCGTGGAGATGTCGATCACCGAGTCGCGCGCCAAGACGCGCAACCTGCGCCGCGACCCGCGGGCCTCACTACTGGTGAGTTCCGACGACGGGTGGGCGTACGCGGTGGCCGAGGGCGACGCCGTGCTGAGCGCGCCGGCCGCCGCGCCCGACGACGACACCGTCGACTCGCTGGTCGAGTTGTACCGGTC
>VEQU01000048.1 GCA_018883075.1 Mycobacterium sp.
GGCCGACATCCTCGCCCACGGCGTGGACTCCCGCGGGGTGTTCACCCAGCGTTACGGCGACCCGGCGCTGGACGCCTCGCTGCTGCTGGTGCCGCTGCTGCGATTCCTGCCGTCCGACGATCCCCGGGTGCGGGCCACCGTGCTGGCCATCGCCGACGAACTCACCGAGGACGGACTGGTGTTGCGCTATCGGGTCGAGGAGACCGACGACGGCCTGTCCGGCGAGGAGGGGTCGTTCACCATCTGCTCGTTCTGGCTGGTGTCGGCACTGGTGGAGATCGGCGAGGTGAGCCGGGCGCGGCACCTGTGCGAACGGCTGCTGTCCTTCGCCAGCCCACTGCACCTCTACGCCGAGGAGATCGAGCCCAGCACTGGCCGCCATCTCGGCAATTTCCCGCAGGCCTTCACGCATCTGGCACTGATCAACGCGGTGGTACACGTCATCCGCGCTGAGGAACAGGCTGATTCGACCGGGGTGTTCCAGCCGGCCAACGCGCCGCTGTGAGTCGGACCCGGTGAAGTTTCGGACTCTATGCGTGTTTATGAGTCTGTACGAGTGTGCTGACAGCACCGGAGCGCTGTGCATAGCGTGAGATGTCATGAGCCACAAACTCCTCGCCGCCGTCGCGGCGGCAGTGTCCGGGATCGCCGTGGGAGCGGTGATCACGGCTCCCGTCAGCCAGGCGCGTCCGGTCTGCGATGACGTGAACGGCACCAACAAGTGCCAGACCAACGGCAGCGTTTCGATCAAGGCCCGGCCGGGCACCACGGCGCCGCCGGCCAACCAGCCGGTGTTCCCGTGGATGGGTCGCGGCCTTCCCGGTTCCGAGTAACCGATTCGCTCAGCGCCCGGCGCTGATCGTATCCAGCATCGCCCGCACCACACCGACGGCGCGGCCGCCCGCGACCCGGCGGGCGGGATCGGGGTCGGTGACCGCGACGTCGACGTCGACGATGCAGTCCGCCGCCACACCCACCGCATGCTCGGTGGGATAGACCGTGCCGTCGCCGCCGTCGCTGAGGATCACCGCCGACAGCACCGGTCCGTCCACCCGCACCTCAGTGACGGTGAGTTCCAGTCCGCCGGATCCGCCGGCGCTCAGCGTCACCGTCGTCTGGTCACAGGACTGCCACTGGGTGACGAACCGGGCGAACATCCGCGACGCTTGCGCTTCCGAGTCGAACCGCACGACACCCGCCTCGGCACTGGACACCGTCAGGCCCTCGCCGAGGCGGGCATAGTCGCGCCACGCGGCGGACTGCACGCCGCCGCCCTCGTAGACCACCCGCATCAGGGGGGTGACCGCGCCGAGGCAGTCCAGCGGGGTCGCGCCGTCGCTGTCGCGGATCCCGTTGGGCAGCACATCGATCGAACCGATGCTCGGCGTGCTGGTCACATCCACCTGGTTTCCGACGGCGGCGCTGATGTCATCGGCGGTGGGAAGGATCTGCTGCAGCGGCAGCGGCTCACCGGCGCCGAGGCGCGCCGCGGTGCCCTCCACGGCCGCGGAGCAGCCGGTCAGCACCAGTGCGGCGAGGACTGCGACGGCGCGCTTGATGGCCCCCTACTTCCGCGTCTTGTCGCCGGCCTTGTCACCGGCGGCGTCGGTGGACAACGCCGCGACGAAGGCCTCCTGCGGGACGTCGACCCGGCCGATGGTCTTCATCCGCTTCTTGCCCTCCTTCTGCTTCTCCAGCAGTTTGCGCTTTCGGGTGATGTCGCCGCCGTAGCACTTGGCGAGCACGTCCTTGCGGATCGCCCGGATGTTCTCCCGCGCGATGATCTTCGAGCCGATCGCCGCCTGGACCGGGACCTCGAACTGCTGGCGCGGGATGAGCTCTTTGAGTTTGACGGTCATCTTGTTGCCGTAGGCCTGCGCGGAGTCCTTGTGCACGATCGCGCTGAAGGCGTCGACGGCCTCACCCTGCAGCAGGATGTCGACCTTGACCAGGGTGGCCTCCTGCTCGCCGGCCTCCTCGTAGTCCAGGCTGGCGTAGCCGCGGGTGCGTGACTTCAGCGAGTCGAAGAAGTCGAAGATGATCTCGCCCAGCGGCATGGTGTAGCGCAACTCGACGCGTTCCGGGGACAGGTAGTCCATCCCGCCGAGTTCGCCGCGGCGGGACTGGCACAGTTCCATGATGGTGCCGATGAACTCACTCGGCGAGATGATGGTGGTCTTGACCACGGGTTCGTAGACCTCGCGGATCTTGCCCTCGGGCCAGTCCGACGGGTTGGTGACGATCTTCCCTGGACTCCCGGGCGCCGTATCCTCTGTTATCACCCGGTACACCACATTGGGCGAGGTGGAGATCAGATCGAGGTCGAACTCACGCTCCAGGCGCTCGCGGGTGATCTCCATGTGCAGCAGGCCCAGAAAGCCGCACCGGAAACCGAACCCGAGCGCCACCGAGGTCTCCGGCTCGTAGGTCAGCGCGGCGTCGTTGAGTTGCAGCTTGTCCAGGGCGTCACGCAGATTCGGGTAGTCCGAACCGTCCACCGGATACAGGCCCGAGTAGACCATCGGCTTGGGTTCGCGGTAGCCGGTGAGCGCCTCGGTGGCGCCGTGGCGCGCGGTGGTCACGGTGTCACCGACCTTGGACTGGCGGACGTCCTTCACACCAGTGATGAGATAGCCCACCTCGCCCACTCCGAGGCCCGCGGTGGGCTTGGGCTCCGGTGAGACGATGCCGACCTCGAGCAGTTCGTGGGTGGCGCCGGTGGACATCATCTTGATCTTCTCGCGCGGGGTGATCTTGCCGTCGACGACGCGCACGTAGGTGACCACGCCGCGGTAGATGTCGTAGACCGAGTCGAAGATCATCGCCCGCGCGGGCGCATCGGCGTCGCCGGTGGGCGCGGGCACCAGGCGGACGACCTCGTCGAGCAACTCCGCCACGCCCTCCCCGGTCTTGCCGGACACCCGCAACACGTCATCGGGTTCACAGCCGATGATGTGCGCCAGTTCTGCGGCATAGCGCTCCGGGTCCGCGGCGGGCAGGTCGATCTTGTTGAGCACCGGGATGATGGTCAGATCGCGATCGAGCGCCAGGTACAGGTTGGCCAGCGTCTGCGCCTCGATGCCCTGGGCGGCGTCGACCAGCAGCACCGCTCCCTCGCAGGCCTCCAGCGCCCGGGACACCTCGTAGGTGAAGTCGACGTGGCCGGGGGTGTCGATCAGATGCAGCACGTAGTCGCCGGCGGTGAGCCCGTCGTCGTCGAGTTTGACCGTCCACGGCAGCCGCACGTTCTGGGCCTTGATGGTGATGCCGCGCTCGCGCTCGATGTCCATCCGGTCCAGGTACTGGGCGCGCATGTCGCGCTCGGCGACGACACCGGTGAGTTGCAGCATCCGGTCGGCCAGCGTGGACTTCCCGTGGTCGATGTGGGCGATGATGCAGAAGTTCCGAATATGCGCCGGCGCCGTGAAGGTCTGGTCGGCGAAACTGCTGATGGGAATCTCCTGGTGAAGAGGGCGTCTTCTCAAGGGTATCGGCTCGCCTATGCTCGGCCACATGGCGTCGCAGTGGAGGACGTTGCAGCAGGTGCTCAGGGGCGCCGAGCATCTCGTGTTCAATGAGGCCCCCAAGTTCCTGCGGCAGTTGCAGCAGCCCGATGCGCTCGGGCGCACCATTCAGCAGGGCCTGCGGATCGGCCTGGAGGTGCTGGTGGCCACCGCCCTGCCGGCCGAACCTCCCAAGGCCATCGCCAGCGGCCGGCCGGTGACGCCGGCCGGTGTCCCCACCGCCGAGCGGGCCCGCCAGGTGGTCTACGCCCCCGACCTCGACGGCCGCGCGGATCCCGGCGAGATCGTCTGGACCTGGGTGGTCTACGAGGACGACCCGACCCGGGGCAAGGACCGGCCGGTGCTGGTCGTCGGCCGCGAGCGCCGCACGCTGCTCGGGCTGATGCTGTCCAGCCAGTCCCACCACGCCGACGACCCGGCATGGGTGAGCATCGGGGCGGGCAGCTGGGACTCGGACGGCCGGCCCAGCTGGGTGCGACTCGACCGGGTGCTCGACGTGCCCGAGGAGGGCATCCGCCGCGAAGGCGCGATCATGGACCGACCCACCTTCGAGATCATCAGCGCCCGGCTGCGCGCCGAATACCTCTGGAGCTGACGCCGGTGGCTGCTAGCCGCCCTGGGTGATGTAGGCCTCGAGCTGCTGGCGCTCGGCGCCGAGTTCCTCGAGCCGGTTCTTCACCACGTCGCCGATGCTGACGATCCCGGCCAGCCGGCCCTCGGCCAGCACCGGGATGTGACGCACCCGGTGATCGGTCATCATCGCCGCCAGATCGTCCACCCGGTCCTCGGGCACACAGGTGAGCACGGCCCCGCTCATGATGTCGGCGACCGGGGCGCGCAGCACCTCGGCTCCGCGTTCCTGCAGGCTGCGTATGACGTCACGCTCGGAGACGATGCCGACCGGTGCGCCGTCCGGTCCGACCACCACCATCGCGCCGATGTTGCGCACGGCGAGTTCGGCCAGCAGTGCGGTGACGGTGGTGGTCTCGGTGACCGTGGCCACGGCCGAGCCCTTGCTGCGAAGAATGTCCGCGATCCGCATGCGCTCCTCCTTGTGACCGATGTCACATCAGATTACGACTCCCGCGCATCCGTGGGAAGCCATTCGGCGCCCCGGGAGTAGGCGGTAGACAGTGACGATGATCGACATCACCCTGCTCGGCACCGGAAGCCCGATCGTCGACCCGAATCGTGCGGGCCCGTCGACCCTGGTCTCGGCGGGCGGCCAGCAGTTCCTGGTGGACTGCGGCCGAGGCGCCCTGATGCGGGCCGCGGCGGCCGGCGCCCAGGCCGCCGGCCTAACGGCGCTGCTGCTGACCCATCTGCACAGCGACCACATCACCGACCTCTCCGATGTCATCACCACCCGCTGGGTCACCACAATCGGGGCGAACCCGCTGCCGATCATCGGCCCGCCCGGCACGGCGGAGGTGGTGGAGGCGACGCTGGCCGCGCTGGCCCCGGACATCTCCTACCGCATCCACCACCACGCCGACATCACCGAACCGCCGGCCGTGCAGGTGCACGAGTTCACCGCCGGGCAGGTGTGGGACTCCGGCGGCGTGCGCATCACCGCCGCGCCGACCGACCACCGCCCGGTGGAACCCACCATCGGCTTCCGAGTCACCCACGACGGCGCGGCGGTGGTGCTCGCCGGGGACACCGTGCCGTGCGCCACGCTCGACGAGCTGGCCCGCGGCGCCGACGCCCTGGTGCACACCGTCATCCGCAAGGACCTCGTCGCCCAGATGCCCGCCCAGCGCATCCGCGACATCCTCGACTATCACTCCTCGGTGGAGCAGGCCGCGGCCACCGCCGCGCGGGCCGGGGTGTCCACCCTGGTGCTCACCCACTACGTGCCGCCGCTGATCGCCGGGCAGGAGGACCAGTGGCGCGCCCTGGCGGCGACGGAGTTCAGCGGCCGGGTGGAGCTCGGCGACGACCTCTTGACGGTGTCGGTCGCGGCCGGCGGCTAGGCCAGCCGGGTCATCTCGACCACGACGTCGAGCTCGCTGGAGCCGTGGCCGAGGTAGATCCCCTTCAGCGGAGTGACATCGGCGTAGCTGCGGCCGGTGCCCACGCTGATGTACTGCTCGTTGATCGCGGTGTCGTTGGTGGGATCGTAGTCCCACCAGGCGCCGGTCCACACCTGGATCCAGGCGTGACTCTCGCCGCGCACGGCCTCGCCGATCACGGCGTCAGCCTTCGGGTGCAGATAGCCCGAGACGTATCGAGCCGGAATCCCCATGGCGCGCAACAGGATCAGCGACAGATGCGCGAAGTCCTGACAGACGCCCTTGCCCTCGCGCAGCGCGTCCAGTCCCGACGAGTGCACCCCGGTGGTACCGGGAACGTACTGCATCTCGTTGCGCACCCAGTCGACCGCGCCCAGCACCGCCTCATGTGGGTCATGCCCCTTGGTCAGATGTCGGGCAACGCGGTCGATGCGCTTACTGGACGGCGTGTAGGCGGTCGGGGTGAGGACCTCATGGAAGCGGTCCACCACCTCGGCACAGCGCAGATCCGCCCAGCCGGCGCCGGTGGTGACGGACTCCGGCTTGTCGGTCTCCACCACCGACGACGACGTCACCTCCAGTTCGATGTGCGGCGCGTGCAGGTCGAAGGCGGTGACCGCGGTCCCCCAGTAGTCGACGTAGCGATAGGACCGGGTGGCCGGGGCGGTTTCGACGCGGTTGACGATCACGTTCTGCCGCGAGTCCGAGCGCGGGGTCAACCGGGCCTCGTTGTAGGAGGCGGTGACCGGCGCCTTGTAGGCATATCCCGTCGCGTGCACGACGCGCATCCGCCACATCAGCGATCACCGTCCTCGACGTCGCCGCTGTCGAGTTCGCCGTGCCCGGCGTCGGACCACTCCACCCACAGCGTCGGCCGGAAGTACTGGGCGGCCAGCGCCTCCCCCACCTCGCGGCAGGTCGCCTGCAGACCGGCCAGTCGCGGCTCGAGGGACTCCAGCACCGCACCGGGGCGGACGAACTCCAACTCGCTGCGCGCCCGGCCCAGCAGCCGGCGCGCCTCCGCGCCCGGCCCGACGCGCTCGCCGGGGCTGGCGATCAACCGGTCCAGGCTGTGCTCGGCCAGTTGCAGCGAGTAGAAGGCCGAGCGCGGAAAGAGCCGGTCGAGGAGCATGAACTCGACCACCCGGTTGGCGTCCAGCACACCGCGGTGGGTGCGCAGATAGGTGTCGTGCGCGCCGGCCGCGCGCAGCACGCTCACCCACGCCGGCGACAACGCGCTGTCCCCCACCCTCGACAGCAGCAACCGTACCGTCATATCCACCCGCTCGATGGCGCGGCCCAGAACCATGAACCGGTAACCGTCATCGCGCGACAGCGTCGAATCCGACAGCCCGGCGAACATGGCGGCCCGGCCCTCGACGAAGGTGAAGAACTCGTGCGGCCCGAGTCGCCGCGCGGCGCGCTCCCGCTCGCCGAGTGCGTTGTAGGTGGTGTTGAGGCACTCCCACATATCGCCGGAGATCACCTCGCGGGCCGAGCGTGCGTTCTCCCGGGCCGCGGTGATCGCGTCGACGATCGAGCAGCCGCCGGGCAGGCCACGGCTGAAGGCCACCAGATCGGTCAGCGCCCACATGTCGAGCTGGGTTGCCGGCGGCTCGATTCCCAGGACCTGCAACAGGATTCGCGACGCCGAATCGGGGTCGACGGTGGAATCCTCCAGCAGCTGGTGGACCGTCACGTCGAGGATGCGGGCGGTGTCGTCGGCCCGTTCGACGTAACGGCCGATCCAGTACAGCGCCTCGGCGTTGCGGGCCAGCATCACGACATCCCGGCCTGCTGCTGCTGTTGCTGCTGGCTGCTCAGTGCCTGCTGCTGAAGCGGGTGACTGTCGGTGCCGGCCGCGGAAGGCCTGGGCAGGCTGCGCACCACCTGCGCGGCGCCGAGTTCGCGCGCGGCTGCCGATGCGCGCGACGCCAGCACCCAGGTGTCCTTGGAGCCACCGCCCTGGCTGGAGTTGACCACCAGCGACCCCTCGCGCAGCGCGACCCGGGTCAGCCCGCCGGGCAGCACCCAGATCCGTTCGCCGTCGTTGACGGCGAACGGCCGCAGGTCCACATGCCGCGGGGCGAGCGTGTCGCCGACCTTGGTGGGCACCGTGGACAGTTGCACCACCGGCTGGGCGATCCAGCCCCGCGGATCGGCAGTGATCTTCTTGCGGATCGCGGTCAGTTCCTTCTCGGTGGCGTCCGGGCCGAACACGATGCCGTACCCGCCGGAGCCCTCCACCGGTTTGACCACCAGTTCGTCGGTGCGGTCCAGGACCTCGGCGCACTCCTCGTCCAGCCAGCAGCGCAGCGTGTCGACGTTGGCCAGCAGTGGCTTCTCACCGAGGTAGTAGTCGATCATCGCCGGCACGTAGGTGTAGACGAGTTTGTCGTCGCCGACCCCATTGCCGACCGCGCTGGAGATCACCACGTTGCCCGCCCGGGCGGCGTTGAGCAGGCCGGCCACGCCCAGGATCGAGTCCGGGCGGAAGTGCATCGGATCGAGGTATTCGTCGTCGATGCGCCGGTACACGACATCGACGCGGCGCTCCCCCTCGGTGGTGCGCATGTAGAGGACGTTGTCGCGGCAGAACAGGTCCGGGCCCTCGACGAGTTCGACACCCATCTGCCGGGCCAGCAGCGAGTGCTCGAAGTAGGCGGAGTTGAACGGGCCCGGGGTGAGCACCACCACCGTCGGGTCGGACTGGTTGGTGGCGGCGGCGTTGCGCAGCGCGCGCAGCAGATGCGACGGGTAGTCGTCCACCGACCGCACGCGGTGGGTGCCGAACAGGTTGGGAAACACCCGGGTCATCACCCGGCGGTTCTCCATCACATAGGAGACCCCGGACGGTGAACGCAGGTTGTCCTCCAGCACCCGGAACACACCCTGGCCGTCGCGGACGATGTCGATACCGGCGACGTGGATGCGCACCCCGTTGGGCGGCCGGATGCCGGCGGCGTCGCGGTGGAAGTGCTCGCACGAGGTCACCAGCCGGCGCGGCATCACGCCGTCGCGCAGGATCTCCTGGTCGCCGTAGACGTCGTCGAGGAAACGCTCCAGCGCGCGCACCCGCTGGGTGATGCCGGCCTCCAGCCGAGCCCACTCCGCCGCCGAGATCACCCGGGGAACGAGGTCCAGCGGGAAGGGCCGTTCCTGGCCCGACAGCGAGAAGGTGATGCCCTGGTCGACGAACGCCCGCCCGAGCGCGTCGGCGCGGGCGCTGAGCTCATCGGTGCCGGTGGGCGCGAGTTCGGCGTAGATGCCCTTGTAGGGCGTCCGCACCCGGCCCTGCGGGTCAAACATCTCGTCGAAGGCGGCCGCGTACGAGCCGGGCCGGGCGTAGCCGCCGAAGATCGCGGTGCCGTCGGTCCGCGCGGGCTGCGGCTTCGTCACAGCTGACCATGCTGCATCACCGGGGCCGTTTATGCAGGCCGAGACGCTCTCTTTTGGGCGCCCAACCCCCTGGCTGGTAGTCTCGCAGCACACCGCGAGGGCATCTGCCCCGGTGAAAGCTTCAGGGATGACGTCAGGGATAAAGAGGAACTACACGCGTGGCCAACATCAAGTCGCAGAAGAAGCGCATTCTCACCAACGAGCGCCGCAGGATGCGCAACAAGTCGGTGAAGTCGTCGCTGCACACCGCGATCCGCGCGTTCCGCACCGCCGCCGCCGAGGGCGACAAGGAGAAGGCCGCCGAGCTGCTGACCTCGACCAGCCGCAAGCTGGACAAGGCCGCGAGCAAGGGCGTGATCCACAAGAACCAGGCCGCGAACAAGAAGTCGGCCCTGGCCCAGGCTCTGCACAAGCTCTGACCGGCCCGCACCACCAGCCTGGCCGGCCTCAGCGGCCGGAGGCCAACTCGGCCACTTTCCGCACCGTGTCCTCCAGCACGTAATCCGGGTCGGCCGCCGCCCCCTTGACGTCGGCGTTGAGTGCGGCCACCAATCCGATCGCGGTGGCCACGCTGTCCCGCGACCACCGGCGCGACTGTTTCTGCGCCTTCTGCACCCGCCACGGCGGCATGCCCAGTTCGGACGCCAGCCGGTAGGGGTCACCGGAGAGCGGGCCCACCCGGGCGATGGTGTGCACGGCCTCGGCGAGCGCGTCGGCCATCAGCACGTGCGGCACACCGCGCGCCATCGCCCACCGCACCGCCTCGGCCGCCCCCGCCACATCGCCGGTCACCGCCTTGTCGGCGATCTCGAAGCCGGTGACCTCCGCCTTGCCGCTGTGGTAGCGGCGCACCGCGGCCATGTCGATCCGTCCGGCGGTGTCGGCGACCAGTTGCGAGCACGCCGCAGCCAGTTCCCGGACATCGGAGCCCACCGCGTCCAGCACGGCGGTCACGGTGTCGTCGTCGACTTTGACCTTCAGCGCCCGGAATTCCGCACGGACGAAGTCGGCCCGCTCGGAAGCCTTGGCGATCTTGGCGCAGGGGTAGACGGCCGCACCCAGTTCGCGCAGCTGACCGGCCAGTGCCTTGGCCCGCCCGCCGCCGGAATGGATGACCACCAGCACCGTGCCCGCCGGCAGGTCGGCGGCCGCCTCGGCGACCAGTGCCGCCGCGTCCTTGCCCGCCTCGCCGGCGGCCTCCAGCACCACCACCCGCTCATCGGCGAACAGCGACGGGCTGAGCAGTTCAGCCAGTTCGTTGGCCGACACCTCGCCGGCCCGCAACCGGTTCACCGGGACGTCGTCGGTGCCGGCGGCCTCGCGCGCGGCGCGCAGGATCGCGCTGACCGCCCGTTCGACGAGCAGTTCCTCATCACCCAGCACCAGGTGCAGGCCGGCCGGTGCCGGACCACCCTCAGAGCTCATCCGACGATGGTGTCATGCGCCGCTGACGACACCCGACACTGACCACGCCAGCACCATCAGTGCCGCCGCTGCGGAGCACCTCCGGAACCACCGCCACCGCCACAACACGACCGCCGCCACCGCCGCGCATCCGACGGTGAGCAGGCCCGGCCACCCGGATGGCACCGGCATCGCCGCACCGGGCAGTCCCCCGGCCCGGTGCGCCACGGTGAGCAGCCACCACAGTTCCGGGCCGGTGAACCGGATCAGCAGGCTTCCCGCCGCCGGCAGCAGCGGGCACAGCGCGGCAGCGGCGGTTCCCAACACGGTGATGGGCGGGATCACCACGGCCACAAACAGATTCGCGGCAACAGCCACCAGGCTGAACCGCCCAGAGATCGCCGCGATCAGCGGGGCGGTGACCAATTGGGCAGCGACGGCGACACTGAGCGCGTCGGCCAGGGGTTTGGGCCAGCCGCGTCCTGTCAAACTCCGCGACCACACCGGGGCCAGCACGGCCAGTGCGGCCGTCGCCGATACCGACAGGGCGAATCCGATGTCCACGGCCAGATGCGGAGCCAGCAGCATCAGCACGATCACCGCCGCCGCCAGCGCCGGGATGGCCTGCCGACGGCGGGCCGACAGCACCGCCAGCAGGGTGATCGCCCCCATGACGGCGGCGCGCACCACACTCGCCCCCGGCCCCACCAGCACCACGAAGCCCGCCAGTGCGAGCGCCGCCAGCGCCACCGCGGCGCGCGGGCCCACCAGAGCGGCGGTGAGTAGGACCGTCCCGCACACGATCGTGACGTTCGCGCCCGACACCGCGGTGAGATGGGTGAGGCCCGCTGTGCGGAACTCGGCGGTGGTCGCGGGTGCGACGGCGCTGGTGTCGCCCAGCACCAGCCCCGGCAGCATCGCTGCCTGCCCGGGCGGCAGCACCTCCCGGGCCGCCGCGGAGAACCGTTGCCGCACCGCGGCTGCGACGCGCTGAACACCGGAGGCCTGTCCGATGTGGGGCCGGCCGACGGCGGTCAGCACGGCGACCGTCAGATCGCGTCGGGTGGGCCGCGAGATCCGCGCGCGGAAGCGCACCGGCCGGCCGGCGCTCACCGCAGCGAAGCCGGATGCCTGCCCGAACACCACCACCCGCCCGGCTGCGGGTTCGTCACCGAGGGCGGCGAGATCGGCCTGAAACACCAGCCGGGCGCTGCCGGCCGCGCGGGGACTCTCGGTGGCGATGACCACCACCGCGGCGGAGTCGCCGAAGCCGCGGGTGATGCGGTGGTGCTCGACGGCGTCGCTGCGCAGGCCGGCCGCCAGGCCGAAGCCGACGCCGATCACCGCCGCGCCCAGCACCCCCGCGGTGGATGCCCGCAGCACCCGATGGCATGTTCCCCACCGCCACCGCACCATCCACCAGCCGCCGCCCGCCACCGCGCAGACCACCGCGAGCGCCGGCCCCGCCTGCCAGGCGACGCCGGCGGCCGTCACCGCCCAGGCGGTCAGCGCGGCCGGCACCAGACGCAGATCCACCGCGGGTGTCAGACCGTCACGAGTGGCCGTAATTTCTCCAGCCTGGCCGGCCCGATTCCGTCGACCTCGGCGAGCTGATCGACATCGCCGAACCGTCCGTGTGCCTGCCGCCAGGTGATGATCGCCGCGGCGGTCACCGGGCCGAGGCCCGGCAGCGCGTCGAGTTGCTCGGCGGTGGCGGTGTTGAGATCCACCGGCCCTGTCGGACTGCCGCCCGGTGCGGCGGGGCCCTGCGCCTGCACCGCGCTGCCCATCGCTGCCGGCTGCCCGGCAGGAGTGGCCATGCCGACGACGATCTGCTCGCCGTCGGCGATCCGGCGGGCGAGGTTGAGCCCCACGGTGTCGGCACCGTGCAGCGGCCCACCCGCGGCCGCCACGGCGTCGGCGACCCGCGCCTCGGGCGCGAGGGTGACCAGCCCGGGCTGCTGCACCAGACCGACCACACTGACCACCGCCTGAGTGACCGGCGGCGCCGGTGCCGAGGCGGCGGACGTCGTGTCGGATGCCATCCGGACCGGAGGCAGATCGGCCGAGGAGACCGGCGCCGGGTGCGATCGCACGAGGGTGAACACGGTGACGAGCACGGCCAGCGCGGCGACTGCGGCCAGCGCGAACCCACCGGCACGGCCGGGATCGGCACGGACCGCGTCCAGCCAGGCCCGCGGTCCGCCGGCGCGTCGGCCCGCCGCCCAGGCGGGCGCCGGCTCGTCGAACTCGTCGGCATCGTCACCGTCCTCATGGTCGGCGTCGTCACCGCCGGTATCGCGCCGAGGACCCAACCTGTGCCGGGCTGAAAGCGGGGGGTCGTGTCGCATGCAGCCGACGGTAGGGGCACTGCCCGACGGACGCCGCCGCCCGGCGGGGCCGCTGTGGACGAATCGGCGAGTGTGGATGAGCGGCTGTCCCTAGGGTGGTCACCCATGACTCCCATCAAGGTGATCCAGTGGACTACCGGCAACATCGGCCGCCGGTCGCTGCACGCCATCATCGGCCGCCCGGACATGGAACTGGTCGGGGTGTACGCCCACGGCGCGGACAAGGTGGGCGTGGACGCCGCCGAGTTGGCCGGCTGGTCAGAACCGACCGGGATCCTGGCCACCAACGACGTCGACGCGCTGCTGGCGACCCAACCTGACGCCTGCTGCTACAACCCGCTGTGGCCCAGCATCGACGAACTGGAACGGCTGCTGGAGAACGGGGTGAACGTGTGCACCTCGGCGGCCTGGATCACCGGCGGCAAGCAGACCCCGGCCGACCGCAAGCGGATCGAAACCGCCTGTGCGCGTGGCAATTCCACGATCTTCGGCAGCGGTGCGCATCCCGGCATGACGAATATGGCGGGCATGGTGCTCTCGGGTGCGTGCGAGCGGGTCGACGAGATCCGCATCACCGAGTCGGTGGACTGCTCGACCTACGAGTCGGCCGGCACCCAGACCGCGATGGGCTTCGGCTGCGACCCGGACACCCCCGGCCTGGCCGAGAGCGTGCGGCGGGAGAGCGAGGTGTTCGCCGAGTCGGCGGCGATGATGGCCGACGCGGTCGGCGCCGATCTGGACCGGATGACCTTCGACGTCGAATTCACGGCGGCCACAGGCGATTCCGATCTGGGGTTCATGACCATCCCGGCCGGCACCGTCGGCGCGGTGATGGGCTATCACCGCGGCTGGGTGGGCGATCGCAACGTCGTCAGCGTCGGGTTCAACTGGATCATGGGCAGCCACGTCATCCCGCCCAAGCCGCTGGAGCACGGCCACGTCATCCAGGTGTTCGGGGTGCCCAACATGCGCACCGTGCTGCACTGCCTGCCGCCGCGGGACTGGAAGGAGCCGGGCTTCATGGGCCTGGGCATGATCTACACCGCCATGCCGGTGACCAATGCGGTGCCCGCCGTCGTCGCCGCGCCGCCGGGGATCGTGACGCTCAAGGATCTGCCTCCGGTCACCGGCCGGTTCCGGTAGCTTCCCGCGGATGGATATCGAACGTCGGAAGTTCATCGCCGGACTCGGCGGCGCCGCTCTGGCGGCCCCACTGATCGCCTCATGTGCGAACACCATTGACACGAGAGTCCCGACCAGAAACGACGCCGTACCGGCATCCAAGCCGATGATCCCCGAACCGCCCAAGGGCGAGCCGGGAAGTCTGCTGTCCCGGGAGTCGGTCGGCACCAAGATAAGAGGCGCAAGGGCCTGGCGCATCCGGTATGTCTCGCGCGACGTCAACGACGTCACCCACGAGGCCAGCGGTCTGGTGATCGCCCCGGCGGCCAAGGGCGCCGATCGCCCGATGCTGACCTGGTGTCACGGCACCACCGGTCTGGGCGACGCCGCCTGCCCGTCGGCCCAACCGGACCCGGCGCGCGAACTCATCACCTACTTCTCACCGGAGGCCACGAGGCAGATCGACTACGGGGTGCCGGGCCTGCAGGGTTTCATCGACGACGGGTGGGTGGTGTGCGCCACCGACTACCAGGGCCTGGGCACGCCGGGCATGCACCAGTACACCGTCAACATCACCAACGCCCGCGACGCGGTCTACATCGCCCGCGCGGCCCGCGCTCTCGGCGCCGGTGCGGGCACGACGCTGGGCTGCGCCGGGTGGTCGCAGGGCGGCGGTGCGGCGGCCGCGGTGGCCGAACTCGACGCGAACGACTTCGGCGAGCTGACACTCATCGGCACGGTGCCCATGTCACCGGGTGTTGCCAGGATCGCGTTGGAGAACCCGGCGTCGGTCACCGCGGCGCTGGCCAACCCCAACATCGCGCCGGACTCGCATCTGGTGATGGTGCTGGCCGGCACCTACGCGGCGAACCCCTCGACACTCCAACTGTCGCAGGCGTTCACACCGCTGGGCGTGGAGATCCTCGAGAAGGCGTGGAACAACCAGCCCGTGCACCATCTCAACGATGTGATCGCCCGCATGTTCAAGCTCAAGGGAGCGATCCTGAATCCGAACCCGCCGAACTTCGGCGAGTGGAAGAACGCCATCGACGCGGGATCGGCGGCCAACAAGAAGCCGGTCGTACCGGTGCTGGTGTGCATCGACACCTTCGACAACGGCACCGTGGTGCCAGTGAGTTGGCAGACCACCTACGTCGAGGCGGCCAGAAAACTCGGCGGCAGCGTCCAGACCCGCGAGTATCCGAACGACGACCACTTCTCGCTGCCGGCCAGTTGCGTCGGCGATGCGCGGGCCTGGCTGAACAAGCTGCGCGGCTAAGTCCGGATCGGCGACGCGAGGGCGGCCCGCGCTCGTCACACCCTCAGAGTCGGTGTCAACGCGGCGCCGAGGATGTTCGCATCACGGGTGGCGATGGTCAGGCCCCCCCGCGCGGCTTGGGCCACAATCATCCGGTCGAACGGGTCGCGGTGATCCCACCGCAGCCGGCCGGCGACGATCGCGTCGGCCGCCTCGATCGCCAGTTCGGTCAGGCCCATCGCCGCGATGATCTCCGGCCATGCCGAGAGCAGTGGCTCCCCGTCGAGTCGCCCGAGGCGGGTCTTGATTGCGATCTCCCACGCTGTGACGGCCGAGACCGCGACGGTTCGGGCGGGGTCGCTGATCACCTCGCGTGCATGCACCGACACCTCACCGGGCGCACTCACGAGCCACAGCAGCGTGCGGGTGTCCAGAAGGATCGCCTTGTGAAGAATCAGCGGCGTGGGCTGGTCACTCGCCGGCGTGTCCGGCACCGGCGGATCCCTCCCACGCGGCCAGTTCCGAGGCCGGCAGCGGCTCGTCGAAATCCGCGCCGATCACAAGGTTCGGAAGCTGCCCGAAGGTCCGCGGCCGCGGCTGCACGGGCGAGAGAACGGCCACCGGCCGGCCCCGGCTGGTGATCGTCACCGGCGAACCGGTGCGCTCGACCTCCGCGAGCAGCGCGTTGAGCTGGGCCTTGGCCTCAGTGCTCGACACGGTCTTCATACCCCGAGGATACCCGCCTTCTGACCAATCGGACTAGTTGATCAAGTCATGATGTTTTGATGTTTTCCTGCTCGAGTTTTTCGACGAAGCGCCGACCTGCCCCAACCTTGAAATTGCCCCGGGCTGGTTTTCACCTCAGGACGGTCGATGTCCTCGCGTAGCCGACGGACCTGTTCGGCTTCGTGGATCAGTTAATCGGCGACGTCGTAGTGGAAATCAAGATCCACCGGGTGGTCGTCAGGAAGGTCGTCCATGAGGATGATGACTTCGCGGACCGCTTTGGTGAGTCCTTCCAGGGAGTGCGCGTAGGTGTGGGCCCCGGGGACGGCGGGTACGTCGGCGAGCCATGCGTCGTCTTCGCGGCTGACGTTGACGGTGTAGGTCATCGGAGCCAACTTTCTCATGCGGGCGGTCGCAGTTCATGCTCGACAGCGCGCCTAATCCATGACGAGACCGAACGGTCCTCGGCTGCAGCCGCCGCGCGAACCTGATCGAGCAGATCAGCAGGGAACCGCACGGGCACAGTGGCGCTCAGCCGGCGACGACCGGGTCCCTGCGGCTGCTGGTTCTCCGGGCGGGCGTAGAACTCGTATTCCTCGTCAGCTGTCATCGGTTTGTTCATCCGGATCAGAGCTCCGCCATCCGTAAATTGTATTACAAACGGATACGAATGAATACGGATCCGCGGTTCATCGTGGTAGGCAGGACGGACCTAGTCGCCGCCCGAGCTTCCCGACGAATGTCGGCTTCCTGGCCTATCCTTAGAGGGTCGACTATAAGGCGGTGAACGAGTGACCGAGGTGCAGAAAATGCAGCGCCGAGCCAAGGTCGTCAGAGCGATACGCCGTAGTTCGGAACTTGAAGGTTCGCGCAGCACTGACGCCACACGTGCGGATCAAGACGCGTACGCCCGAGGGACCATCACCGCGGCTGAACTCGGTGACAGAGTCCGTCGCCGGTACAACGTCAAGTAGCCGGGCCGAGTGCCGCATCCTTGGGACACCGGCGATCTCGAACGGAACTGGCAGGGCTACTTCATTCCGGGCACTGACGTCCTCAGGAACCGGGTCGGCGCGCGGACGCTGACGGACCTTCAGGACGCGGAGAACGATCTTGTCGAGGCGCGAGTGGTTGAACTCCGCGAACATCCTGAA
>VEQU01000049.1 GCA_018883075.1 Mycobacterium sp.
TTGATGCCGACCATCGCCTCACCCAGACCCCGCGAGACCTTGGCCAGCACACCCGGATCGTCATAGAACGTGGTGGCCTTCACGATCGCCGCCGCGCGCTGCGCCGGATCGCCGGACTTGAAAATCCCCGACCCCACAAACACCCCATCGGCGCCCAGCTGCATCATCATCGCCGCATCCGCCGGAGTCGCGATCCCACCGGCGGTGAACAACGTCACCGGCAGCTTGCCGGCCCGGGCGACCTCCACCACCAGGTCATACGGGGCCTGCAAATCCTTGGCCGCCACATACAACTCGTCCTCGCTGAGCGACGTCAACCGCCGGATCTCACCGGAGATCGTGCGCATATGCATCGTCGCATTCGACACATCCCCGGTCCCGGCCTCGCCCTTGGAGCGGATCATCGCCGCACCCTCGGTGATCCGCCGCAACGCCTCACCCAGATTCGTCGCCCCGCACACAAACGGCACCGTGAACCGCCACTTGTCGATGTGATGGGTGTAATCAGCAGGAGTCAGCACCTCCGACTCGTCGACATAATCCACCCCGAGGCTCTGAAGAATCTGCGCCTCGACGAAGTGCCCGATACGGGCCTTGGCCATCACCGGAATGGACACCGCCTCGATGATGCCCTCGATGAGATCCGGATCGCTCATCCGCGCCACACCACCCTGAGCGCGGATGTCGGCCGGAACACGCTCCAGGGCCATCACCGCCACCGCACCCGCACCCTCGGCGATGCGCGCCTGCTCGGGCGTGACCACATCCATGATCACCCCACCCTTGAGCATTTCAGCCATCCCGCGCTTGACCCGCGCGGTGCCGGTTGCTGCGCTGTCCACTGTGTGCTCCTTCGTCGGGGTGCGCCTTTGTCGGGTGCTGACACAAGTCTAAAGGCCCGCCGAGGCGGGCCGGTACCGGCTGCTCAGCGGATGGCGCGCGGCTCACCCGGCGGCTCACCGGGCGAGCCGGCCTCGTCGAGCAGCTCGCCGAGTTGCAGCGGATACACGGTCTGCCCCCCGGCGGCCAAGGCCTCGATGGCTGCGGCGTCGCACCACAGATGGCCGTGGATGTAGCGCAGTTCCAGTTCGGTGCGCCCGGCGTGAGTCGGGTCGAACCGGCGGGTCCGGTGCACGAAGTAATACTCGTCACTGGTCATCACCGACCCGTTGAAGCGGATCACCGCTTCGCGACGCCATAGCGGTCCGATCAGTTCACCGGGGTCGACCAGCAGACCGGTTTCCTCTGCCAGCTCGCGCGCGGCGGTCTGTGCCAGCGTCTCGCCGGGTGCGGTCTGCCCGCCGATGGTGAACCACCATCGCGGCGCGGTGCCGTCGGTGATCGCCGGATCGGACCCGCACAGCAGCAGCACTGAACCGTGCTCGTCGAGCAGGATCACGCGTGCTGAGGTGCGCGCGGCCGTCATCGCTGCGCCGGTTCGGCGATCTCGAAATACGCGGGCAGCGGCGCGCGGCCGCCCAGTTTCAGCCAGCGCACCGCGCGCCGCTCCCGCAGTGCGAGGGTGTCGCGGACGGCGTCGTTGTGGAAGCGGCGGGCCAGCAGAACCCGCGCCTCGGCGTCGGCGAGTTCGGCGACCAGCGCGTGCGGGACGCAGGAGGGTTCGACGGCTGCAAGCGCGGTCGACAGTTCGTTCTCGGCGGATTCACGGGCCGAACGCGGTGCCCGTTCGGCGGCCGCGGCCAGGGTCGCCAGCCGCCGGCCCTCCGCGGCGTTGCCGTAAGCGTCCAAGGCCACCGCGCGCGCCACCACCGCGCGGCGTGCCAGCGCGGCATCGAGTGCCTGCCAGGACAGGTCGTATCGGACGTGCAGCCGGTCTAGCCGGTTCGCGGTCTGATACGCCCACACCGCGGTGAACACCAGGACGGCGATCAGCAGCCCGGTCAGTGGCCAGTACAGCGCCGGCGCCATCAGCCGGCGACCCCGACCTTGACCCCCGTCGCGGCCACCGTCTCGTAGACCCGGAGGATGTCGTCGGCCACCACCGACCAGTCGTAGCGGCGGACCTCCTTGGCGGCGGCGGTGATGTAGCGATACCGCAGCGCGTCATCGGCGAGTACCGCGATCAGTGCGTCGGCCAGCGCCGTGGGGTCCTCGACCGGCACCAGACATCCAGCTCGGCCGTCGGCGAGCACCCGGCGGAACGCGTCGAGGTTGCTCGCCACCACCGGGGTGCCGGCCGCCATCGCCTCCACCAGAACGATGCCGAAACTCTCGCCACCTGTGTTGGGCGCGCAGTAGACATCTGCACTGCGCAGCGCCGACGCCTTCTGGGCGTCGGAGACCTCGCCGAGGAATCTCAGATGGCCGGCGTGCTCACCGGCCTCCTGACGCAGATCGTCGTCGCCGCCGCGACCGACGATCAGCAGTTGGATGTCGGGGAAGCTCTCCACCAGGGCGGGCAGGGCACCGAGCAGTACGGCCATGCCCTTGCGGGGTTCATCGAAGCGGCCGAGAAACAGCACCGTCTTGCCGTCGCGGGGGTAGCCGGGCAGCGGCGGGGCGGTGGAGAAGGAGGCGATGTCGACGCCGTTGGGAATCTGCACGGCGTCCGACCCGAGTGCCTCGATCTGCCAGCGGCGCGCCAAGTCGGAGACCGCGATGCGTCCGACGATCTTCTCGTTCCAGGGGCGCAGGATTCCCTGAAAAACCCCGAGCGCCAGCGATTTAGTGGTGGAGGTGTGAAACGTCGCGACGATCGGCCCGTCGGCGACCATCAGCGCCAGCAGCGACAGGCTGGGTGCGTTGGGCTCATGCAGGTGCAGCACGTCGAAGTCGCCGTCGGCGATCCATCTCTTGACCATCCGGTGAGTGGCCGGCCCGAACCTCAACCGCGCCACCGAACCGTTGTACGGGATCGGCACGGCCTTGCCGCCGGAGACCACGTAGTCGGGAAGGCTGACGTGCGGAGAGGCCGGCGCCAGGACACTGACGTCGTGACCACGTGCGCGCATGACCTCGGCGAGTTGCAGCACATGGGCCTGCACCCCGCCGTGGACGTCGAAGGAGTACGGGCACACCATCCCGATGCGCATCAGTTCGCCTCGAGGTAGGCGCGGCGCGACTCGGACAGATCGGCCAGCCACAGCGGCTGCAGCATGTGCCAGTCCTGCGGATGCGCGGCGATGTTCACCGCGAATCGGTCGGCCAGCGCCTGGGTGACCACACCGACGTCTCCGGAGGAAGTGTCCAGCGCATCGTCGATACGCACGACGCAGTCCTCACCGTCGTAGTGGACGTGCGCCGGATGCAGCGGCGCACCGGTTGCGATGGCCAGCTTCGCCGGGCCGGCCGGCAGCCGGGTGGGTTCTCCGAAGAAGTCGACTCCGACGCCCGCGCGGGTGAGGTCACGGTCGGCCATCAGACAGACGAACCGATTGGCGCGAAGGCGTTCGGCGAGCACCTCCATGGGCGGGCGCTCACCGCCGGTGGCGGGCAGCACCTCGAAACCGAGGCTCTCTCGGAACGCGATGAACCGGTCGTAGAGCGATTCCGGCTTGAGCCGTTCGGCGACGGTGGTGAAGGTGCCGTAGTTCTGGGCCAGCCAGACCCCGGCCATATCCCAGTTTCCGCTGTGCGGCAGCGCCATCACCGCACCCTTGCCGCCCCGGTGTGCCGCAGCGAAGTGCTCGGCGCCGACGAACACCTTGTTCAGCCGCTCCGCCACGGCGGGAAGGTCCATCGACGGCAGCCGGAACGCCTCGCGCCAGTAGCGGGCGTAGGAGGCCACCGCGGCACGGATGAGTGGGTCGGGAACCTGGTCGGGAGTGGTCCCGATCACGCGGGCCAGATTCTTACGCAGCTGTGTGGGTCCACCGCCGCGGGCGAAGTAGCGGGCGCCGGCGCCGAAGATGCCGCGCGCCAGCCCTTCCGGCATACCGCGGACCACGCGCCACCCCGCCGCATAACCCCAGTCGGCGAGGTCGTCCGTGCCGATCACGGCCCGGCGCTTCCGGTGTCGCGGTTCTCGATGACGTCGGCGGCGCCCGGCGAGGTGCGCACCGAGTGCAACCGCTGGCCGACGGTGATGAGACTGGACACGGCAAGGACCCACATCGCCACCGGCAACGCCGCCGGGACCGGGAAGAACGGGAAATCGGAGATGCCGGCGCCGAGGAGCACGATGACCAGCCGCTCGGGGCGCTCGATGAGACCTCCCCCGCCGTCGAGTCCGCTGGCCTCGGCTCGGGCCTTGATGTAAGAGATCACCTGCGAGGTGACCAGACAGATCAGTGTCGCGACCGCCAACGGCGCATCGCCGAGCCCGAAGGCGGCCCACCACAGCAGCCCGCAGAACACCGCGCCGTCGCTGATCCGGTCGCACGCCGCGTCCAGAACGGCGCCGAACCGGGTGCCGCCACCGCGTTCGCGGGCCATCGCACCGTCGAGCATGTCGGCGAGGACGAAGATGAACACCGCGAACCCGCCCCACCAGAGCTGCCCGACCGGGAACAGCGTCAGGGCGGCGATCACTGACCCGGCGGTGCCCAGAATGGTCACCACATCGGGTGTCAGCCCGGCGCGCAAAGCCGCTTTGGCCAGCGGCGTGCTTAGCTTGGTGTAGGCGGCCCGGGTCATCAGGTAGAAGTCGCTCACGTTAGCCCCATCACCCCTGCGCCGCCCACTCGTCGGCCAGCAGCGCCCGGGTGTCGCGAAGCAACTGCGGGATGGTCTTGGTCTCGCCGACGACCGTGATGAAGTTGGCGTCACCCGACCAGCGCGGCACCACGTGCATGTGCAGGTGGTCGGCCAACGATCCGCCCGCAGACTTCCCGAGATTGAGTCCGACGTTGAACCCGTCGGGATGCGACACGGCCTTGATCACCCGGATCGACTTCTGCGTGAACGCCATCAGCTCCGCGCTCTCGGCGACGGTGAGGTCCTCCAATTCCGACACCCGGCGATAGGGCACCACCATCAGATGGCCTGGGTTGTAGGGGTAGATGTTGAGTACCGCGTAGACCAGCTCACCGCGGGCCACCATCAGACCGTCCTCGTCGCTCATGGACGGGATGTCGGTGAAGGGCTCTGTGGAGCCGCCCTCCTCGGAGCCGCTCGGCGAGCCGACGATGTAGTTCATCCGGTGCGGTGTCCACAGCCGCTGGAGCCGATCGGCGTCCCCGATGCCCCGGTCGATCAGCGACTCCGATTCGAACACCTCGTCAGGCACTGCCGACCTTCATCAGTTCGGCCGCCGGAACCGCGTTCTCGCGGTCGCTCACCCAGCGGCGGATGGCGGCGACGGCCTGCTCCCGCGGCACCCCGTTGATCTGGCTGCGATCGCCGAACCGGAACGACACCGCACCGGCTTCCACGTCACGGTCGCCGGCGAGCAGCATGAAGGGGACCTTCTGGTTGGTGTGGGTGACGATCTTCTTCGCCATCCGGTCATCGCTGGCGTCGACCTCGACCCGCAGCCCGTGTGACCGCAACTGTGCGGCGACGTCCTCGAGATAGGCGACGTGCTCGTCGGCCACCGGGATGCCGACCACCTGCACCGGCGCCAGCCAGGCCGGGAACGCTCCGGCGTAATGCTCGGTGAGGATGCCGAAGAACCGCTCGATCGAACCGAACAGCGCACGGTGAATGAGCACCGGCCGCCGTCGGCTGCCGTCGGCGGCGGTGTACTCGAGTTCGAAACGCTCCGGCATGTTGAAGTCGAGCTGGATGGTGGACATCTGCCAGCTGCGGCCCAGAGCGTCACGCACCTGCACACTGATCTTGGGTCCGTAGAACGCCGCGCCACCCGGGTCGGGAACCAGATGAAGGCCGCTGGATTCGGCCACCTCGCGCAGCGTATCGGTGGCATCCTCCCACAGCTCGTCGGAGCCGACGTACTTGTCCGGATCCTTGGTGGACAGTTCAAGGTAGAAGTCGTCGAGTCCGTAGTCGGCCAGCAGATCCAGCACAAAACGCAGCAGCGAGGACAGTTCGTCGCGCATCTGCTCGCGGGTGCAGTAGATGTGCGCGTCGTCCTGGGTCATGCCGCGCACGCGGGTCAGCCCGTGGACGACGCCGGACTTCTCGTAGCGGTAGACGGTGCCGAACTCGAAGAGCCGCAGCGGAAGTTCACGGTAGGAACGGCCCCGGGACCGGTAGATCAGATGGTGCATCGGGCAGTTCATCGGCTTGAGGTAGTAGTCCTGCCCCGGCTTGCGCAGCGTGCCGTCCTCGGCGTACTCGGCGTCGATGTGCATCGGCGGGAACATGCCTTCGGCGTACCACTCCAGGTGACCGGAGGTGATGTAGAGCTGTTCTTTGGTGACGTGCGGGGTGTTGACGAATTCATAGCCGGCTTCGATGTGCTTGCGCCGCGAGTACTCCTCCAGTTCGCGGCGCACGATGCCGCCCTTGGGGTGGAACACCGCTAGGCCCGAACCGATTTCGTCGGGAAAGCTAAACAGGTCCAGTTCCACGCCGAGTTTGCGGTGGTCGCGGCGCTGCGCCTCCTCGAGCAGTTCCAGGTGGCGGTCCAGGGCCTCCTGGGACTCCCAAGCGGTGCCGTAGATGCGCTGCAGACTGGCGTTGGACTGATCCCCGCGCCAGTACGCCGCCGAACTGCGGGTCAGCTTGAACGCCGGGATGTACTTCGTGGTGGGGATGTGCGGCCCCCGACACAGATCGCCCCAGACCCGTTCTTTGGTGCGCGGATTGAGGTTGTCGTAGGCCGTCAGCTCGTCGCCGCCGACCTCCATGATTTCCGCGTCCCCGGATTTGTCGTCGACCAGTTCGAGTTTGTAGGGCTCGGACGCCAGTTCCGCGCGCGCCTGCTCCTTGGACTCGTAGACGCGACGGGAGAACAGCTGGCCTTCTTTGACGATCGCCTTCATCCGCTTCTCGAGCTTCTCGAGATCCTCCGGCGTGAATGCCTCGGGAACGTCGAAGTCGTAATAGAAGCCGTCGGTGATCGGCGGGCCGATCCCCAGTTTGGCCGCCGGGAACAGCTCCTGGACGGCCTGGGCCAGCACATGCGCCGCCGAGTGCCGGATGACGCTGCGGCCGTCCTCGGTGTCGGCGGCCACCGGGGTGACCTCGGCGTCGGTGTCGGGGGTCCAGGCGAGATCGCGCAGCGTGCCCTGCGCGTCGCGCACCACCACCACGGCGTCCGGCTCGCCACGGCTGGGCAGGCCGGCGTCACGCACCGCGGCGGCGGCCGTGGTGCCGGCGGCAACCTTGATCGGCGGGGCACTCATCGTGATCTCTTTTCCGACAGACACCGCCGGTCAGGACGACGGCGATCGGGGCTAATGCTATCCAGCGCCGACCGGTCCGATATCAAGCCCCGATACCGATCGGGCTGTTCAGGGCGGGGTGGTAGAGCCCGATGAGTTTCGCCGACCAGGCCAGCGCACCGAGCATCCACAGCGTCATGACCACCACCCCGGCGGTGAAGAGCGCGCCGAGCGCCTGCACCCACCAGCTCTGCTGCCGGAACCAGCCCATCGCGCTGTCGTAGCGGCGCCGGGTGTAGGCCAGGGTGCGGTGCGCCCAGTAGAACTCCGAGGCGAGGATGGCCAGCCCGAGGAACACAATGGCCCAGCCCGGTCCGGGATACGGGATCGCGGCGATGCCCACGGCCAGCACGGTGAACCCGACGATCCCGACGATCACGCGATAGCTGAAGTCGGCCGCCGGCCGCTCACGCAGCCGGTTGCGGTGATGGACGAGGCGGTGCTTGAGGCCGGCCATGGCCTCGACACTAGTTCTCGGCGTGGATGGCAGGGTGGAGCGGTGGACCTCAGCGATCTGCGCGCCCGGCCGTTGACCTATGCGCAGGTGGGTGCGAGTGCCGGGCAGATGCCGGCCGGCTACCGGCACGTGCGTGCCAGCCGGCGCATCGGCACCGGCCGCGAGCGTTTCGAGAGGGCCGCTGAGGCAGTGATGCGGTACGGCATGCTGCGCGGTGCCGGGGTGCGGGTGTCGGCGAGCGCGGAGGTCGCCCGTCCCGGTGCCGACGTGCTGGGCCGGCTGGGACCGTTCGCCGCCCCGTGCCGGGTGGTGTACGTGATCGACGAACCAGATAGGCGCGGCTTCGCCTACGGCAGCCTGCCCGGTCACGCCGTGCGCGGCGAGGAGATGTTCGCGGTCCGCTACGACCCCGCCGACGGCGGCGTGTACGCGGAGGTGGCCGCGTTCTCCCGGCCCGCCACCTGGTGGAGCAGGCTCGGCGCGCCCGTGCTGGCACTGGCGCAGACGGTGGTCACCCGCCGGTATCTGAATGCGGTGTGAGGCGTGGCGCAGGAGCCAATCTCTGTCGGATGAGCCAAACTCTGTCGAATATGGTGGTCCCGGCTGGGATCGAACCAGCGACCTTCCGCGTGTGAAGCGGACGCTCTCCCACTGAGCCACGGGACCGGACGGGTGCTGCGGGCGCCTGCGCAGGCGGCCTCGACGTCGAGGAGGAACACTAGCACGCAGAGCCATTTCCGCTGGGAGCGGACGTCGCGGGCAGCGCCGGGATGGCATTTGTGCCTCGTCGCAGCCGTGCACTATTGTCGTACTTCGCGACGGGCGGCGATCCCGCCCGAAGCACGCGGATGTAGCGCAGTTGGTAGCGCATCACCTTGCCAAGGTGAGGGTCGCGGGTTCGAATCCCGTCATCCGCTCGAAGGTGCAACGGCATCAGACCCACGGTGGAGTGGCCGAGTGGTGAGGCAACGGCCTGCAAAGCCGTGCACACGGGTTCGATTCCCGTCTCCACCTCCAGATTGGATCCCCGGCGCGATTAGCTCAGCGGGAGAGCGCTTCCCTGACACGGAAGAGGTCACTGGTTCAATCCCAGTATCGCGCACCAGAGTCCTTGCAGCTAGAGTGCGGTTTTCTTCGCCACCCCCGCGCCTCGGGCTAGGCGTGGCATCTACTCGATGGACCTAACCCGGGAACAAGGCGTGATGCTGATGAGGCGACGCGCCGAACTGAGGGGCGCCCCGGCGGTGCGCCGCAAAACAGGCTGATCGCTGGTTTCGGCCTCAGTGCTGTGCAACACTGGCCCCACCGGCACCCGTGGACCACGGGGGGACAAGCTTGATGGTCGTCCTCGATCGCCAGCATCCCCAGCCCGGCCGCCGGGGGCCGGAAGGTATCGACTGCGAGTTCGTCGACTGACCCTGCGACTGGCCGTCGCCGGCACGGGCGTCTACGGATATCGGACAGCCGGTGGAAAAATACGCCCCATGGCAACCGACATCGTCGCCTGCCCCGGCTGCACCCGGCGCAACCGCATCCCGGCGTCGGCTCACGGCAAGCCTCGCTGCGGGCAGTGTCAGGCGTGGCTGCCGTGGATGGTTGACGCCGGCGACCCCGACTACGCCGCAGCGGTCGAGAAATCGCCGGTGCCGGTGCTCGTCGACCTGTGGGCTCCGTGGTGCGGACCGTGCCGCACGGTCTCCCCCGCCCTTGAGCAACTGGCGACCGAACGTGCCGGCGAGCTGAAACTGGTCAAGGTCAACGTCGATGACGCACCGGCGATCTCCCAGCGCCTCGGCGTGCAGGCCGTGCCGACTCTGCTGATCACCCGCGGCGGCGACATCCTCGACCGCCGCGCCGGTTCCGCACCGCTGTCCGCGCTGCGGGCCTGGCTTGACGAGACCCTGCGCACGGCCACCTGATCGCCCATACGCACATGTCCCCGCCCGGCCTGGTTAGCTGACCTCGTGACTCTCCCCCGCTCCGTCGCCGCCGCCGTCGCCGCCTCGCTTCTGCTGGCCGGGTGCAGCCAGTCCACCGCGGCACCGGGGCCGGGGGTGGCAGAGTCCACCGCACCCACGCCGACCACCCAGCCCGCAGCGGCCACTGCCACACCGCCGGGCGCCCAGCCACGCCTGGCCGCCGATCCCGCACAGCTGGCCGACGACCTCGTTGCCGACGAACTCGCCCTGCGCGACCCGGCCACCCCGGAGCCGGCCATGGCGGCCGCGGCGCGCCGACAGCAGGCGGCGTACCGCGCCATCGGGCGCCATCCGGAATGGGACTCGATCGTCCGGCCCCGCATCCCGGCGTCCCTGGCTCTGGTCTTCGACCGCAACCTCGACGCCCGCCGTCAGCTCAACGGCCTGGCCGAGGTGCGCGACACCCTGCCCGCATGGCGCATCGTGCCGCCCGCACCCGCCGAGGAACTGATGGGCTACTACCGCCAGGCCGAGGCAGCCTCCGGTGTGCCGTGGAACTACCTCGCCGCCATCAACCTCATCGAGACGCGCTTCGGCAGCATCGCCGGGGTGAGCACGGCCGGCGCCCAGGGGCCGATGCAGTTCATGCCCCCGACGTGGGCCGCCTACGGCAGGGGCGGTGACGTCACCGCACCGCGCGACGCGATCCTGGCGGCCGGCCGCTATCTTGCGGCCAGCGGTTTCGCCACCGATCCCGACGGCGCGATCTTCGCTTACAACAATTCCAGTCGGTACGTGCGGGCGGTCAACGACTTCGCCGCGGTGATGGCGGCCGAGCCGGCGACCTTCGGCCACTACTACCGCTGGGAGGTGTACTACTTCACCACCATGGGTGACGTGCTGCTGCCGATCGGCTACGAGTCCGCGGTGCGGATCCCGGTAGCCGAGTATCTGGCCGCCCACCCCCAGTGACCCGGCCCACCGGTCAGCCGCGGATGTAGCGCATGAGCTTGGCGCCTTCCGGCCCGTAGATGCCGCGCTCGTCGCCCTGCAACACCCAGTGGTGCTGCTGGTCGGCGCGGGCGGCCACCGCCGCGCAGTGGGCGGCATGCAGTGCCTGCTGCTGACGGTGCCAGCGCAGGATCGCCCGGCCGACATAGAACGCGACGACCGCCGCCAGGCCGGCGACGATCCACCAGAAGAACGTGGTGACGAACCAGATCACCAGAACCAGCGCGATGAAAAGGCCGCCGCCGCTCTCGGACGAACCCTTGCGACCAGCCATCAGTAAATCTCCCCCATGGCGCCAGGCTAGCGACGGACCCCGACAAAAACGGTTCCCCGCACACGGGATTCAGTCGTCTTTGGTCCACAGGCAATGGCCGCTGAGTTTGAGGTAGAACAGCGCGGGTTGGAAGTCGACGGCCATCTCCTTGCCCGGCTCACCTTCGGCGATGACCGCCTCAGAGAGCACGCCGGCCTCCACGACCGTCTGCTGCTCGGCCCGGCACACCGTCTCGGGATCCTGCGGGGTGGCGGTCCAGTCGCCGGAGGTGACGTTCGGGTTGCGCATGCCCTGGCCGTGCAGGGTGATCTGAGGCCCGTAGCTCACCCAGGTCTCATGCGGGTCGAAGGGCGTCAGCACCGGCACCCAGGAGTACCCGAACACGTTCTGCTGGCAGAGCGCGTACGTCTGCTCATCGGGAAGTAGTGTCATTGCGTCGGCCCAGTCCGGCGGACAACTCGCCCACAGCGCGGGTGGCGGCGGGTCGGCGTGGGCCACCGCGGGGGTGAGCACGGGGACCAGCACGGGGATCACCGCCAGCGCCGAGGCGCCGGCGAGCCGGAAGCGGCTCATCCTAGTCGTCCCTTCACTCGAGTCCCATCTGTCACGCCGGAACCGTGTGCCCCAAGAATACGTCGAGCTATCCAAAGATCGGCAGCCGGCGCCGCCGGGCCAGCCGGTCGAGGCCGGCCTGCATGGCACGGCGAACCCGGCCGTCGATGACGGCGACGTCGGGGTGCAGTGCCCAGTGCGTCGCGACGTCGATGGGTTCAAGCACCTCCGCGACGATCTTGGCGGGCAGCGGCATGTTCACCGGGATCAGCACGCTGAGGCCGAACGGGAATCCGAACGACACTGGCAGGATGTCGGTGCGGAACAACCGTCGCTCGAGTGCGGTCAGTCCCAGCGCGCGGGCGAGCCGTCTGCCCCGACTGAGGAACAACTGCGTCTCCTGCCCACCGACGGACACCACCGGCACGATCGGCGCCCCGGCCTGCAGCGCCGTGGTGAGGTAACCGGTTCGCCCGGCGAAGTCGATGACGTTCTCCCCCAGCGAGGGACGGTAGACGTCTGCGTCACCGCCGGGGAACAGCAGCACCGCCGCATCCGATCCCAACGCCGCGGCGGCATTGTGCGGGTTGGCCCTGACCACGCCGAGATGGGCCAGGAATTCAGCGGCCGGGCCGTGGAAGAACGAGTCGTGCGCCAGCGCGTACAGCGGACGGTCGTAGCCGAAGTGGGCGTAAAAGTCGACGGCGAACACCGCGAAGTCCGGGGTGATCAGGCCGCCGGAATGATTGCTCACCAGCAGGCAACGCCCCGGCGGGATCCGGTCGAGCCGACGCACCTGCGAGCGGTGGTACACCTTGACCACCGGCCGGAGCAGATCCATCACATGGCGGGTGAGCGCCGGATCCCAGTGGCCGACCTGTTCGTCGGCTCCCTCAGGCGTAGAGACCGTCGATCTTGTCGTGGAAGTTGTCGACGACGACCTTGCGCTTGAGCTTGAGGCTCGGCGTGAGATCGCCCGCCTCGACCGTCAACTCCCGGTCGATGATCGCGACCTTCTTCACCTGCTCCCAGCGGTTGAGGTGCTTGTTGAGTTCCTCGACATAGCCCTCGACCATCGCCTGCGTCTTGGGATCGCGCGCGATCTCGCCGAACGACTTGCCGCCGAGGCCGTTGGCGGCCGCCCACTCCTTGACGGCCTCACCCTCCAGCGACACCAGTGCCACGCAGTACGGCTTGCCCTCGCCGTACACGATGATCTCACTGGCGTACGGGCAGATTCCCTTGAACTGGGCTGAGATGGCAGAGGGCGCAACGTATTTGCCCTGCGAGGTCTTGAACATGTCCTTCTTGCGGTCGGTGATCCGCAGGAAGCCCTCCGCGTCGAGTTCGCCGATGTCGCCGGTGTGGAACCAGCCCTCGGTGTCGATCGCCTCGGCGGTCTGCTCGGGCAGGTCGTGGTAGCCGTTCATGATCCCTGGGCCCTTGAGCAGGATCTCGCCGTCCTCGGCGATCTTGACCTCCGTCTGCGGGAACGTCCACCCGACGGTGCCGAAGCGGTAGGCGTGCGGGCGGTTCAGCGAGGAGGCCGCCGAGGTCTCGGTGAGCCCGTAGCCCTCGAGGACCACCACGCCGATTGCGTCGAACCACTGCGCGATCTCGCGGTCCAGCGCGGCCGAGCCGGAGATGAAGAACCGCAGCCGGCCGCCGAAACGGTCCCGGATGGTGGAGAACACCAGCTTGTCGGCGAGCTTGTACTGCGCCGACAGCAGCGCCGAGGGGCGCTCCCCGGCCTGGCGGACCCGCGAGATCTGCAGCCCCACGCCGACCGCCCAGTCCGCGATGTGCTTCTTGATGCCCGACTCGTTGGCCAGGACATCGGTGATCCGCGCGTGCACCTTCTCGAAGATGCGCGGGACCGCCCCCATGATGGTCGGCCGGATCACCGCGAGGTTCTCGACGATCTTGTCCACCCGGCCGTCGATGACCGTCGGGAAGCCGATGGCCAGCGGCAACGCGAGCATCACCTTGCCGAAGGCGTGCGCGAGCGGCAGCCACAGATAGTTGAGGTCGCGTTCGGTCAGAACGCCCAGGGAGTCCATGGCGGCCGCGGTGTAGGTCCACGACTGCTGGGTGAGCCGGACGCCCTTGGGCTTGCCGGTGGTGCCGGAGGTGTAGATCAGCGTGGCCAGCTGATCCGGCCGGATGGCGTCGACCCGGTCCTTGACCGCGCTCGGCGAATCGGCCAGCAACTGCTTGCCACGCTGCTCGAGTTCCTCCAGGGTGATCACCCAGTCGCCGTCGCCGGCACCGTCGATGACCACCACCTTCTCCACCGTCGGCAGCTCGCCGCGGTGCTCGCGGAGTTTCTCCACCTGCTTGGCGTCCTCGGCGATCACCACCCGGCTGCCGGAATTGGAGACGATGAAGGCGACATCGGGCGCATTGGTGGTCGGGTAGACGGTGGTCGTGGCGGCCCCGGCGGCCAGGATGCCGAAGTCGGCGACCACCCACTCGTACCGGGTGCCCGAGGCCAGTGCGACTCGGTCCTCCGGGTTGATGCCCAGCGAGATCAGACCGGCCGCGATCAGGTCGACCCGGTCCCCGATCTGCTGCCAGGTGACGCTGGTCCACCCGCCGTTACCGTCGGGGTAGCGGAATGCCTCGGTGTTGGGTGTGGCTGCGACGCGGTCGTAGAACATCCGCGGTACCGAGACCGGGCGGTTCTCGATCTTGGCGAGTTCGATGCGCTCTTGGGATTTATGCAGACCTGCCATGGTTGAAGTCTATGGAACCCGCCCTACCCCTGGGTAGCGGATGGTCCAAAGACGGCCGCCACGGCCCTGGCCTGCGGTTGCGCCGCGAGCACCCGACTAACTAAGCGGTGGCGGCGGGACCCCCGGCGCCGTCACGCAGGCCCCGGTGACCCCGTCGAGCAGCATTCCCGAGGGACACCATCCGGGCACGCACTGGAAGCCTGGGGTCTCGGTGTCCTCGTGCGTACCGGGCGGGCACACCGCGGCGGGGGCCGGTGCGGCGCCCACCACCGTCGCGGGGGCACCGAGGATCAGCGATCCGGCGCCCGTCGCCGCAGCAAGCATCGCCCAGGCCAGCCGGCGCATGATCGTCATGGCCGAATGCTAAGGCCGGATCACCGGGCACGGCGGGAGGCGCACCGGCGGCGGGAGCCGACCGTGACACCATTGGCTGCGATGGGTGTCCGGGTGGGGGTGGCGGACAGCGGTGACGCCGCTGAACTGGCCGAGGTCGCCGCCGCGACCTTCCCGTTGGCGTGCCCGCCCACCGCCCGCGCCGGGGACATCGCCGCCACGATCGCCGCGTATCTCTCCGAGGAATGCTTCGCCGGCTATCTGCGTGATCCCGACCGCCGGGTGCTCGCCGCGCGCGACGGCGGCCGGATCGTCGGCTACGCCATGCTGGTGCGCGATGGCACCGGCCCGTCGACGGTCGTGGAGCTGTCCAAGATCTACCTCTCACCGGCCCACCACCGCACCGGCGCGGCCGCAGCACTGATGGAGGCGGGCCTTGCCTGGGCTGCCGACGTCGGGGCGCGGTCGGTGTGGCTCGGGGTCAACCAGGCCAACCTGCGGGCGCAGCACTTCTACCGCAAGCACGGATTCGACATCACCGGAAACCGGACCTTCACGCTCGGCCAGAGCGTGGAGGACGACTTCGTGATGACCAGGGCGATGACCCGGGTCACCTAGCACTCGCGCCGGGGTTCGACAGCGCGAGCAGCCTCGAGGTGGCGCGCAGGTACTTCTTGCGGTACCCGCCGTCGAGCATCGCGGGCGAGAACAGTGTGTCCAGCTTCGCCCCGGATGCCACCACCGGGACACCGGCGTCATACAGCCGGTCGGTCAACGACACCAGGCGCAGCGCGACGCTCTGGTCCTCCAGCGGATGCACATCGGTGATGTGCACGGCGGTCACGCCCTCGATCAGGGTGAGGTAGCGCGACGGGTGCATGGTGGCGAGGTGCTCACACAGCATGTCGAAGTCGTCGAGCGTCGCTCCGGGCGTGTTTTCGGCGCGCGCCGCGACCTCCTCATCGGTCAACGGCTGCGGCGCGGGGGGCAGCCCGCGATGCCGGTAGTCGGGGCCCTCGATGCGGACGGTCGTGAAAATGCTCGCCAACGTGTTGATCTCACGCAGGAAGTCCTGGGCGGCGAATCGACCCTCGCCCAATTGCTCGGGCAGCGTGTTCGATGTCGCCGCGACGGACACGCCCCGCTCGACGAGTGCCGACAGCAGCCGCGAGATCAGCGTGGTGTTGCCCGGGTCGTCCAGTTCGAACTCGTCGATGAATACCGCCGTGTAATCGGCGAGCAACTCGATGCATTCGGCGAAACCGAACACACCCGCCAGTTGGGTCAGCTCACCGAAGGTGGCGAAGGCCCGCGGATGTTCCGGCGAATCAGGCAGCCGGTGGTAGGCCGACGCGAGCAGGTGCGTCTTGCCGACGCCGAAGCCGCCGTCGAGGTAGAGACCCACGCCGGGTAGCGCCTCGCGGCGGCCGAATATCTTCTTCTTCCCGGCACGGCGGCGCACCGCGTCGTCGCAGAACTCCAGACATGACCCGACCGCGGCGGCCTGCGTCGGTTCGGCCGGATCGGGCCGGTAGCTCTCGAAGCTGACGCCGGTGAATGTCGGCGGCGGCACCAGCTGTGCGATCAGCCGTTCCGGCGACACGGTGGGACGGCGGTCCACCAGTCGGCCGGGCATGTTGCAATCGTGGCATGGCACAAACCCCGTCGGTGCGATTCAGCCTGCTCGGCGGCGGGCCCGCACTCGGCGACGAGCAGCTGCACGACCTCTACACCTACCCGGGGTCCGGGGACTGCGTGGTGCGCGGCAATGCGATCGCCTCACTGGACGGCGCCGCCACCACCGCAGGTACCTCCGGCGGTCTCGGCGGACCCGGGGACCGGCGTCTGTTCGCGGTGCTGCGGGAGGCGGCCGACGTCATCGTGGTCGGTGCGGGCACCGCGCGCGAGGAGAACTACCGGGGCGCCCGCATGACGGCGGACCAGCGCCGCCGGCGTCAGACCCGCGGCCAATCCGAGGTACCGCCCATCGCAGTGGTCACCCGTTCGGGGTTGCTCGAACACGATCTCGCGGTGCTGACCGACACCGAGGTGGTGCCGCTGATACTCACCTGCTCGGCCGCGGCCGACGGTGCCCGGACCCGCCTCGGGAAGGCCGTCGAGGTGGTCGACTGCTCCGGCGCCGACCCGGGCGAGGTGGATCTCGCGGTGTTGCGCGATCGGCTGGCCGGCCTCGGGCTGATGCGGGTGCTCACCGAGGGTGGCCCGAGCCTTCTGGGCTCTTTCATCGCCGCGAACCTGCTCGACGAACTGTGCCTGACCACCGCACCGCTGGTGACCGGGGGCGCGGCGGTGCGGATCGCCTCAGGGGGAGTTGAGGCGCTGACGGCGATGCGCCGACCCCATGTGCTCTCCGATGACGACGGTTACCTCTACGC
>VEQU01000050.1 GCA_018883075.1 Mycobacterium sp.
CACGCCATCGCCTGCCGGGTGGAGCGGCGTCCCGGGTCGACGGGCCTCAAGTGGCAGATCGTCGCGCTGCACATCGGTTGAGAACGGCGCTGGTTGAGAACGGCGCTGGCTGGGAACGGCGCTGCGGAGCTGAGATCAGCCCCGGCGCAGGATCTTCCGGCCCCGTGACGCCTGCCGCTTGGCTTCGCGGCGCTCGCGGCGCGAGCCGCCGCCATTGGAGTCGGCCGACGCGGCGCCAGAACGCTTGACCTCGACGCTGCCGTCCTCGGCGGGGCCGACGTAGGTCAGCGCGCGGCCGTCGTCGTCCGCCTCCTCGATGCCCTTGGCGCGCACCGCCGGCTCCGGCTGCTGCCCGCCGAGCGCGGCCAGGCCCTCGGGCGTGGCGACCGGTGCCACCGTCGGCTGCGGCGCGGCCTCGACCTCGACGCTGAAGAGCAGTCCGACCGACTCCTCCTTCAGCGCGTCGAGCATGCCGGTGAACATGTCGAAGCCCTCGCGCTGGTATTCCACCAGCGGATCGCGCTGCGCCATCGCGCGAAGGCCGATGCCCTCGCGCAGATAGTCCATCTCGTAGAGATGCTCACGCCACTTGCGGTCGATCACGTTGAGCAGGATGTTGCGCTCCAGCTGGCGCATGGCGCCCTCGCCGGCGATCGCCTCGATATCGGCCTCGCGTTTGGCGTAGGCCTTCTCGGCGTCGTCGATCAGCACCTCGAGCAGCTCCTCGCGGGTGAGATCGCCCTCCTCGCCGACGTCGGCCGTGTGAACCAGATCCTTGTGGTCCACGCCCACCGGGTAGAGCGTCTTGAGCGCGGTCCACAGCGCGTCGAGATCCCAGTCCTCGGCGTAGCCGTCGCCGGCGGCGCCGTTGACGTAGGCGGTGACGACGTCGACGAGCATCTCGTGCACCTGGCCCTTGAGGTCCTCGCCCTCCAGGATCCGGCGGCGCTCGGCGTAGATGACCTTGCGCTGCTGGTTCATCACCTCGTCGTACTTGAGCACGTTCTTGCGGATCTCGAAGTTCTGCTGCTCGACCTGGGTCTGCGCGCTCTTGATGGCGCGGGTGACCATCTTGGCCTCGATCGGCACGTCGTCGGGCAGGTTGAGCCGGGTGAGCAGCGACTCGAGGGTGGCGCCGTTGAACCGGCGCATCAGCTCGTCGTCCAGCGACAGGTAGAAGCGGGACTCGCCCGGGTCGCCCTGGCGGCCGGATCGGCCGCGCAACTGGTTGTCGATACGGCGCGACTCGTGACGTTCGGTGCCCAGCACGTACAGGCCGCCGGCGGCCACCACCTCCTCGGCTTCGGCCGCGGCCGCGGCCTTCACCTTCGGCAGCTCCTCATGCCAGGCCGCCTCGTACTCCTCGGGCGTCTCCACCGGATCCAGACCGCGGTCACGCAGGTGACGGTCGGTGAGGAAGTCGACGTTGCCGCCGAGCACGATGTCGGTGCCGCGGCCGGCCATGTTGGTGGCCACCGTCACCGCGCCGGGACGGCCGGCCTCGGCGATGATCGCGGCTTCGAGCTCGTTGTTCTTGGCGTTGAGCACGTTGTGCGGGACGCGGCGCTTCTGCAGCATCTTCGACAGGTACTCGGAGCGCTCCACGCTGGTGGTGCCGATCAGGACCGGCTGGCCCTTCTCGTGGTGCTCGGTGATGTCGTCGGTGACGGCGAGGAACTTGGCCTCCTGCGTCTTGTAGATCAGGTCGGCGTGGTCGCCGCGGATCATCGGCTTGTTGGTGGGGATCGGGATGACGCCGAGCTTGTAGATCTCGTGCAGTTCGGCGGCCTCGGTCTCGGCCGTGCCGGTCATGCCGGAGAGCTTGTTGTAGAGCCGGTAGTAGTTCTGCAGCGTGATCGACGCCAGCGTCTGGCTCTCCGACTTGATCTCCACGCCCTCTTTGGCCTCGATGGCCTCGTGGATGCCGTCGTTGTAGCGCCGGCCGAAAAGCATGCGGCCGGTGAACTCGTCGACGATGACGACCTCGCCGTCGCGGACCAGGTAGTCCTTGTCGCGGGTGTAGAGCTCCTTGGCCTTGACGGCGTTGTTGAGGTAGTTCACCAGCGGGGCGTTGACCGCCTCGTAGAGGTTCTCGATGCCGAGCTGGTCCTCGACGAACTCCACGCCGAGCTCGTGCACGCCGATGGTGCGCTTGCGCAGGTCCACCTCGTAGTGGGTGTCCTTCTCCATCATCGGCGCGATGCGGGCGAACTCCTTGTGCCAGCTGGAGACGTCGTCGGTGGGGCCCGAGATGATCAGCGGGGTGCGCGCCTCGTCGATGAGGATGGAGTCGGCCTCGTCGACGATGGCGAAGTTGTGGCCGCGCTGCACCATGTCGGCCAGCGAGTGCGTCATGTTGTCGCGCAGGTAGTCGAAACCGAACTCCCAGTTGGTGCCGTAGGTGATGTCGGCGTTGTAGGCGTCGCGGCGCTCCTGCGGGCCCATCTGGTTGAGGATCACCCCGACCGACAGGCCGAGGAAGCGGTGCACGCGGCCCATCCACTCGGCGTCGCGCTTGGACAGGTATTCGTTGACCGTGACCACGTGCACGCCCTTGCCGCTCAGGGCGTTGAGGTAGGCCGGCAGCACGGAGGTGAGCGTCTTTCCCTCACCGGTCTTCATCTCGGCGACGTTGCCGAAGTGCAGCGCCGCCCCGCCCATCACCTGCACGTCGAAGTGCCGCTGGGACAGCACCCGCCAGGCCGCCTCGCGGGCCACGGCGAACGCCTCGGGCAGCAGATCGTCGAGCTTGGCGCCGTCTTCGATGCGGGCGCGGAACTCGTCGGTCTTGGCGCGCAGCTCGGCGTCGGTCAGCTTCTCCGTCTCGTCGGAGAGGGTGTTGACATAGTCGGCCACCCCCCGCAGGCGCTTGACCATGCGACCTTCACCGAGGCGCAGCAGCTTAGACAGCACAGTATTCAGTCCTCATTGATCGAAGGCTTAAGTGGCCTCCATCCTAGGTGACGCGGCAAATTGGCCGGTCAGGCCAGCCGGATCAAGCCCGCCGGCTCGCTAGGCGAGCCGAATCAAGCCCGCCGGCTCGCTAGGCGAGCCGGATCAAGCCCGCCGGCTCGCTAGGCGAGCCGGATCAAGCCGTAGTCGTAGGCGTGGCGCCGGTAGACCACCGAGGGACGGTCGCTCTCCTTGTCGTGGAACAGGAAGAAGTCATGACCGACCAGTTCCATCTCGTAGAGGGCGTCGTCGACGGTCATCGGCTTGGCCGGGTGTTGTTTGACCCGCACGATGCGGCCGGGCTCGTGCTCGTCGGCTGCGTCGTGGGCCGCGTCGTAGGGCTGGCCGTGCACCTGACCGTCGGGTGAGCCGTCGGCGGCGGGCTTGAACGCCTCGGCCAGGTCCAGCGGGGCGGCAAGTGCTGCGGCCTCGTGCAGCGATACCGGGGTCTTGTCCCCGTAGTGAACCTTGCGGCGGTCCTTTCCGCGGCGCACCCGGCTCTCAAGTTTGGAGACGGCGGCCTCGAAGGCGCCGTAGAAGCTGTCAGCGCAGCCTTCGCCGCGCACCACCGGGCCGCGGCCGTGCGCGGTGATCTCGACGTGCTGGCAGCTCTTGCGCTGACGCCGGTTCTTCTCGTGCTCCAGCTCCACGTCGAATCGCGTGATCGAGTTGTCGATCCGTTCGACGCGGGCGAGCTTCTGGCCGACGTAGACCCGGTAGTGGTCGGGTATCTCGACGTTGCGGCCGGTCACCTGGACGTGCGCCCGGGGCCCGGCGTCGGAGTTCTGGTCAGCGCCTGCGGACTGAGCGGACTTCACGGATTGGCTTGACATACTTGGCAACTCGATTCTCCTTCGGGTTGCACGCGCGGCGGCGAGGTGCGCCCGCGTGCCCGGCCTGTCTGAGCTACGCACCGGCCCGGCCGGTGCCCAGAGGTCGAACAATCACCTCCTCAACGGTCGCACGGCCCCGTCTCACCGACCGTAGTCGCGGTGCAGCGCGGGTGCCACTGTTTGGCGGCCACTCACAGCCGATTCATGGGCGGGTTCAGGCGTGGGCATCAGGCGTGGGCATCAGGCGTGGGCGAGGACCAGCACCGCGGCCACCTGGGTGCCGCCGCAGGCCAGGGTGCGCACCGCCTCGCGGGCGGTGGCCCCGGTGGTGAGGACGTCGTCGACCAGCAGGACCTCACCGGCCGGACGCCGGGTGAGCCGCACCCGTCCGGCGATATTGCGCTCGCGGGCCCCGCTGCCCAGGCCCGCCGAGTCGCGGACCAGGGCGGCGGTGCGCAGGGCGGGCACCACCGGCAGACCGGCGGCGGCGGCGATGCGGGTGACCGGGTCGCCGCCACGGCGGCGGGCGGCCACGCGGCGGGTCGGGGCGGGCACGACGGCGGACCCCGGAGCCACGATGCCCCAGCCGGTCAGCCGGTCGACGCCGGCGGCCAGCGCGACGGCAAGCGGGCCGGCCAGGTCGCGGCGGCCGCGCTCCTTGAGTGCGACGATGGCCCGCCGGCGCGGCCCGGCGTAGCGGCCCAGCGCGAACACCGGAACGCCCGCGTCGATGCGTGGCGTCACGACCACGGGTTCGTCGGCGTGAACCATCAGGGCCGCGGCACAGGCCTCGCACCAGCGGGTGCGTGGCGCACCGCAGCCGCCGCACTCCAGCGGCAGGACGAGGTCGAGCAGCGCCGGCATCCCCGCATTGTGAACGCGGGGTGTGACAGGCCAGGCCTGGCTAGCGGCCGCGTGCCCCCGCCTTGCGGGCGTCGGCGCGCTTGTCCGACGACGCCCCCGAGCGGGAGTTCCCCGCTTCGGTCGCCGGGGTGTCGACGGCCGCAGTGGCGGCGGTGTCGACGGGCGTCGGGTCGGCGGTCTCATCGGACGCCGCGTCGCCGGTCTCCGCCACTGCCGTCGCGGCGGCGGGGCTGACCGTGCCAGCCGACTTGCCGGCCCGTACCGATGCAGCTCCCATCGGAGACGGCACCGGGAAGCTTGCGCCCAGCGCGTTGGCGATCTGCAACTGCGACTGCTCGGCCCACATCCTCAGGCCGGGCACCGCGTAGCCGTTGGGGAAACCCAGGGGCCCCAGGCCGGGGCCGATGGTGATGGACTCGATGACGCCGGGGATGCTCGATTCGAAGGTCCCGTCCTCGCCGACCGGTCCGAACAGTCCGTCGACGACGGTGTTCCACGCGGTCTCGAAGTCACCGCTTCCCAGCGCGGCCACGGTCTGCGTGGCGATGTTGACCACCGCGTTCACCAGCGCGCCGGCCCCGCCGACGATGGTGTTGACCAGACCGACCGCGATGCCGGGAATCGTCGAGATGACGGCGATCGCATTGTTCACCACCGACGTGACGATGTCGGAGCCTGCCCCGATCACTTCGAACACCGCGTCCTGCACGGGCACCACGGTGGCGTTGTACAGCGTGGTCAGCGCACCGGAGATGTCGCCGCCGATCGCCTGGCCGGCCGCGGTGATGATCGCCGACGGCAGGTTCACCAGACCGTTGTCCAGGAAGAAGACGGCGTTGCTCACCGCACTGACCGCCTCGCCGATGTAGAACGACCCGTTATAGCCGAGCTGGCTGATGATCGGCAGTGCGGTGAAGATGAACTCCGGTACCAGGCCCTGGTAGGGCTCCCACTCATAGTCACCGAAGATGTCGTTGCCGTTGAACAGGTCGTTGCCGATCAGGCCGATGGTGAGGGCGAGCTCGCCGATCGGTCCGTCCAGGGCCGTCAGCGCGACGGGCGCGGATGACACCGACAGCGCAGCGGAATCCATCACCGGCGCGGCGGCGAGGGTGCCGGCAGCGAGGACCGCCACGGCGGTGGTGCTCAGAGATGAGCGGAGGGTTGCGTACATGGCGGAGTCCCCTATATCGACCTGTTCGACTGATTCGATTCAGCGTCGGCTCAACCTAACCCACCCGGCAGCACCGGGTCGGTAACTCAGCCGGGCAGCACCGGAACGGTTCCCGGCACCATGAACGGCCGCACCTCCGACCACGCCTGCCCGTCCGGGGCGGTGCCGGCCAGCAACTGCAGCACGCCGCGGGCGTCGGCGACGTAGACCGCCGAGGGGTTGGCGGCCACCGCGGAGACCGGCATCACCAGCAGATTGGTCGGCCCGTCGGAGTTCACGCCGTCGATGTTGACGTAGGACACCGGGTTGGCGGGGTCGGTGCGGGTGACCACCATGTCGTCACCGGTGCGCCAGGCCAGCGACACCACCGTCTTGCCGAGACCGAAACCGAGGCGCCGCGGGAAGGTCAGCGCGAACTCCCCGCCCGGCGTCTGCTCCACCCCGGCCAGCACCACCTGGCCGTCGATCACCATCGCGGCGCGGGTGCTGTCGCGGGACAGTTGCAGTTCGGTGATGGTGCCGGGGAAACGGGAGGTGACGGCCGCGGAGTCGACCGGGATGCGGGCGGGCTCACCGGTGGCCTCCTCCCGGATCACCCGCACCGCGCTGTTGCCGTCCACCACCACCCACACCGCGTTGTCCAGCGCCCAGGACGGCCGGGTCAGGGTGCGGCCGTCGGTGGCGCGCACCGACTGCCCACCGTTGGGCCCGATCCACAGTGCCGCGCCGTTGTCGTCGGTGACGGAGGCGACGTCGTCGCCGGCGCGGGAGAACGCCGCGGCGCTCTGATTGGTCATAGCGCCGAACGATCCGGAGACCTTGGCCGCGCGCTGCCCGTCGAGCACCACCAGCGAACCGCCCATCAGCGCGTGCACGCCCGCGGTGGCGCCGTCGGCGGCGCCGGGATCGGTGGCGGCGACATCGGTGGTCTTCCAGCCGTCGGTGAAGCGGTCGTCGAGCGGGGCGCCGTTGACGTCGATCAGATAGGGGCCGGTGATGTCGGCGCGGGCCAGCGTCCAGATGATCTGGGCGGCGAGCAGCGTGCGACTGGCCGGGTCTGCGACGGTGAGGCCCTCGAGGTCGAGTCGCGCGCCACCGTAGCCGCGGCCCACCCCGGTCTTGCCGCCGTCGGCGCGGGTCACCGGTCCGCGCATGGTCAGCGGCGCGGCGAGCATGTTGCGCACGCCCTTGGCCATCTCCGGACGCGGGCCGGCGATCAGCTTGGTGGTGAGTTCGGTGGCCAGCAGATCGGGGTCGGACACCGCGACGTAGCGCGGGTCGGGCACGACCGTCGTGCCGGTGGGGTCGACGAAGTAGAGCGTGTTGCGCTTGTAGGTGGCCTGGAACTGCTGCCAGTCCAGGAACACGCCGTTGGGCAGTTTGTCGATGCGCCAGCCCTGCGGTGTCTGCACCAGTTCCAGCGGCCCGGGGTCGGGCAGCCGGCCCTCACCGGTCTCGAACACCCCGATGTCGGACAGCGAGCCGAGGATCTCGGCCTGCATGGTCACCGAAACCTTGTCGACCGTGCGGGTCTGGGTGAACGCCACCTTGTCGATGAGCACCGCGCTGCCCTGGTCGTCCCAGTTCTGCGACGCCGAATCGGTGAGGAACTGCCGGGCGGCCTGGTGACGGTTGGACGGGTCGGCCGTCGCCTTGAGGAACTCGCGCAGCAACTGGTCGGGATCCATGCCCGGGTTGGGTTCCGGAAGCCGCTTGGGTTCGGGACGTTCGACGGTCCCGATCGCTTGCGGCGCAGAGGAATTCGGCACACCCGCACAGGAGGGCACCACGGCGATGACGGCGGTGAGCACCGCCGCGAGCAGAGCTCTCACACCCGCTCCCCCGTGGCCTCCCGCTGGCGCAGCGCACGCAGCTGCTCTTCGGTGTCGTTACGCCGGTCGGCGGCGACGGGTTTGAGCGGCAGCGGGCTGGTGGTGACCTTGTGCCCGCGCACCAGCGGCAGCGTCAGCCGGAAACACGCGCCGCGGCCCGGCTCGCCCCACGCCTCCAGCCGGCCCTGGTGCAGCCGGGCGTCCTCGATGCTGATCGCCAGGCCCAGACCGGTGCCGCCGGAGCGGCGCACCCGGGACGGGTCGGAGCGCCAGAACCGGCTGAACACCAGCTTCTCCTCGCCGGGACGCAGGCCCACCCCGTAGTCGCGGACGGTGACGGCGACGGTGTCCTCATCAGCCGCCATCTTGATGCGCACCGGCTTTCCCTCGGCATGGTCGACGGCGTTGGCGATCAGGTTGCGCAGGATCCGCTCCACCCGGCGCTGGTCGACCTCGGCGATGATCTCGTGGTCGGGAAGGTCGACCAGCAGGTCGATCCCGGCGTCGCGGGCGAGGTGGCCGACCTTGTTGAGCGCGTTGCCGACGGTGGAGCGCAGATCGACCGCCTCCACCGACAGCTCGGCCACGCCGGCGTCGTGGCGGGAGATCTCGAGCAGATCGTTGAGCAGCGACTCGAACCGGTCGAGTTCGGAGACCAGGAGTTCGGTGGAGCGGCGCAGCGCCGGGTCGAGATCCTCGCCGTGGTCGTAGATCAGATCGGCCGCCATCCGCACCGTGGTCAGCGGTGTGCGCAGCTCGTGGCTGACATCAGAGGTGAAGCGGCGCTGCAGGTTTCCGAATTCCTCGAGATTGGTGATCTGGCGCTGCAGACTCTCGGCCATGTCGTTGAACGACACCGCGAGCCGGGCCATGTCGTCCTCGCCGCGCACCGGCATGCGTTCGGACAGATGACCCTCGGCGAAGCGTTCGGCGATGCGGGAGGCCGACCGCACCGGCAGCACCACCTGGCGCGACACCAGCAGCGCGATACCGGCCAGCAGCACCAGCAGCACGACGCCGCCGGTGGCCATGGTTCCGCGCACCAGCGTGACGGTGCTCTCCTCGCTGTTGAGCGGGAAGATGAGGTACAGCTCGAGGTTCGGCACCCGCGACGGCGCCGGGGTGCCGACGAGCAGGGCCGGCCCGGAGAACAGGTCGGTGCGCACAGTCGCGTACTGGTAGCTCACCTGCCCGGCGCGGACGAACTCGCGCAGCGATCGCGGGATCTGCTCGACGGGGCCGGCGGCGGTCTCGGCGCGCGGGCCGTCACCGGGCACCATCAGCACCGCGTCGAAGGTTCCGGCCAGGCCGGCGCCGGAGGTCTGTCCGGTCTTGGAGATCAGCGTGTTGCGGGCCAGTTGCAGACTGGAGCCCAGTGAGCGGGCCTCCTCGCCGCTGACGATCCCACTGACGGTGCTGCGCGCCCGGTTCACCTCCTCGGTGGCCGCGCGGACCTTGACGTCGAGCACCCGATTGGTGATCTGGCTGGTGAGCACGAAGCCGAGCGCGAGGATCACCGCGGCGGACAAGCCCAGTGTCAGCACCACCACCCGCAACTGCAGCGACCGGCGCCACACCTGGCCTATCGCCCGGCTCAGCGTGCTGGTGCCGCGGAGCACGGGGCCGGAGCGACCCCAGGGACCCCTGACGCGGCCTTTGGCGCGGGCTTTATTCATCGATCACCAGGCGCCCTATGGGGGTCCGGCCTTGTATCCCACTCCTCGAACGGTCAGCACCACCTGCGGGTTCTCCGGGTCCTTCTCGACCTTCGCGCGAAGTCGCTGAACGTGCACATTCACCAGACGGGTGTCCGCAGGATGGCGGTACCCCCACACCTGTTCGAGCAGCACATCTCGAGTAAACACCTGTCGCGGTTTGCGCGCCAACGCCACCAGCAGGTCGAACTCCAGCGGGGTGAGCGAGATCTGCTCGCCGTCGCGGGTGACCTTGTGGGCGGGCACGTCGATCTCGATGTCGCCGATGGACAGCATCTCGGCGGGCTCGTCCTCGTTGCGCCGCAGCCGCGCCCGCACCCGGGCCACCAGTTCCTTCGGCTTGAACGGCTTCATGACGTAGTCGTCGGCACCGGACTCCAGGCCGAGCACCACGTCGACGGTGTCGGTCTTGGCGGTGAGCATGACGATCGGCACCCCGGAGTCCGCGCGCAGCACCCGGCACACGTCGATACCGTTCATGCCGGGCAGCATGAGATCGAGCAACACCAGGTCGGGCCGAAGTTCGCGGACCGCCGTCAGGGCCTGGGTGCCGTCGGCGATCACCGCGGTGTCGAAACCCTCATTGCGCAGGACGATGGTGAGCATCTCCGCCAGCGAGGGGTCGTCGTCGACGACGAGAATCCTTTGCCTCATGGCGACCATGGTGTCACCGATTGGCGACTTTCCCCTGCTAGAACACGCCGGTCGGGGCTAGAAGGCCAGCGCAAGCCGGGCCGGGTCGACATCCGGGGCCACCGCCGACCACCGGCCGTGCCAGTGTCCCTGCGCCAGGGCGCGGTACACCGCGGCGGTGCGCTGCTGCAGGCCGGCGTCGCGCTCGTAGGCGTCCCGGGCCCGGTCGGCCTCGGTGTCGGCCCGCTGCCGGGCGCGCTGCGCGGCCAGTTCCACCGGCACGTCGAGCAGGATCTGGTGGTCGGGTTCGGGCAGGCCGAGCCGGCCGTACTCCAGTGCGCCGACCCAGTCGACCATCTCCCCGTCGGCGCCCTGGTGCAGCCGGGCGGCGCAGTAGGCGGCGTTCGAGGCGACGTAGCGGTCCAGGATGACGACGTCGTGCCCGCCCTCCAGCGCCGCGATCTGCTCGCGCGCCCCGGCGCGGTCGAGGGCGAACAGCACCGCCATCGCGTACACCGAGGCGGCGAGGTCGCCGTGGTGGCCGTGCAGCGCCTCGGCGGCGAGATCGGCGGTCACCGACTGCCCGTAGCGGGGGAAGGCCAGCGTGGCGACCGACCGCCCGTCGGCCTCCAGCGCCGCCCGAAGCCCCGCGGTGAGCGTCCGCTTCCCGGAGCCGTCGAGGCCCTCGATGACGACGAGCACAGGCCGGCGAGCGTCGTCTAGTACCGGTAGTGGTCCGGCTTATACGGGCCCTCGACATCGACGCCGATGTACTCGGCCTGATCCTTGGTGAGCTTGGTGAGCGTGCCGCCGAGTGCCTCGACGTGAATCTTGGCGACCTTCTCATCGAGGTGCTTGGGCAGCCGGTAGACCTCGTTGTCGTACTCGTCGTTCTTCGTCCAGAGTTCGATCTGCGCGATCACCTGATTCGAGAAGCTGTTGCTCATCACGAACGACGGGTGCCCGGTGGCGTTGCCGAGGTTCAGCAACCGGCCCTCGGAAAGCACGATGATGGAGTGCCCGTCGGGGAAGATGAACTCGTCGACCTGCGGCTTGATGTTGATCCGGCGGATCTTCGGGTCACGCTCGAGGCGGGCCATGTCGATCTCGTTGTCGAAGTGGCCGATGTTGCCGAGGATCGCCTTGTCCTTCATCGCCCGCATGTGGTCGAGGGTGATGATGTCCTTGTTGCCGGTGGCGGTGATGACGATGTCGGCCCAGCCGATGGCCTCCTCGACGGTCTTCACCTCGAAGCCGTCCATCATCGCCTGCAGCGCGTTGATCGGGTCGATCTCGGTGACGGCGACGCGCGCCCCCTGCGCCTTGAGCGCCTCGGCGCAGCCCTTGCCGACGTCGCCGTAGCCGCACACCAGTGCGGCCTTGCCGCCGATGAGCACGTCGGTGCCGCGGTTGATGCCGTCGATGAGCGAGTGGCGGGTGCCGTACTTGTTGTCGAACTTGCTCTTGGTGACCGAGTCGTTGACGTTGATCGCCGGGAACACCAGTTCGCCGGCGGCGGCGAATTGGTAGAGCCGCAGCACGCCGGTGGTGGTCTCCTCGGTGACGCCCTTGATCGAGTCGGCGATCCGCACCCACTTGTGCGGGTCGGCCTTCAGGCTCGCGCGCAGCAGGTTGAGGAACACCTTGTACTCGGCGGAGTGGTCATCCTCCTCCGGGGGCACCACGCCGGCGCGCTCGAACTGGGCACCGCGCAGCACCAGCATGGTGGCGTCGCCGCCGTCGTCGAGGATCATGTTGGCCGGCTCACCGTGCCAGGTGAGCATCTGCTCGGCGGCCCACCAGTACTCCTCGAGCGTCTCGCCCTTCCAGGCGAAGATCGGCACGCCGAGCGGCTCCTCGGGGGTGCCGTTGGGGCCGACGACGCACGCCGCGGCGGCGTGGTCCTGGGTGGAGAAGATGTTGCAGCTCGCCCAGCGCACCTGCGCGCCGAGGGCCACCAGGGTCTCGATGAGCACCGCGGTCTGCACGGTCATATGCAGCGAGCCGGAGATGCGCGCGCCCTTAAGCGGTGCCACGTCGGCGTACTCGCGGCGCAGCGCCATCAGGCCGGGCATCTCGTGTTCGGCGAGGCGGATCTCCTTGCGGCCGTACTCGGCCAGGGAGAGATCGGCGACCTTGTAGTCGATTCCGTTGCGGGAGTCGGCGGTGAGCGTCATGGCAGAGAGGTTATACGGCGACTCCCGCTACGGCTGCATCGCCCGTTCCGCAGCCAGCCTGCGGCCCAGCACCGAGTTGCGCCGGCCGTAGAAGTAGTAGAAGGCCACGCCGATGGCCATCCATACGACGAACCGGATCCAGGTGAGCGCGGTGAGGTTGAGCATCAGCCAGACGCACGCGGCGATGGACAGCAGCGGCAGCCACGGCACGAACGGCGCGGTGAAGCCGCGCTTGAGGTCGGGCCGGGTGCGCCGCAGGATGATCACCCCGGCGGAGACCAGCACGAAGGCGAACAGTGTGCCGACGTTGACCATCTCCTCCAGCTTCGACATCGGGAAGGCGGTGGCGGCGACGGCGATCAGGATGGCGACGACGACGGTGATGCGCACCGGGGCGTCGCGTTCGTTGGTCATCGCCAGGCTGCGCGGCAGGAGGCCGTCGCGGGCCATCGCGAACATCACCCGCGACAGGCCGAGCACGAGCACCATCACCACGGTGGTCAGGCCGGCCAGCGCGCCGATGGAGATGATCTTGGCCGCCCAGTCGATGCCGTTGATGGAGAACGCGGTGGCCAGATTGGGGTGGCCGTTCCCCTTGTCGCGCAGTTCGGTGTAGCTGACCATGCCGGAGAGCACGACCGAGACCGCGACGTAGAGCACGGTGACGATCGCGAGTGAGGCGAGGATGCCGCGGGCGACGTCACGCTGCGGGTTCTTGGTCTCCTCCGCGGTGGTGGCCACGACGTCGAAGCCGATGAAGGCGAAGAAGACGATGGAGGCGCCGGCCAGTACGCCGTACCAGCCGTAGTGGCTGCCGCCGCCGCCGGTCAGCAGTGAGAACACCGACTGGTCGACGCCGGTTCCGGCGGCGCCCTTTCCGGTCTCGGTGGGCGGGATGAACGGGGTGAAGTTCTGCGGCGTGATGTAGAACGCGCCGACGATCACGACGAGCAGGACCACCGACACCTTGATCGCGGTGACGGCGGCGGAGAAGTTCGACGACAGCTTGGTTCCCTTGATCAGCAGGGTGGCGACCACGGCGATGATCAGCAGTGCGCCCCAGTCGAAGTCGACCGGCCCGATTTCGACGATGCCGCCGCCGAATCCGAACACCGTTCCCAGATAGCTCGACCAGCCTTTCGCCACCACCGCGGCGCCGACGGCGAACTCGAGGATCAGGTCCCAGCCGATGATCCAGGCGGTGAACTCTCCGAAGGTGGCGTAGGAGAACGTGTAGGCGCTGCCGGCTACCGGGAGTGTGGAGGCGAACTCGGCGTAGCACAGTGCGGCCAGCCCGCAGGTGATCGCGGCGAGGACGAATGACACCGACAGAGCGGGGCCGGTGATGTTGGCGAACGTCGTCGCCGTCACCGTGAAGATGCCGGCGCCGACCACCACTGAGACGCCGAAGACGGTGAGATCCCACGCGGTGAGTTCCTTGCGCAACCGCGTCGAGGGTTCGTCGGTGTCGAGGATCGACTGCTCGATCGACTTGGTGCGTAGGGCGCGGGCCATGCGCGCTGACGCTACCGGGCGGGTGTGCGGTCCAGATCCGGTTCCAGATAGATGACGACGGAGGCCGGCACGGCGGCTCGCACCGCTGCCTCGGCGGCGTCGATCGCGGCGGCCACTGCGGACAGTTCGGTGGTCGGCGACAGCGCGATCTTGGCCGCGACGAGCAACTCCTCAGGTCCGAGGTACTGGGTGCGCAGGTGGATCACCCGATCGACGAGCGCGGTCTGCTCCAGCGCACTCTGGATGGCCCGGCTCTGTTCGGGGGTGGCGGCCTCGCCGATCAGCAGGCTGTGCATCTCCACCATCAGGATCACCGCGATGACCCCCAGCAGCAGACCGATGAGCAGGGTGCCGACGCCGTCCCAGACCGGGTTGCCGGTGAGCATGGTCAGCCCGACGCCGAACAGCGCGAACATCAGGCCGAGCAGCGCGCCGGAATCCTCCAGCAGCACCACCGGTAGCTCCGGGTTGCGCGAGCGGCGGATGAACTGCCACCAGGTTCCGTTGCCCTTCAACGGTTTCGACTCGACCATCGCGGTGCGGAAGCTGTAGCCCTCCAGGCCGATCGCGACCATCAGGATGCCGATCGCCACCAGTGGCGAGCGCAGCGGCTCGGGGTGGTTGATCTTGTGGATGCCCTCGTAGATGGCGAAGATCGCGCCGAGGCTGAACAGCACCAGCGCCACGACGAACGAGTAGAAGAACCGGCTCCGGCCGTAGCCGAACTGGTGCAGGCTGGTGGCCTCCCTGCGGGCCTGGCGCTGACCGAACAGCAGCAGCGCCTGGTTGGAGGTGTCGGCCACCGAGTGCAGCGACTCGGCGAGCATCGAGGAGCTTCCGGTGATCAGGAAGCCGACGAACTTCGAGACGGCGATCCCGGCGTTGGCCATCAGGGCCGCCATGATGGCGCGGGTGCTACCGGAAGCCGACATGGACCGAAATCCTGCCCTACAGGCCGACCGTCGCGCGGAACAATGTGCTCGGCCGCGCCGCGAGCAGCCGGATCGGGCCGTCCTCGGCGGCCACCCACGCCGCCGAACCGCGATCGAGGGTGACCTCGCCGGGTTCGCCGATGCCGGACTTGGCGCGGACCACGACCGTACCTTCGGTGCACACCAGGATCTGCGGGCCGTCGTGGCGCGACGGCGCGTCCACCTCGTGGCCGAGGTGCTCGCCGTCGAGGCTCAGCACCGAGGCGGCGAACTCGACCGCCGGTGTCCGGTAGGACACCTCGATGCCGTCGGTGCGGGTGGGCACGCGCGCGTCGAGCACCGGGGTGAAGTCGAGGACGCGCAACAGTTCAGGGACATCGACGTGTTTGGGGGTCAGCCCGCCGCGCAGCACGTTGTCGGAGCTGGCCATCACCTCCATTCCGACACCGTGGAGGTAGCTGTGCAGGTTTCCGGCCGGCAGGAAGATCCCTTCGCCGGGTGTGAGGCTGATCCGGTTGAGCAGCAGCGCGGCCAGCACGCCGGCGTCGCCGGGGTAGCGCTCGCCGAGTTCCAGCACGGTGCGGGCCTCGGCGGCGAATTCCTTTGCCCCCGAACGGATGTAGGCCACCGCCCCGTCGAGCACCGCGGGGATGAGCACGTCGAGGTCGGGCTGCGGCGCGGTGATCCAGGTGGTGAACAGCGCGCGCAGCCCGGAGGCGTCGGACTGGTCGCCGAGCAGTCCGATGTAGGGCTCGAGTGCGGGCACGTCGAGTACCCGCATGAGTTCCACCGTGCGCGCGGCCGGACGGAAACCCGCCAGCGCCTCGAAGTCGCTCAGCGCCACCAGCAGTTCCGGCTTGTGGTTGCGGTCGCGGTAGTTGCGCACCGGCGAGGTGAGCGCGAGGCCGATGCGGTCCTCCCGCTCGTAACCCTCGACCGCCTGCTGCGCACTCGGATGGGCCTGCAGCGACAGCGGTTCGCCGGCTGCGAGCACCTTCACCAGGAACGGCAGCACGTCGCCGAACCGCTCGCGCACTGCCGGACCGAGTTGCCCGTCGGGATCGTCGCGGATCTCGTCGAGCAGCGAGATGGTGGCACCGCCGGTGTCGAGCAGAGCCGGGTCAGCCGGGTGGGCACCGAACCACAGTTCGGCCTCGGGGTGCGCGGCGGGCGCCCGGCGTCCGGTGAACTCGGCGATCGCGGTGCGCGATCCCCATGCGTAGGTGCGGATGACTCCGCGCAGCAGCTGCACTATCCGGCCGCCAGTCGCAGGTAGACGCCCGCCATCTCCAGGCGCAGGGCGAGCACGGCGAGTTCCTGCTCGACGCCGGCGGTCTCGGCGGGAACCGGTGCGCCCTCGCCGACGTCCTGCACGCCGAGCAGGTCGACGGCGTCGAGTCCGGCCAGCCGCGCGGACAGCACCGGCCGATCGGCCGACGGTGCCAGCGCGATGACGCGGACGAGGTCCGGACGCGGGCCGTCGATCTCCTCGTCGTGGAACAGCGCGTCGATCGAATCGGCCGGCCCGGACAGCAGTCCGGCGCGCGCGGCGGCGATCGCGTCGGCCAGGCCGACGGCAGCGGCCGGGTACCCCGCGACCCGCAGCAGCACCGCGGCGGCATGCCGGGCCAGCGCCAGGGTGGCGGAGCAGTCGCCGGCGATGACGCACGGGCGTCCGGACATCCGCCCGGCGAGCGCCTTGGCCGGGTTGGTGAAGACCTCCCGGCCCGCGCTGTTGCGCAGCGCCTCGGCGTCGAGTGCGTCGGCCAGCGCGCCGAGGTCGGCGCGCACACCCGCGTCGACCACCGACAGCGTGGCCAGTCCGGCGGCCAGGTAGCGGCACAGCCCGAATTCGTCCGGTGCCCACACCCGCGGGGCGAGCACCGCCGCGCGCCCGGCGGTGGCGTCGCGCAGCGGACCCTCATAGGGCGCGGCCACCACCACGCGGGCGCCGCGGCGCACCGCCGTCGCCCCGGCGGTGGCCAGGGCGGGGTCGCCCGGGTCGTCGCCGGCCAGCACCAGCACGTCCAGCGGGCCGATCCACGGCGGGGCGTCGGCGGCGAGCACCAGCGGCTCACCGGCCGTGCCGGCCAGCGCGGCGGTCAGTATCGCGCCGGCGGATTCGGCGGGGCCGCGGCCGGCCACCCAGATCACGGTGCGCGGC
>VEQU01000051.1 GCA_018883075.1 Mycobacterium sp.
AGCTCATGGAGGAGATGGGCCGGCTGCAGGAGGAACTCGACCACGCCGACGCCTGGGATCTGGACTCCCAGCTGGAGATGGCGATGGACGCGCTGCGTTGCCCGCCGCCCGATGAGCCGGTGACCCACCTATCCGGCGGTGAACGCCGGCGGGTGGCGCTGTGCAAGCTGCTGCTGAGCAAGCCGGACCTGCTGCTGCTCGATGAGCCGACCAACCACCTCGACGCCGAGAGCGTGCAGTGGCTCGAACAGCACCTCGCCGAGTACAAGGGCGCGATCCTGGCGGTCACCCACGATCGCTACTTCCTCGACAACGTCGCGCAGTGGATCCTCGAACTCGACCGCGGCCGGGCCTACCCGTACGAGGGCAACTACTCGACGTATCTGGAGAAGAAGGCCGAACGCCTCGAGGTCCAGGGCAAGAAGGACCAGAAGCTGCAGCGCCGGCTCAAGGAGGAACTCGCCTGGGTGCGTTCGGGCGCCAAGGCCCGGCAGGCCAAGAACAAGGCCCGGCTCGGGCGCTACGAGGAGATGGCGGCCGAGGCCGAGAAGACCCGCAAGCTCGACTTCGAGGAGATCCAGATCCCCACTGGGCCGCGGCTGGGCAATGTGGTGGTAGAGGTCGAACACCTCGACAAGGGCTATGACGGGCGGATCCTCATCAAGGACCTGTCCTTCACCCTGCCGCGCAACGGGATCGTCGGCGTCATCGGACCCAACGGCGTGGGCAAGACCACGTTGTTCAAGACCATCGTCGGCTTGGAGAAGCCGGACAGCGGCACCGTGCGCATCGGCGACACCGTCAAGCTCAGCTACGTCGATCAGACCCGCGGCGGCATCGACCCGAAGAAGAACGTCTGGGAGGTGGTCTCCGACGGCCTCGACTACATCGAGGTGGGGCAGAACGAGATTCCCTCGCGGGCCTATGTCTCGGCGTTCGGATTCAAGGGACCCGATCAGCAGAAGCCGGCCGGGGTGCTCTCCGGCGGCGAACGCAACCGGCTCAACCTGGCGCTCACCCTCAAGGAGGGCGGCAATCTGTTGCTGCTCGACGAGCCCACCAACGACCTCGACGTCGAGACGCTGGGTTCGCTGGAGAACGCGCTGGAGAAGTTCCCCGGCTGCGCGGTGGTGATCAGCCACGACCGCTGGTTCCTGGACCGGACCTGCACGCACATCCTGGCGTGGGAGGGCGACTCGTCCAACGAGGCGAAGTGGTTCTGGTTCGAGGGCAACTTCGGCGCCTACGAGGAGAACAAGATCGAGCGCCTCGGGGCCGAGGCGGCGCGTCCGCACCGGGTCACCCACCGCCGGCTCACCCGCGACTAGTGGCCGCCGGCTTCACCACCGGCGTGCGGGTGCGCTGGTCGGATATCGACATGTACCAGCACGTCAACCACGCGACGATGGTCACCATCCTCGAGGAGGCTCGCGTAGATTTCCTGCGCGAACCCTTCGCCGAGGATGTCGAGACCATCGGGCTGCTGATCCACGAGGTTCAGGTGCTCTACAAAGGTCAACTGCGCCTTGCCGATTCGCCGTTGCAGGTGACGATATGGACCAAGCGGCTGCGCGCGGTGGACTTCACCCTCGGCTACGAGGTGCGCCCACTCGGCGCCGATCCGGACTGCAAACCCTCGGTGATCGCCGAGACCCAGTTGGCCGCGGTGCACATCGCCGAGCAGCGGCTCGTCCGGCTCTCGCCCACGCACCGGGAGTACCTGCAACGCTGGTTGCGATGAGCCTGCGCATCCCCGACCCGGCCCAGCGGAGCAATCTCGCCGTCTTCGCCGAACACGCGATCCGCCTCGATCCGGCGGCCGTGATCCGGCTGCGCCTGCGCGCCGACGGACTGCTGGGCGCCTGGCTGGCCACCGGGTTCGACGTGCTGGCCTGCCGGGTGGTGGCCGGCACGGTCTCGCCGCGCGACGTCACCTACGGCGCGGATCAGCTACTCCGCGGCCTCGGCGCCGGCGCCGACGACGATGTCTACGGCACCGTCGACGCCGGCCTTCCGATGGATTCGGCCTGGCGCGGTGCGCTGCCCCCGGAAACCGGGTTCGCCCACGTCGACGACGTCCCGGCCGCGGTGCTGGCCGACCTCGCCCGCCAGGGCGCCGAGCTGGCGCGCGAGCACGCCCAAGCGCACGGGCCGCCCGTCTCCCTGCTGGATTCGGAGGTGGTCGAGGTCAGCGACGGCGGTCAGCAGGTGGCCCTGCCGATGCGCTGTGTGCTGGCCATGTCGGCGATGGGCTTCCTGGCGCACGACGGCGCCGCCGGCGAGGTGGTCAGGGTCCGGGTGACGGACTCGTGGCTGCGGATCGACGCCCGGTTCGGCTCGGTGTTCCGCCGCCGCGCTCAGAAGGTCGAATTGACCATCGAGTCCGCCGCCATCTCCAGATAGGCCAGCAACTCCCGGCGGTGCTCGTCATCGAGGGTCTGCGAATCGATCGAGGCCACGGCGGTGTGCATGCAGCGAAGCCAGGCGTCGCGTTCCAGAAAGCCGATCCGGAACGGCGCGTGGCGCATCCGCAGCCGTGGGTGACCACGCTGTTCGGAGTAGGTCCGCGGGCCGCCCCAGTACTGCTCCAGGAACATCCGCAGCCGGTCCTCGGCGGCGTCGAGCTCGTCGGGCGGGTACAGCGGGAGCAGCACCTCGTCCTCGCGGACCAGCTCGTAGAACCGTGCCACGATGGCGCGGAACGTCTCCGCGCCGCCCACGGCGTCGTAGAAGGTTGCCGGCATGCACCCCATTGAACACGAGGTGAATACACGTGCGATCGGCGCCGATCCGTGGTGAACTGGTTCGCGGAGGTCGCATGGCGCAGCGCAAACGGAATGCCGCGGGCAGGGCTGGGGTGCGCCCAGCCCTGCACAGTGTCAGCCGCCATCCCCGCCCGGAGGCCCCCGGCGAGAGTTCGCTGTGGGGACGCCGCCGGGTGCTGCTGTTGAACTCCACCTACGAGCCGCTCACCGCGCTGCCGATCCGCCGGGCGGTGGTCATGGTGCTGTGCGGCAAGGCCGACGTGGTGCACGACGACCCGGGCGGGCCGGTGATCCACTCGGCCACCAGGATGATCTCGGTTCCCTCGGTGATCCGGCTGCGGACCTATGTGCGGGTGCCCTACCGGGCCCGCATCCCGATGACCCGGGCGGCGCTCATGCACCGCGACCGGTTCCGCTGCGCCTACTGCGGGGCCAAGGCCGACACCGTCGACCACGTGGTGCCGCGCAGCCGCGGTGGGGAGCACACCTGGGAGAACTGTGTCGCCGCCTGCTCCACCTGCAACCACCGCAAGGCCGACAAGCTGCTGACGGAACTGGGGTGGACGCTGCGGCTGTCCCCGATGCCCCCGAAGGGCCAGCACTGGCGGCTGTTGTGCGCGGTCAAGGAACTGGATCCGGTTTGGGTGCGCTATCTCGGCGACGAGGGCGCGGCCTGAGAAGTCGTTGCGCTACGGTTGGGCGGTGACTACCGCTTTAGTGCACGCGCTTTACCTGGGTGCCCCGCTGGCCGTCGCGGCTCTGCTGGCGCTGGGGATCTACTCGCGCAAGAGCAACCACCCCGCCACCTATCAGATGTCGCAGCCGTGGACCTATGGTCCGGTGCTGTGGTCGGCCACCGAAGAGGTGGTCCCCGGCGGCCATCACGGCGGTCACGGTCACGCCGAACTCAGCGTGGGGGGTGGTGCAAGTGGCCGATGGTAGGCATGAGGTCGCCCGGGTAGACGAGGCCGGTCTCCCGGTCGGCTGGGCCGTGACGGCCAGCGGCCGGCTCTCCGGCGTCAGCGATCCCGGTGTGCTCCCGGTGCAGTACCCGTTTCCCACGATGGATCTGGTCAAACTCGACGACGCGCTCACCTACGGAAGCCGCGATTCCAAGGCCCGGTTCGCGGTCTACATCGGCGACCTGGGTGCCGACTCCGCGGCCCGCGCCCGAGAGTTGCTCGCGAAGGTTCCCACCCCGAACAACGCGGTGCTGCTGGCGGTCTCACCGGATCAGCGGGCCATCGAGGTGGTCTACGGCGCCGATCTGCGCGGCCGGGGAGCCGAATCGGCCGCCCCGCTGGGTGTCTCGGCCGCCGCGTCGGCGTTCAAGGAGGGCAACCTCATCGACGGACTGGTCAGTGCGATCCAGGTGATGTCGGCGGGAATCGCCCGTCCCTAGCTCTTGCGGCCCTTGAGCTCCCACACCGGATCGGGGCATTCGGTGGCCTGCGCGGCGAGTTCGCGTTTGATCACCTTGAACGTCTGGGTGCGGGGCAGTGATTGGCAGACCCTGACGTAGGACGGCCACTGTTTGGGGCCGAGATCGGCCTGCTCGCCGAGGAACGTCCGCAGGGCGGCCGCATCGAGACGCGAACCCTGCGCCAGCACCACCGCGGCCATCACCTGATCCCCGACGTCGGGGGCCGGTATCCCGTAGACGGCCACCTCGGTGATGTCACTGTGACGCAAAAGGATTCGCTCGATGGGGGCGGTGCCCAGGTTCTCGCCGTCCACCCGCATCCAGTCGCCGACCCGGCCGGCAAAGCGCACGTAGCCGTCCTCTCCCAGGTAGGCCAGGTCTCCGCTGTGATAGCGACCGCCGCGCATTCGCTCGGCGTCGGCGCCGGCGTCGTTGTAGTAGCCCTCAAACCGGCCGGGCCCGGTGATGTTGACCAGTTCGCCGACCACGCCCACCGGGCACGGTTCGCCGGTGTCGACGTCGAGGATCGCGACGTCGTCTGGCAGTGGGCCCAGCGCGTCGGCCGGGGTGTCCTCGGTGCGGACCACCGCCACGCCGCCCTCGCTGGAGCCGAACCCGTCGTGCACCAGCGTGCCGAATCGGCGGGCGAAGGCGGTCAGGTCGCGGGGGGCGCCCTCGTTGCCGTACACCACTCGCAGCGGGTTGTCGGCGTCGTCGTCGCGCTCACGTGTCGCCATCACATAGGACAGCGGCTTGCCGACGTAGTTGGCGTAGGTGGCCCCGTAGCGGCGGACATCGTCAAGGAACTGCGAGGCGGAGAACTTGCGGCGCAGCACCAGTGAACCCTGCGCGGCCAGCGCCACCGCCCAGCCGACCAGTACCGCGTTGGAGTGGAACATCGGCATCGACACATAGCAGCGGTCCTCGGGCCCGAGTGCGAAACGCTGAGCCAGCATCGCCGCCGCCCCGGCCACCTTCCCGTGGCTGCACTTCACGGCTTTGGGTTCGCCGCTGGTTCCGGAGGTGAAGACCAGCATGAACAGATCGGCCGGGTCCGGCGACGGGACGCTCACCGGGGCGTCGCGGTGGGCAGCCACTTCGTCGGCCCACGCCGGGGAGTCCACATCGATGTAGTCGGCTCCGCCGAGACTCTCAGCAAAGGCCGCCTCGCCGAGGACCACCTGACAGTCCGCGCGGGCGACGTCGCGCGCGAGGGCCGCGCCGCGGCGCACCGGGTTGAGGCCCACCGAGACGATTCCCGACAGCGCGGCGCCCACCAGCACCGCCGAGTGCATCGGCGTGTTCTGCAGCAGCACGCCGACGTGCGGGGGCCGGTCCGGGTCCATCCGCGCGCGCAGTGCGGCGGCCACCGCGGCGCCGCGGCGCAGATGGTCCTGCCAGTCGGTGAACGAGTCCTCGAAGTAGACCCCCCGGTCGGTGACGTCCACCAGTGGCGCCAGCAGGCTGCTGACGGTGGGAACCGCCGGGATCATGGCCGGCCCGCGTCGAACTTGCGTGCGCGCAGCGCACGTTCCACGCTCGCGCGTCCCTCCAGGACCAGACGGCTCAGGGCGGGCGGCACGTGCAGGCCGCCGAGGAACCAGTCGGCGGTCTGCAGTGCCTGTTCGCTGACATCCCAGGACGGGTACAACCCGACGGCGACCGTCTGCGCGACCTCGCTGGAGCGCCGTTCCCACACCGCGCCGACACTCTCGAAATAGCGCTGGGTGTAGGGCGCCAGCAGTTCGCGCTGCCCGGGCTGCACCCAGCCGGTGATGATCGCCCGCGCCGTGATGTTCGCCAAGGTGTCGTCCTCGGTCACCTCGCGCCACGCCTGCGCCTTGACATCGGCCTGCGGGCGCGCGGCGGACGCTGCGGCGGCATGCCGGCGGCCCGCGGCCGTCGGGTCGCGATCGGCCTCGGCGTCGATGAACGGTGTGGCCGAGCCGTCATTGTCGATGCGACCGCCGGTGGCCAGTGCGGTGACGATCCGCCAGCGCAGATCGGTGTCCACCGTCAGGCCGGGCAGTCCCGCCCGCGCCGGGTCTCCGTCGAGCAGGCCGGCCAGCAGCGTCAGGTGCTCATCGGAGAGCGCCGAGGTGCACAGCGCGTTGACGTAGGCCAGCTGGTGGTCGGAGCCCGCTTCGGCGCCGCGGGCCAGTTCCAGTAACCGCTCGGCGAAACCCGGCCAGCCCTCACTCGCCGCCCACTGCGGTTCGGCGTAGGAGTTCAGTGCGGTCTGCGCCTGCAGCAGCAGTCGCTGCGCCACGCCGACCTCGGTCTCGCCCTGGACGCCGCGGGACACCAGGGCAACGAAGTCGCGGGCGCGCAGTTCGGCGTCACGGGTCATCTCCCACGCCGAGGACCACACCAGCGTGCGGGGCAACGGGTCGGCGATATCGGCGATCCGCTCGGTCGCCACGCTCAGCGAGCCGGGATCCAGCCGCATGGAGCAGTAGGTCAGGTCGTCGTCGTTGACCAGGATCAGCTTTCCACGCGGAACACCAAGCAGCGCAGGCACATCGGTGGACTCCCCGGCGACGTCGATCTCCTCGCGGTGCGTCCGGACCAGCGTGCCGGTGCCGGTGTCGTCGTAGACTCCCACCGCCAGCCGGTGCACCCGGGTCTCTCCGGCGCCCGGTGCGGCGCCGCCCTGACGGATCGCGAAGCGGGTGAACCGGCCGGCGCCGTCGACGTCGAAGTCGGCCCGCAGCGTGTTGAGCCCGGTGGTCTTGAGCCATTGGCGGCCCCAGTCGGACAGGTCACGACCGGAGGCCTTCTCCAGCGCGGACAACAGGTCGTCGAACGTCGCGTTGTCGAAGGCGTGCGCGGCGAAGTAGTCGCGCAGCCCGGACAGGAAGTGCTCCAGACCTACATACGCCACCAGTTGCTTGAGCACGCTGGCGCCCTTGGCGTAGGTGATGCCGTCGAAGTTCACCTCGACGGCGTGGAGATCCGGGATGTCGGCCGCCACCGGATGGGTGGACGGCAACTGATCCTGCCGGTACGCCCACGACTTCTCCACATTGGCGAATGTGGTCCATGCCTCGCTGTACTCGGTGGCGTCGGCCTGGCAGAGCACCGAGGCGAAGGTGGCGAAGGACTCGTTGAGCCACAGATCGTCCCACCACCGCATGGTCACCAGATCGCCGAACCACATGTGCGCCATCTCGTGCAGGACGGTCTCGGCGCGGCGCTCGTAGGAGGCGCGGGTCACCTTGCTGCGAAAGACGTAGTCCTCCAGGAAGGTCACCGCGCCGGCGTTCTCCATCGCGCCGGCGTTGAACTCGGGCACGAACAACTGGTCGTACTTGCCGAACGCGTAGGGCACCCCGAAGTTGCTGTGGTAGAAGCCGAATCCCTGCTTGGTCTCGGTGAACAGCCGATCGGCGTCCATGAACTGCGCCAGCGACCTACGGCAGAAGAGTCCCAGCGGGATCTCGCCGAACTCGTCGCGGTAGACGTCATCCCACCGCGCGTACGGCCCGGCGATCAGCGCCACCAGATAGGTGCTCATCTTCGGCGTGGTGACGAAGGTGTGCGTGCGGGTTGTGCCGTGGTCCTCGACACCGGCGGTGGCGCCGTTGGAGATCACCTGCCAGTGCGCGGGTGCGGTGACCACCACATCGAAGGTGGCCTTGAGGTCGGGCTGGTCGAAACAGGCGAACATCCGCTTGGCGTCGGCGGTCTCGAACTGTGAGTACAGGTACACCTCGCCGTCCACCGGATCGGTGAAGCGGTGCAGTCCCTCGCCGGTGTTGGAGTAGCGGCACGTCGCATCGAGGGTCAGGACGTTGTCGTGTGCGCACCCGATCAGCGGGATGCCGGTGGACTCGTCGTAGCCGGAGACGTCGATGGCGTGGCCGTTGAGCACGGCGCTGTGCACCGTGTTGGCCGCCAGGTCAATGTAGGTGTCCGCACCCGGCAGCGCCTCGAAGCGCACCTCGGTGCGCGAACGGAAGGTGGTGTCGTCACCGGTGAGGTCCAGGTCGATCCGGTAGCTGTCGACGGTGACCAATGCCGCTCGTTCGACGGCCTCGTCGCGGGTCAGATTCGGAAGCACGGGCTCCAACCTATCCTTAGGGCATGGCCGATAAATCCCGTGCTGACTTCTGGTTCGACCCGCTGTGCCCGTGGGCGTGGATCACCTCCCGCTGGATCCTGGAGGTCGAGAAGGTCCGAGATATCGACGTCCGTTTCCACGTGATGAGCCTGGCGGTACTCAACGAGGGCCGCGACCTTCCCGAGCAGTACCTGGAGCTGATGAAGCAGGCCTGGGGGCCGGTCCGGGTGGCGATCGCCGCCGAGCAGGCGCACGGGCAGAAGGTTCTGGACCCCATCTACACGGCCATGGGCACCCGGATCCACAACCGGGACAACAAGAACCTCGAGCAGGTGATCGCCGAATCGCTGGCCGAGGCCGGGCTGCCCGCCGAGCTTGCCGCCGCGGCCACCGACACCTCCTACGACGAGGCGCTGCGGGCCAGCCACCACGCCGGTATGGACGCCGTCGGCCCGGATGTGGGCACCCCCACCATCCACATCAACGGGGTGGCGTTCTTCGGTCCGGTGCTGTCGCGGATCCCGCGCGGGGAGGAGGCCGGCAAGCTGTGGGACGCGTCGGTGATACTGGCGTCCTGCCCGCATTTCTGGGAGCTCAAGCGCACCCGCACCGAGGCGCCGTCCTACGACTGACACGTGGTCTAGGGTGACCGCCATGCGCGTCTACCTCGGCGGGGATCACGCCGGTTACGAACTCAAAGCGGCCATCGCCGAGCACCTGCGTGAGGCCGGCCACGAGCCGATCGACTGCGGGGCTCACCACTACGACGCCGACGACGACTACCCGGCCTTCTGTATCGCCGCGGCGGCGCGCACCGTCGCCGATCCGGGCAGCCTGGGCATCGTGCTGGGCGGGTCGGGCAACGGCGAGCAGATCGCGGCCAACAAGGTGCCCGGCGCGCGCTGCGCGCTGGCTTGGAGCGCCGAGACCGCCGCACTGGCCCGTGAACACAACAACGCCCAGTTGATCGGGATCGGGGGACGGATGCACACCCTGGAGGAGGCGCTGGCCATCGTCGACGCCTTCGTCTCCACCCCATGGTCGGATGCACCGCGCCATCAGCGCCGCATCGACATCCTCGCCGACTACGAACGCACCCACGTCGCACCGCCGGTTCCCGGCGCCTGATCAGTGCCCGAAGGCCACACCCTGCACCGGCTCGCCCGGTTGCACCAGCGCCGCTACGCCGGCGCACCGGTGCGGGTGTCGAGCCCGCAGGGCCGTTTCACCGATGCGGCCGTGCTCGACGGCCGGGTGCTCACCAAGGCCTCGGCGTGGGGCAAGCACCTGTTCCACCACTACGCCGGTGAGAAGAACGGCAGCGCTGCGATCGTGCACGTTCACCTCGGCCTGTACGGAACCTTCCGGGAGAGCGCGACGCCGATGCCCGAACCGGTGGGACAGGTGCGGATGCGCATCGTGGGTGCCCAGTACGGAACGGATCTGCGCGGGCCCACCGCCTGCGATCTGATCGACGAGGCCCAGATGTCGGCGATCCTCGACCGGCTCGGACCCGACCCGCTGCGCTCCGACGCCGACCCCGATGCGGCATGGTCCCGGATCACCAAGTCCCGCAAGGCCATCGGCGCGCTGCTGATGGATCAGTCAGTGGTCGCCGGTGTGGGCAACGTCTACCGGGCCGAGCTGTTGTTCCGGCACGGTATCGACCCGTTCCGGCCGGGCCGCGACGTCGAGGAGATGGAGTTCCGGTTGGCGTGGGCTGACCTGGTGGAGTTGATGAAGGTCGGCGTGCGCCGCGGCCGGATCATCACGGTGCGCCCCGAGCACGACGTCGGCGCCCCGTCCTACGGGCCGAAGCGGCCGCGTTCCTACGTCTACCGCCGCGCGGGCGAAGCGTGCCGGCTGTGCGGGGCGAAGGTCCAGACCGCGGTGATGCAGGGGCGCAACCTGTTCTGGTGCCCCGGCTGTCAGGTCTGAGCAGGTCTAGAAGTCGCCGAAGCCGCCGCCGAAGTCGCCGAGTCCGCCGCCGTCGAACCCGCCGTCGAACCCGCCGCCGCCGAAGTCCCCGCCGCCGTAGTCCCCGCCGGCATCCGTGCCTTGGTCGAACCCGGCGTCATAACCCGAATCGAAGCCCGAGTCGTATCCGGAGTCGAAACCGGTGCCGTAGCCGTTCTCGAACCCGGCCGCGCCGTAGCCCACTCCGCTCATGCCGGAGAACATCGCGTCGAACAGCAGCACCGAACCCAGACCCCACGCGCCGGCCACCAGGGCCGGCTTCCACCACGGCTCGGAGTACCAGCCGGCCGGCACCGGCCGCCCGGCCACCCGCCCGCCCGGGTAGTAGTTCGGGGTGCGCGGCGTCGGGGTGGGGGAGGCCTCGATCTCGCGGCCCTCGAACTGGATGCGGCGGTCCTCGGTCACCGCGCCGGCCGCCCGCTGCCCCGCGATGGTCTCCAGCTCGGGGCCGGGGTCCATACCCATGGCCAGCCGGGCGGCGCGCACGTAGTACAGCCCCTCCAGCGCGCTCTCCTTCGCCAGCAGGGCCTGCTTGGCGGTGGTGGCCTGGTCAATCTGCGAGGAGGCCGCGGTGAACCGCTCGGAGGCGTCGGCCAGCGCCTGCTGCGAGGCGGTGTCGGTGCCGGTGAGATTGAGCACTTGGCCGCCGAGCCGTTCGATCACCCGGCGGGCGTCGGCCTTGGCGTCGGCCAGGCTGGCGGCATTTCGGGTGCCCGAGGCGCGCGACGAACTCCACATCATCAGTCCGGCGCCGCCCACGACCACCAGGAGCAGCAGCAGCAGGGCATTGTTCATGCCGCCCACAGTACCGGCGGCCGGGGCGGCCGAAGCCGAACGGAAATTCGTGTTTGTCTACAGCACCCCGAGGATCCGGTACACCTCGTCGCTCAGGGCGGTGCTGCGCGGGTCGGCGTTGCACTTGGTGGCGTCGAAGTGGTTCATCACGTAGGCGTAGCCGATCCGGTGCTCGAGGTCGACGAAGCCGTAGGAGCCGCCCGATCCGCCGTGGCCGAAACTGCCCGGGTTGGGTCCGGCCACCCGGCGCTGGTTGAGCATGTAGCCCAGACCCCAGCCGTGGTCGGCCACCCGCGGGCCGAGCACCACGTCCGGCTCGAATCCGCCCTGGGACACCCGCACCCGCTCGAGGTGCTCGCGGGAGAGCACCTTCTCCTGCGCCAGGCCGTTGTAGAAGGTGGCCAGGCCCAGTGCGGAGACGTGGCCGTTGGTGCCGGGGAACTCGCGACGCCGCCAGCTCGCCAGGTCGCGGCATCCCAACTCGTCGTCGGGCACGAACCCCACCGCCGCCGACAGCCCGGCCAGCGGATGGTCGCCGAGTGAGGTGGGATCGCACGGGGCGCCGCCCGCGGCCAGCACCTCGCGGGCGGGCGGCTTGTTCACCATCGCCGCACAGCGGCGGTGTTCGACGTCGGGCAGCCCGATGTGCACGTCGATGCCCATCGGCTCGGCGATCTCGGTGCGCAGGTACTGACCGAGGGTGCGGCCGGTGACCCGGCGGACCACCTCGCCGAGGATGAACCCGAAGCTCACCATGTGATAGCCCTGCGCCGTGCCGGGTTCCCACCACGGCTCGGCCTCGGCAAGTGCCTCGCACACGGCGTCCCAGTCGGCGGTCCGGCTCCAGTGCATCGGCCGGCGCGGTGCGATCACCCCCGAGCGGTGCCCGAGGACCGAGGCGATGGTGATCCCCTCCTTGCCGGCCCGGCCGAACTCCGGCCAGTACCGGGCCACCGGGGCGTCGAGGTCGATCTCGCCGCGATCGGCGAGCAGGTGCAGGCAGGTGCTGGTGAGTCCCTTGGTGCCGGAGAAGACACTCGCCAGGGTGTCCTCCCGCCAGCGCCGCCGGCGGTGGGCATCGCAGTGGCCGCCCCACAGGTTGACCACCAGATCGCCGTCCACCCACACCGCCACGGCGGCGCCGATGTCGCCGCGGTCGGTGAAGTTCGTCGCGAACGCCTCCCGGACGGACTCGAAACCGGGGGCGCAGGCGCCGGCGATCGGCGTGCTCATTGCCTGGAATCTACGGACGGGAGCGGGCCCACCCAAGGCGTGGATTGGATCGCCGCCGAACCGCGACCGTGTCGTGACCAGCCTTAACGCCCGGCCGGACCCTTCGGAGCGGGCGACGGGAATCGAACCCGCGTAGCTAGTTTGGAAGACTAGGGCTCTACCATTGAGCTACGCCCGCATGCTTGTGCGCGACCAAGGGTACCGGCGGCCTCCCCTCCGATTCCAGTCGGAGGCGTGCTTGGCCGTAGGATCACTGGCGCGAGCAGCGCCACAGGATTTCGGGTGCGAGCAGCGAAAGCAGCGGGGTGTAGCGCAGCTTGGTAGCGCATCCGCTTTGGGAGCGGAAGGCCGCAGGTTCAAATCCTGTCACCCCGACGCGCCCCCGAACGAACAGGCGAGCCGGACAGGCGAGCCGTAGAGAACGAGCTAGGAGCACCGCAGTGAAGAGCACCGTCGAGAAGTTGAGCCCCACCCGGGTTCGCATCAATGTTGAGGTGCCCTTCACCGAACTGCAGCCGGACTTCGACCGCGCCTACAAGCAACTCGCCCAGCAGGTGCGCCTGCCCGGATTCCGGCCGGGCAAGGCGCCGGCCAAGCTGCTGGAGGCCCGGCTGGGCCGGGGTGCGGTGTTGCAGCAGGTGGTCAACGACGTTCTGCCGGGCCGCTACAGCGAGGCCGTCACCACCTCGGAGCTGCGCCCGCTGGGCGAGCCCGAGATCGAGGTCACCAAGATCGAGGACGGCGACGAGTTGGTGTTCACCGCCGAGGTCGACGTCCGCCCGGAGATCACCCTGCCGGACCTGGGCAGCCTGAAGATCACCGTCGACGCGATCGAGGTGGACGACGCCGACGTCGACGCCGAACTGGAGGCGCTGCGCGCCCGCTTCGGCACCCTCAAGGGCGCCGACCGGCCCGCCAAGACCGGGGACTTCGTCTCGATCGACCTGTCCGCCACCATCGGCGGCGAGGACATCCCGGAGGCCACGACCGAGGGGCTGTCCCACGAGATCGGCTCCGGCCAACTCATCGAGGGTCTCGACGAGGCGCTGGTGGGCTTGTCCGAGGGCGAGTCGGCGACCTTCACCACCACGCTGGTGGCCGGCGGCCACGCCGGTGAGGAGGCCGAGGTCACCGTGACGGTGAAGTCGGTCAAGGAGCGCGAGCTGCCCGAGGCCGACGATGAGTTCGCGCAGCTGGCCAGCGAGTTCGACACCCTGGCCGAACTGCGGGAGAACCTCACCGAGCAGGTGCGCCGGGTCAAGCGCATCCATCAGGCCGAGAAGATCCGCGATACCGCGCTGGAGACGCTGCTGGAGCTCGTCGAGGTACCGCTGCCGGAGGCCATCGTCAAGGCCCAAGTCGACGCCGCCCTGCACGACGCGATCCACGGCCTTGACCACGACGAGTCCCGGCTCTCGGAGCTGCTGGAGGCCCAGGGCAGCTCGCGGGAGAAGTTCGACGCCGAGGCCCAGGAGGCCGCGCAGAAGGCCGTCAAGACCCAGCTGCTGATGGACGCCATCGCCGACGACCTTCAGATCCAGGTCGGTCAGAGCGACCTCACCGAGCGGCTGGTGCTGATGAGCCGCCAGTACGGTCTGGAGCCCCAGCAGCTGCTGCAGCTGCTGCAGCAGCAGAACCAGCTGCCGGCGGTGTTCGCCGACGTGCGTCGCGGCCTCACCGTAGCCGCGGTGGTCGAGGCGGCCACCGTCACCGACAGCGAGGGCAACGTGGTGGACACCAGCGAGTTCTTCGGGGCGCCCGCCGCCGAGGGTGAGGCCGCCGAGGGTGAGGCCGAATCCACCGAGGACGAGTAACGCCGAGAGCGAACGGCGCCCGGGCGGGGCACGGATCACCGCACCGGGTTGGTTAGGGTCAGGACAAGACGTTGAAGAAAGCGGGTAAGGCGTGACCAACATGCGTTCCGGCGTATCCGGCTTGAACCTCCAGGATTCGGTGTACGAGCGGCTGCTCGCCGAACGCATCATCTTCCTGGGCTCCCAGGTCGATGACGACATCGCCAACCGGCTCTGCGCCCAGATCCTGCTGCTGGCCGCCGAGGATCCGACCAAGGACATTTCGCTCTACATCAACTCGCCGGGCGGCTCGATCAGCGCCGGTATGGCGATCTACGACACCATGGTGCTCGCGCCCTGTGACGTGGCCACCTACGCCATGGGCATGGCCGCCTCGATGGGCGAGTTCCTGCTCGCCGCCGGTGCCAAGGGCAAGCGCTACGCGCTGCCGCACGCCCGGATCCTGATGCACCAGCCACTCGGCGGGATCACCGGCGGCGCAGCCGATATCGCCATTCAGGCCGAGCAGTTCGCGCTGATCAAAAAGGAGATGTTCCGGCTCAACGCCGAGTTCACCGGCCAGCCGATCGAGCGCATCGAGGCCGACTCCGACCGGGACCGTTGGTTCACCGCCCAGGAGGCCCTCGAGTACGGCTTCGTCGACCACATCATCACCCGCGCCCACGTCAACGGAGCCAACAATGCCTAGTCCTTCGCCCCAGGCGCGCTACATCCTGCCGTCGTTCATCGAGCACTCCAGCTGGGGCGTCAAGGAGTCCAACCCGTACAACAAGCTCTTCGAGGAACGCATCATCTTCCTCGGCGTGCAGGTCGACGATGCCTCGGCCAACGACATCATGGCGCAGCTGCTGGTTCTGGAGTCCCTCGATCCCGACCGCGACATCACCATGTACATCAACTCGCCCGGCGGATCGTTCACCTCACTGATGGCGATCTACGACACCATGCAGTACGTCCGCGCCGACATCCAGACGGTGTGCCTGGGCCAGGCCGCCTCGGCGGCGGCGGTGCTGCTGGCCGCCGGCACGCCCGGCAAGCGGATGGCGCTGCCCAACGCCCGGGTGCTGATCCACCAGCCCTCGCTGGCCGGTGTCATCCAGGGCCAGTTCTCCGACCTGGAGATCCAGGCCGCCGAGATCGAGCGGATGCGCACCCTGATGGAGGAGACACTGGCCCGCCACACCGGCAAGGACGCCGCCGTCATCCGCAAGGACACCGACCGCGACAAGATCCTGACCGCCGAGGAGGCCAAGGACTACGGGATCATCGACACCGTGCTGGCCTACCGGAAGCTGTCGGCGCAGAACGCCTGAGGCGGCTTCGGTTCCGTAACGGGGGCGACACGCCGGGGATACGCCTGTGCGCGCCACGCCGCCGCGGGCCGCCGATGGGGATATGTTCGGCTGTATCGGTCGCCCCGCGACGGACCCAGCAGGTAGCGTCGGTTTCGGAGCATCACCGGACCAGACGAGACGAACCCACAGATCGACGGCGAAGGAAGTAGGGTCTCACCACCATGGCGCGTATCGGAGACGGCGGTGACCTGCTGAAGTGCTCGTTCTGCGGGAAGAGCCAGAAACAGGTCAAGAAGCTGATCGCGGGCCCCGGCGTCTACATCTGCGACGAGTGCATCGACCTGTGCAACGAGATCATCGAAGAGGAACTGGCCGACAGCGACGACGTCAAACTCGATGAGCTGCCCAAGCCGGCCGAGATCCGGGAATTCCTGGAGAACTACGTCATCGGCCAGGACACCGCCAAGCGCACGCTGGCCGTCGCGGTCTACAACCACTACAAGCGCATCCAGGCCGGCGAGAAGCGGGACTCCCGCTCCGAGCCGGTGGAGCTGGCCAAGTCCAACATCCTGATGCTCGGACCGACCGGCTGCGGCAAGACCTACCTGGCCCAGACCCTGGCCAAGATGCTCAACGTCCCGTTCGCCATCGCCGACGCCACCGCCCTGACCGAGGCCGGCTACGTCGGCGAGGACGTCGAGAACATTCTGCTCAAGCTGATCCAGGCCGCCGACTACGACGTCAAGCGCGCCGAGACCGGCATCATCTACATCGACGAGGTCGACAAGATCGCCCGCAAGAGCGAGAACCCGTCGATCACCCGCGACGTCTCCGGCGAGGGCGTGCAGCAGGCGCTGCTGAAGATACTGGAGGGCACCCAGGCCTCGGTGCCCCCGCAGGGCGGCCGCAAGCACCCCCACCAGGAGTTCATCCAGATCGACACCACCAACGTGCTGTTCATCGTCGCCGGCGCGTTCGCGGGCCTGGAGAAGATCGTCGCCGACCGAGTCGGCAAGCGCGGCCTGGGATTCGGCGCCGAGGTCAAGTCCAAGGCCGAGATCGACACCCAGGACCACTTCGCCGAGGTCATGCCGGAGGACCTGATCAAGTTCGGGCTCATCCCGGAGTTCATCGGCCGTCTGCCGGTGGTGGCGTCGGTGACCAATCTCGACAAGGATTCGCTGGTCAAAATCCTCTCCGAGCCCAAGAACGCGCTCGTCAAGCAGTACACCCGGCTGTTCGACATGGACGGCGTAGAGCTGGAGTTCACCCCCGAGGCGCTCGACGCGATCGCCGATCAGGCCATCCACCGCGGCACCGGCGCCCGCGGCCTGCGCGCCATCATGGAGGAAGTCCTGCTGCCGGTGATGTACGACATCCCCAGCCGCGACGACGTCGCCAAGGTGGTGGTCACCAAGGAG
>VEQU01000052.1 GCA_018883075.1 Mycobacterium sp.
GTCGGCAGCGTCAGATGGGTATAATAGACAGGGGAAGCGATGCCAGCCCAGCTGGTTCAGCACCGGCCCGGCCGCCGCCCGGGCCGCCGCCACCCGGTAGGCCTCCTCGTTCTGCAGCGCGAACACCCGAGGATCGCCGAAGCCGCGGTCGATCCGATCGCGCACATAGGCCAGTTCCACCACCTGCTGGGTGAATCGTTTCACCGCCGCGGCGGCCTGCCGCCCGCCGTAGTGCCGGGCGGTGCGCACCGCGAGCTTGCGCGACGGGATGGAGGTTAGCCAGTTGGCTTCACCCGGTGCCACCAGGCCGCCGGCCACCATCGCCGGCAGCTGGGCGGTGATGATGCGCCGCTCGCGGCGGCGGCTCGTGATCGCCAGAGCGATGGCCAGCCCGAAGATCGGCATCATCCACAGCACGTACACACCCAGGTACGCCGAGGCACCCATCAGCGCCGAGCCGTTCCACAGACCGTGCATCAGCACAGCGCCCGCATATCCCGCCAGCAGGCAGCCGGCCTTGCCCGCCCAGTGCCGCTGATGCATGGCGAAGTGCACGCCGATGCCGAACATGGTGGTGAACAGCGGGTGGGCGAACGGCGCCAGCACCAGCCGCAGGCCGGCGACGGCCAGCGAGCCGGCCACGGTCTCGCCGTTGGCGATGTAGAAGATGTTCTCCAGCCAGGCGAAGCCCGCCGCGACGAGCCCGGCGTACACCAGGCAGTCGGTGAGGTTGTTGAGCTCGATACGCCGCCGGCCGGTCATCATCAGCAGCAGGAACAGGCCCTTGGTGGCCTCTTCGACGATCGGGGCGCCGATCGCCACCGTGGCGAAACTGGCGGTGGCCTCCGCACCCCCGCCGGCGGCCCGGCCGGGCAGCGAGCGGTCGATGATGTGCTCGAGCAGGATCGAGCCCACCACCGCCACCGAGGATCCCCACAGAAACGCCAGCACCAGCAGCCGAGGGGGTTCGGGCTCCCAGCGGTCCAGCCACAGGTAGCAGGCGATCACCACGGCGATCGAGGACGTCGCCAGCCCGAATCCCAGCACCGTGCCGGCCGGGTTCACCGCGGTCAGCAGGCTCAGCAGCAGCGCCGCCAGGGTGCCCAGCCCGATGATGGCCGCCAGCGGGGCCCCGACTTTGCGGACCGGGGAGGGGAAAGGCGGCACCGTCGCATAGGGCGCGGGGTAGGCCACCTCAGGAGGGTAGCTGCCGGGCGGGACCGGGTTTGGCCAGCTAGCGGTCGGTCGAGTAGGCTCCACAGGTCCCCGCGAGGCAAAACTGCGGGTACAGCACCACTTCACCGTCCCTACGACCGACCCTGTCCGGAGCAACCCACCACATGCCCAGTCCCACCGTCACCTCGCCGCAAGTAGCCGTCAACGACATCGGCTCGGCCGAGGACTTCCTCGCCGCTATCGACAAGACCATCAAGTACTTCAACGATGGCGACATCGTCGAGGGGACCATCGTCAAGGTGGACCGGGACGAGGTCCTGCTCGACATCGGCTACAAGACCGAGGGTGTGATCCCCTCCCGCGAGCTTTCCATCAAGCACGACGTCGACCCCAACGAAGTGGTGTCCGTCGGCGATGCGATCGAGGCCCTCGTCCTCACCAAGGAGGACAAGGAAGGTCGGCTGATCCTGTCCAAGAAGCGCGCCCAGTACGAGCGCGCCTGGGGCACCATCGAGGAGCTCAAGGAGAAGGACGAGGCTGTCAAGGGCACCGTCATCGAGGTCGTCAAGGGCGGCCTGATCCTCGACATCGGGCTGCGCGGCTTCCTGCCCGCCTCGCTGGTGGAGATGCGCCGCGTCCGCGATCTGCAGCCGTACATCGGCAAGGAGATCGAGGCCAAGATCATCGAGCTGGACAAGAACCGCAACAACGTGGTGCTGTCCCGGCGCGCGTGGCTCGAGCAGACCCAGTCCGAGGTGCGCAGCGAGTTCCTCAACCAGCTGGTCAAGGGTGCGGTCCGCAAGGGCGTGGTGTCCTCGATCGTCAACTTCGGCGCGTTCGTCGACCTCGGCGGCGTGGACGGCCTGGTGCACGTCTCCGAGCTGTCCTGGAAGCACATCGACCACCCGTCCGAGGTGGTGCAGGTCGGCGACGAGGTCACCGTCGAGGTGCTCGACGTCGACATGGACCGCGAGCGGGTCTCGTTGTCGCTCAAGGCCACTCAGGAAGACCCGTGGCGGCACTTCGCCCGCACCCACGCCATCGGCCAGATCGTTCCGGGCAAGGTCACCAAGCTGGTGCCCTTCGGTGCGTTCGTCCGCGTCGAGGAGGGCATCGAGGGCCTGGTGCACATCTCCGAGCTGGCAGAGCGCCACGTCGAGGTGCCCGATCAGGTGGTGGCCGTCGGCGACGACGCGATGGTCAAGGTCATCGACATCGACTTGGAGCGCCGCCGCATCTCGCTGAGCCTCAAGCAGGCCAACGAGGATTACACCGAGGAGTTCGACCCCTCGAAGTACGGCATGGCCGACAGCTACGACGAGGCGGGCAACTACATCTTCCCGGAGGGCTTCGACTCGGAGACCAACGAGTGGCTCGACGGCTACGACAAGCAGCGCGCCGAGTGGGAGGCCCGCTACGCCGAGGCCGAGCGCCGGCACAAGATGCACACCGCGCAGATGGAGAAGTTCGCCGCCGCGGATGCCGCGGCCGCTGCCGAGGAGCGCACGGCATCGAACTCGTCGTCGACCAGCACGGAGTCCGGTGACGAGGATTCCGGCGGTTCGCTGGCCGGCGACGCCCAACTCGCCGCGCTGCGCGAGAAACTCGCCGGCAACGCCTAGCCTGCCGTTCTGGCGTGCTGCGGATCGGGCTGACCGGCGGGATCGGAGCCGGTAAGTCCACCGTCTCTCGCGCCTTCGCCGACTGCGGCGGGGTGATCGTCGACGGCGACGTCATCTCCCGCGAGGTGGTGGAGCCCGGTACAGAGGGTCTGGCCGCGCTGGTCGACGAATTCGGCCACGAGATCCTGCTGCCCGACGGCGCGCTGAATCGTCCGGCGCTGGCCGCCAAGGCGTTCGTCGACGAGCAGCAGCGCGGCAAGCTCAACGCCATCGTGCACCCGCTGGTGGCCCGCCGCCGTGCCGAGATCATCGCCGCGGTGGCCGAGGACCAGGTGGTGGTCGAGGACATTCCGCTGCTGGTCGAATCCAAGATGGCGCCGCTGTTCCCGCTGGTGGTGGTGGTGCACGCCGACGCCGGTGAACGGCTGCGACGCCTGGTGGAGCAGCGCGGCATGGACGAGGCCGACGCCCGCGCCCGGATCGCGGCGCAGGCGAGCGAGGAGCAGCGCCGCGAGGTCGCCGACGTGTGGCTGGACAACTCCGGTAGCGAGGGTGAGCTCGTCGAACGCGCCCGCGATCTGTGGTTCCGGCGGATCCTGCCCTTCGCGCACAACCTCGGCACCGCGACCCCGGTGGCCGACCCGCACGACCTGGTGCCCGCCGACGCCGACTGGCCGGCCCAGGCCGCCCGGATCGCGGCACGGCTGAACACCGCGTGCGGTCATCGCGCCGTGCGTATCGACCACATCGGCTCCACCGCGGTGCCGGGAGTGGACGCCCGCGACATCATCGACATGCAGATCACCGTCGCCTCGCTGGATGTGGCCGACGAGCTCGCCACTGCGCTGCTGCAGGCCGGGTATCCCGCCGTCGGCTCGATCACAATGGACTCGGGCGAGGGATCAGAAGCGCTGCGCGCCAAGCGATTCCACGCCTCGGCTGACCCGGGCCGACCGACACATATCCACATCCGCGCCGACGGATCGCCGAACCAGCGCTTCGCCCTGCTCTTCGTCGACTGGCTCACCGCCAACGCCGGCGTACGCGCCGACTACCTCGCCGTCAAACGCGGCCGCGACGACGCCGCTGTTGCGCGCTGGTTCGCTGACGCCCATCCGCGGGCGGCAGCGTGGGCTCAGGCGACGGACTGGGCGCCGCGGCCGATCAGTTGAGCGGCGGGGCCGCCGGGTCCACCGCGGTACCGGGCAGCGGCACCTCGGGCTGGGCCGGCGCGGCCGGATCCGCCGGCGCGGCCGGATTCACCGCGGGATCAGGCGTCGCAACGGCGTCGGGCGGAAGACCGGCCTCGCTGAGCGGGATGCCCGTGGCGTTGCTCAGCGGGGCGCCGCAGTTGAGCGCGCCGTAGTCCGGGTCGTCCCGGGCCGGGGTCAGCCGCGGGCTGATGAACTGGCTGGCCGCGGCGACGGTCTGATCGTCCACGAGGATCTCGCAGACCAGGTTCGCCGAGTACGGCCACTGGATGGAGATCCGCATCCCGGCCTCCGCGGCGTCGCTGAGCACCGCGGTTGCCTCGAAGGTGCGGCCCGGCAGCATCGTCGGATCGACGGTGCTGACCTGGGCGTCGCTGATCCGGTAGGAGATCAGCGCGCCGCGGGCCAGTCCGTCCACCCGTGCTCGGTAGGTGATGTTGTGCTGCAGGCCGTCGTCTTGCGCGGTGTCGGTCTGCGCGGTGTCGGTCTGCGCGGTGTCGGTCTGCGCGGTTTCGTCTTGCGCGGTGTCATCGTCCGGGGCGGCGACGGCGGGCAGGGCAGGAAGCCACAGCGCCACTGCGGCACCGAGGGCCACGGCCGTTGCCCTGCGTCTCATCCGTCCCACGGGGGGAGAGGCTACGCCTACCGTCAACCCTGCCGCCAGCGCAGTTGCATCCCGGCCCCGGCCAGCCAGGCGTCCAGGTCGTGGCCGCAGGCGGCCAGGGCCGAGACCGTGGCCACCGCCGTGGCCAGAGCGGATCCGGCCGTCTGGGAGGACACCAGTCCGTGCCGGTGCGCCTCCAGCAGTTCGTCGACGTCCACCAGGTCGGTGCGCTGCCCGGTCTTGACCACCAGATCGAGGTAGTGGTCCTCGGTCAGCCAGTGGTCACCGGCCACCGTGACGGCCGCGACGTCGAGGTAGTAGTCCTGGTCGCGTTCGTGGCCGGGGTTGAAGTGGAAGACGTTGGCCCGCAGGTTCAGCGACGGCAGCAGCCAGGACTCCAGGTAGTGGAACTGCTCGCGGCCGGGGGTGGGGCGGGCCATGTAGAGGCCCCACGGTTCCAGGCGGTATTCGTCGACGGCGCGGACGACGCCCTTGGGGTCGGTGTTGGTCCGCGCGGCGATGTCGAACGTCTCATTTTTGGGCGGATGGATGGTCCCGCGCCTCCTGCCCGGTCTGTTCGCGGTTCGGCTGCCGGTTGGCCGAAAGGTTGGGGAAGGCCGCGATCGCTAGCGGGATGGTGTCGAAGAACCGCGAGCGGCCGAGCAACTCGGAGAAACCGCCGCCGGTGAAGGCGCGCTGGGTCCGGCCCTGCTGCACGACGACGACGAACGGCACCCCGCGCAGCGCGGCGATCTCGGCGACGTCGCTCAGCGCCTCGGCGCCGGTGAAGTCGATGTCGTCGATCCGGCGGGCGTCGAGCAGCAACAGGTCCGGCTGATCCTCGGTGTCCGGGATCGCGCCGATGAGTTGCATCCGGAACCAGCTGGCGTTACCGAACCACAGCGGCCCGTTCAGCGAGAACGCGGCGATACCCGGGACCGCCTCGGCGCGCTCGTCGGCGACCGGCAGCCAGGTCCCCTCCGGCGAGCGGCCCAGCCGCAGCAGCTCCGGACGCGCGGTGCGCGACGCCTGGTACACGAACGACACCACCACCGCGAACAGAACGCCGTAGACGATGCCCAGCAGCACCGTACCCGCGAGCGCGATCAGCATGAGCGCGAACGCTTTCCAGGAGAACTCGCGGGTGGCCCGCATCTGGTCGACGCGGAAGATCTTGATCGCGATGTAGATCAGCACCGCCGACAGGGTCGCCATCGGAAGGTGTTCGATCAGCTGGCTGAAGAACAGCACGACGATGGCCATGCTCGCGGCGATCAGGGACGCAAGCTGACTCTTCGCTCGGGATTCGGCGATGATCGTCGTCGACGGCGGGCTGGCGTTGACGGTGAACGATCCGACCATGCTGGACATCACGTTGGCCAGGCCCAGCGCGCGGAAGTCGGCGTTGACGTCGGTCTCGTAGCCGCCGATGTTGGCCGCCGACCGGGTGGTGGCCGCGGTTTGGGCCAGGCACAGCGTGGCGATGACCAGCGCGGTGGTCGACACCTCCTCGAGCGCCTCGAAGGAGAACGGCGGCAGGTCCAGCGACGGCAGGCCGCGCTCCAGCGGACCGAGCACGGCGACGCCGTCGTCGGTGAGGTGGAACACGAACATCGCCGCGGTCGACAGGATCAGGACGATCAGCGCCCCCGGGATCCGCCGGTTGATCCGCGCGATGCCCAGCAGAAGCACCAGTGAGCTCACGCCCAGGATCAGTGTCGGGATGTGGACCTCGCGGAACTGTCCTGACAGCTTCACGATGCGCTCGACCGTCCGGCCTTGGCCGTCGGGCACACCCAGCAGCCCGGGCAGCTGGTTGACGATGATGATGACGGCGATGCCCCCGAAGAAGCCGATCATCACCGGCCGGGACAGGAAGTCGCCGACCCAGCCCAGCCGGGCCACCCCGACGAACAACGTGAACATGCCGACCAGGAACGCGGTGACCAGAGCCAGCCCGACGTATCGGGGACTCTCCTCGACGAGGTCGAGGGCGATCAGCCCGGCGGCCAGGATCGGTGCGACGGTGCTGTCCACCCCGAAGGCGAGGTGCCGGTTGGTGGAGATCGCCGCCCCGATGACGGTCGCGACCAGGAACCCGTACAGCCCGGTGATCGGCGGCATCCCGGCCAGGTGGGCGGTGGCCAGCTGGCCCGGCATGGTGACGGCGCCGAACGTCACCCCGGCCACGAGATCTCGGCCCAGCCACTGCCGGCGGTAGCCGCGCAGCGTCGGGAAGAGCCGGAACTCGCTCAGCCATGCGTTCCCCACCGTCCGAGCCTAAGAACCGCCGGGCCTCGCCGCGCCGGATCGGCCAGATGCGGCGCGCCGGCCAGTCGGTGCCCGCGCCTACCCTGTACCCATGGCCTTCGCCACTGAGCGCCCCGTGCTCGCCGAGTCCGAGTACCGGCCCGTCGCCGATCCGGCCAGCCTGGTCCGCAGCGGTGCCCGGCTGGAGGTGGTCAGCGACTACGAGCCCGCCGGTGACCAGCCGGCCGCGATCCACGAACTGGAGCGCCGCATCCGGGCGGGGGAGCGCGACGTGGTCCTGCTCGGCGCCACCGGCACCGGAAAGTCGGCCACCACCGCCTGGCTGATCGAGCGGCTGCAGCGGCCCACCCTGGTGATGGCGCCCAACAAGACGCTGGCGGCACAGCTCGCCAACGAGCTGCGGGAGATGTTGCCGCACAACGCCGTCGAGTACTTCGTCTCGTACTACGACTACTACCAGCCCGAGGCGTACATCGCGCAGACCGACACCTACATCGAGAAGGACAGCTCGATCAACGACGACGTCGAGCGGCTGCGGCACTCGGCCACCTCGAGTCTGCTGTCCCGGCGCGACGTCGTCGTCGTCGCATCGGTGTCGTGCATCTACGGCCTGGGCACACCGCAGTCCTACCTGGACCGCTCGGTGGAGCTGCAGGTCGGTTCCGAGGTGCCGCGCGACGGGCTGCTACGGCTGCTGGTCGACGTGCAGTACACCCGCAACGACATGTCCTTCACCCGCGGCAGCTTCCGGGTCCGCGGCGACACCGTGGAGATCATCCCGTCCTACGAGGAGCTCGCTGTGCGCATCGAGTACTTCGGCGACGAGATCGAGGCGCTGTACTACCTGCACCCGCTGACCGGTGACGTGGTCCGCAAGGTGGACTCGCTGCGGATCTTCCCGGCAACCCACTACGTGGCGGGCCCGGAGCGGATGGCGAACGCCATCTCCTCGATCGAGTCCGAACTCGCCGAGCGGCTCGCAGATCTCGAGCGCCAGGGCAAGCTGCTGGAGGCGCAGCGGCTGCGGATGCGCACCAACTACGACATCGAGATGATGCGCCAGGTCGGTTTCTGCTCCGGCATCGAGAACTATTCCCGGCACATCGACGGACGTCCCGCCGGCTCCGCGCCGGCCACCCTGCTGGACTACTTCCCGGAGGACTTTCTTCTCGTCATCGACGAGTCACACGTCACCGTGCCGCAGATCGGCGGCATGTACGAGGGCGACATGTCCCGCAAGCGCAACCTTGTCGAGTACGGGTTCCGGTTGCCGTCGGCGGTCGACAACCGTCCGCTGACATGGGAGGAGTTCAGCGCCCGGGTGGGGCAGACGGTGTACCTGTCGGCCACGCCCGGCCCGTACGAACTGGCGCAGACCGGTGGCGAGTTCGTCGAGCAGGTGATCCGCCCCACCGGCCTGGTGGACCCCAAGGTCGTCGTCAAGCCCACCAAGGGCCAGATCGACGACCTGATCGGCGAGATCCGCGCCCGCGCCGAACGAGACGAGCGGGTGCTGGTCACCACGCTCACCAAGAAGATGGCCGAGGACCTCACCGACTACCTGCTGGAGATGGGCATCCGGGTGCGCTACCTCCACTCCGAGGTGGACACCCTGCGCCGTGTCGAACTGCTGCGCCAGCTTCGCCTCGGCGAGTACGACGTGCTGATCGGCATCAATCTGCTGCGCGAGGGTCTCGACCTTCCCGAGGTGTCGCTGGTGTCGATCCTCGACGCCGACAAGGAGGGCTTCCTGCGCTCCACCCGCAGCCTCATCCAGACCATCGGCCGGGCTGCCCGCAACGTCTCCGGCGAAGTGCACATGTACGCCGACAACATCACCGACTCGATGCGCGAGGCCATCGACGAGACCGAGCGCCGGCGCGCCAAGCAGATCGCCTACAACGAAGAGCGCGGTCTGGACCCGAAACCGTTGCGCAAGAAGATCGCCGACATTCTCGACCAGGTCTACCGCGAAGCCGACGACACCGAGTCGGTGGACGTCGGCGGTTCCGGCCGCAACTCCTCGCGTGGTCGCCGTGCGCAGGGGGAGGCGGGCCGGGCGGGCGGCGCCGGTAGCTCGGGTCTTTTGGAGGGCCGCGACGTGACCTCCATGCCCAGGGCAGAACTGGCCGACCTGATCAAGGACCTCACCGCCCAGATGATGGCGGCGGCCCGCGACCTGCAGTTCGAACTCGCCGCCCGGCTGCGCGACGAGATCGCGGACCTGAAGAAGGAACTGCGCGGAATGGACGCGGCCGGCCTGAAGTAGGTCGCCGTCGGCCCATTTGACTTGCCCGGATAACCGCGGCGGCACCACTTGGCCACGGTTCGGTAACCGGCAGAGTTGCCCGGCCGATCAAGGAGTTACACGGCTGTAGTTTCGCCCCAGAAGTCAACTCCGGATGGGACGGAATCATGTCAAGGACGACCGCTCGGTTGGTCATCACAGTCGCTGCAGGCGCCGGATTGTGCGGCGTGGCGATGGCGCTGAGCCCGCTTGCCTCGGCGACGCCGATGAAGACGGGCGGCTACGAATGCATCGAGGATGCGGCGGGCGGGGTCGGCGATCCGTTGGGCGGCCCCATCTGCACGGGCGCTCCGGTCGCTGATATGGCCGGCATCCCGATGGCGCTGCCCGGACCGCTGCCGGCCGCTGCCGCCGCCGGTGCCGCTGCGGCTGCCGCAGTCGGGCTTCCGGTGCCTGTGGTGGTGCCGCCGGTTCCTGCGGTGGTGCCGCCGGTCCCCGTTGTGGTCCCGCCCGTCCCTGCGGTCGTTCCCCCGGTGCCTGTGGTGGTGCCGCCGGTTCCCGCGGTGGTGCCGCCGGTGCCTGTGGTGGTGCCGCCGGTTCCCGCGGTGGTGCCCCCGGTACCCGTGGTGGTCCCGCCCGCTGGAGGGGTGGTTCCGCCGGTGCCTGTGGTGGTGCCGCCCGCTGGAGGCGTGGTTCCCCCCGTCCCGGTGGGTGCCGCGGCGCTGGGTGTGCCCGTGCCGGTGGGCGCCGGGCCGCTTGGAGCCCCGCTACCGGGGGGTCTTCCCATCTTGGATATGAGCGGACTCGGCGGCAAGGGCGTGCCGACCGGCCCGCCCCCGGCAGGCGAGCCTCTGCCCGGTCAGCCGATCCTGCCGGGCCCTGCGGGCTGATGACGGGCATGCGGGCAATTGTGCGGAGCGCCCTCGCGGTCGTCGGGATCGCCGCGAGTGTGTTCGTGGCACCCACCGGTGTGAGCCAGGCGGCCGCGAATCAGTCGATCGGACTGGCCATCGAGTCGATTGCGCCCACCGCGGGGCAGGCGGTCGGCGTGGCACACCCGATTGTGGTGACGTTCGCATCTCCGGTTCGCGACCGCCTCGCCGCCGAACGTGCCCTCGACATCGAATCGGCGCCGGCGATGACGGGCAAGTACGAATGGCCGAGTAACGACGTCGTCCATTGGGTTCCCGATCAGTTCTGGCCGGCGCACAGCACCGTCGCGTTGTCGGTGGGCGGCCGGAAGACCCAGATGACGACGGGTCCTGCCGTCGTCGGAGTGGCCAGCATCTCCGATCACACCTTCACCGTGACCATCGACGGTGCCCAGGCGGGTCCGCGCACGCCACTGCCGGCACCCCATCACCGGCCGCGGTGGGGCGAGGAGGGCGTGTTCCCGGCTTCCATGGGCAGGCCGGCCTACCCGACGCCGGTCGGCATCTACACCGTCCTGGCCAAGGAGCGTGCCGTGGTCATGGATTCGAGCACCGTCGGCATCCCCGTCAACAGTCCCGACGGATACCACATGACGGTGGATCACGCAGTCCGCTTCACCCGCCGCGGCCTGTTCGTGCACGGCGCTCCGTGGGCGGTCAACTCACTCGGGACGGCGAACGTCAGCCACGGCTGCGTCAGCCTGAGCCCCGAAGACGCGGAGTGGTACTTCAACACCGTCAACATCGGTGATCCCATCATCGTCCGGGAGAACAGCCTGGAGGTTCCATCTGCGCCGGTGATGGGACGCGCCTACTAGCCCTGCTCTCTCACCGGGTCGATTTGACCACCTGGGCGAAACTGAACTGCCACCGCTGCACCGGGTGGAAGCCGAACCGGCTAGGCACCTGATACGCCATCGTCCGGGCGAGTCGCGGGCCTGGGTCCAGGTTCTGGCCGCGGGCGTAGTCGCCCAGGGTGGGATCGCGTTCGGTGATCGTCCACAGCGCGGGGCAGCCCGGCATCTTGTCCGCCCATGCCCACACCGCGATGTGGTTGTCCCACAGCCGGTTTCGCGCAATCGCCGTCATCCCGCGGCCATAGTCGCGCAGCTTCTGATACACCGCCGGGCGGGCGGCGGTCAGAGGCCGGATGGGGCCCGGCTTCCACGCCGCCGAGTTGTCGAGCACCAGACAGTCGCCGGGCGCGGCATACCGGTCGATGACGTCGGCGATCTGGCTGTAGTCCATCTGCTCCTTGGCGTAGGGCCCACGCTGCGTCAGATAGTTGGGCGCCGCCGCCAGTGCGAACACCAGCAGGGTCGTTGTGATCATCACGCGCGAGCGTGCAAGGGCCGTCACGCATGCACCGAGCAGCAGTGCGACGGCCGGTGCGGTGAAGGACAGGTAGCGCGGGTAGTACACCGGATCGCGCAGGACGGAGAAGATCAGCAGGGCAATGGTCGGCACGACGATCCAGACCGCCGTCACCGCTACCAGCCGGCCCGGCCGGTAGCCAGTGCCGTTGCCGGCCTGCCCGAGGCGGAGCAGTCCGGACACCAGCATCACCACGGCGAGCAGGACGAAGGGCACCACGTCGTCGAAGTACTGGACCGCGAACACCTCGCCGAGGGTCTGCGCCCCGGGCGGTGAGATCCACTGGACCTGGAACATCTGCGTCTGCGCGAAGAACAGAAACGGGATCACCGCGGCCGACGCCGCCGCGGCGGCCACCGCCCAGCGGCGCAGTTGCCCTCGGTCGCGGCCGCAGAGGATCACGACGACCCCGTGCACCGGCAGCATCAGCACTCCGAAGACGTTGAGGATCGACGCGGCGACCATGAACACCGCGTAGCCCAGCCACCACCACGACGCCCCGCGCCGGGCGGCCCGCACACAGAACACCGTCAGCCACACGGCCGCGGCCATGGTCAGTGCGTACGACCGGGTCTCCGCGCCGGCCCACGTCACCCGCGGCAGGATGGCGAACAGCACGCCCGCGCACACCGCGACCGAGCGGGTGGACAGCTGCCGGCCGAGCACCACCACACCGGCCGCCGCGACGCCGACGGCCACCGCGCTGGAGAGCCGCGCGGCGAACTCGGTCGCGGGGAACACCGCGAACCAGCCGTGCATCAGCAGGTAGTAGAAGCCATGGACGGCGTCGATATTGGCGACCATCCGCCACAACTCGGGCACCGTCCGGGTAGCCGCCGACAGGGTGGCGGCCTCGTCGAACCACAGCGAGGGCCGGGCCGCGCCCGCCGCGCTGACCGCCAGGGCCAGGGCCGCCACCGCGACGGCGTCCCAGCGGCCCCGGCGGGGCGCCGGGCGCCGTTCGACGGCCCGGACGCCGGGTTCTCGCAGTGTGGTCGTGGTCACGCAGCCTGTTCCCTCAGTTCGGTCCACGACCGTATCGCCCGGCCCGGGGGCCGCACGCCGGGGGCGCGGGTGTCGCCCCCGTCACGCCGGGGGTGGCCCCGTGTCGGGAATCGCACCCACCGTGCCCTGCGGAGGCGTTACTGTTCGGATGGCTTTGACACAGACCTGGAGGGTACGAATGAGCGGCTATAAGACCGTGGTCGTGGGCACCGACGGATCGGCTTCCTCGCTGCGCGCCGTCGAGCGCGCGGCCCAGCTGGCGGCGGCATCCGGCGCCAAGCTGATCGTGGCGTCCGCCTACCTTCCGACCGCGGAGGACACTCGCGCCGCCGACGTTCTCAAGGACGAGGGCTACAAGATGGCGGGCACCGCCCCGATCTACGACACGCTGCACGACGCGCGTGACCGCGCCAAGGCGGCCGGAGCCGCCGACATTCAGGAACGCGCCGTCGTCGGCGCCCCGGTGGACGCGCTGGTGGAGCTGGTCGAGGAGGTCGGCGCCGACCTTCTGGTCGTCGGCAACGTCGGTCTGAACACCATCGCCGGCCGTCTGCTCGGATCGGTGCCGGCCAACGTGGCCCGGCGTTCCAAGTGCGACGTGCTGATCGTCCACACCGCCGGCTGAGTCATCGGGGCCACGACGCCGTCCACGTCCGGGCGCACCCGACTGTGGGTTGACGGCGCTCTCAAGGCCGAGGACTTCCCGCTGCGGGACGTCTCCGACCATCTCCACGAGCCGGGTGCCCTGATTTGGGTGGATCTGCGTAACCCCGATCGCGCGGTGCTCGATCAGCTCGCCGGGGAACTGGAGTTGGACCAGCGGGCCGTCGAGGACGTCGTCGAACACTCCGAACGTGTCAAGGCCACCCGCTACGCCACACACACCTTCGTCACCGTCTATGCGACGGCGCTCGGCGCGCAGGTTCCCGGCTCCATCGAGTCGAGTCTGCGCACCGAGCGGGTGTCCATCTTCGTGCTGCCCACCGCACTGGTGACCATCCGCCACGAGACCGGCGCCGAGCGCCCGGTCTTCGACGTCGACGAGGTGATGCGGCGGTGGGACGACAACTCGGATCTGCTGCGTCTCGGCAGCCCCGCGCTGCTGCACGGTGTGCTCGACGTAGTCGTCGACGGACAGTTCGACACCATCCAGCAACTCGACGATGCGATCGAGTCGCTCGAGGACGATCTCTTCGACGAGCACTCGCAGACCCGTCAGTTGCAGCGTGACACCTACCGGCTTCGCAAGGAACTCGTCGAACTGCGCCGGGTTGTGCTGCCCATGCGCGAGGTGGTCAACACCGTCATGCGCCGCGGCGTCGAGGGCACCGACCCCACCGAACTCACCAGCTGGTACTACGACCTCTACGACCACGTCATCCGCGCCTCGGAATGGACGGAGTCCCTGCGCGACATGGTGACCACGGTGTTCGAGACCAACCTGTCGCTGCAGGATGCCCGGCTGAACACCATCATGAAGAAGCTCACCGGATGGGCGGCCATCATCGCGGTGCCCACCCTGGTAACCGGGTGGTACGGGCAGAACGTGCCCTATCCGGGCTACGGCGAGGCGGCGGGCGTGGTGACTGCCGCGGTGCTGACGGTGCTGACGTCGGTGGGGCTGTATCTGGCATTCAAGAAACGCGGCTGGATCTGATCCCTACCGGACGATCCACCCCGCAGTGGGGTCGAACGCCAGGCTCAGGACATCGACGGCCTCGAACGCACTCAACGGAAGCGTGCTCAGCTCCTGTTGCGCGGTGAGATGCGCGGTGCCACTCCATCCGTTGCTCATCGCCAGCAGCCCGGCTCCGTCCTGTCCCGCGCTGAAGGAGTCGTAGACCACCGCGCCGTGCTGCTGCAGCGCACGCAGCACCACCTGGGTGGCCGGGTCGTAGTTCTCGATGGGGAAGTCGGCCTTCAGCCGGAACACCGTGCCCATCGGCACGCCGTCGGGGTTGGTCCCGGTGCCGTCGCCGGCCCGGGCGGGCCAGGTGTAGCCGGTACCCCTGTCCTTGGCGATGGACATGCCCAGCATGTGGTCGATCGAGCCGCGCTCGAGATCGTCCGGCCGCAGGATCAGCGGCAGGTAGGGCAACCGGGAGGCGTTGGCCCACCCCTGCGCCGGGTAGAGACCGGAGTTCATGTCCACGTGGACCCCGGCCTCGGCGATCCAGGCCGAACCGTAGAGCGCGGCATAGGCCGCGTTGCCCAGCGCATCGGCCACGCCGGCGGCGGGCAGTTCGACGCCGTTGGCCACGTTGTAGAGCTCCTGCGAGACGCAGGTGCCCTCCTGGAACACCAATAGATGGCGGTCCCAGGCCGGAACGTCCGGCATGCCCTCGACGAGGGGACGGTCCGGAATGGCATAGGGCGTGGCGTCGATGCTCGGCCCACTGGTGGAGTAGCCGCGATTGAAAACGACGGTCTCGGTGGGGTGGTCGGCAGACACGATGTTGACGGGCATTCCGGGAACGCTGCCCATCCACGGGGTGCCGCCCCAGCGGGCGCGCAACGTTCCACCGAGCAGGCTGGTCCAGGTGGCCGACTCGCCCAGCACCGGCAGCGCACTGACATCGGCGTGGAAGACGGTGTTGGTCGGCATCAGGGTGCAGCCGCAGAACGTCGAGAGTCCCTCGGCGACCCCGACCGTCACGGGCACTACGACGACACCGCCGTAGCCGTCATCGACAGTGACGGTGAAGATGTCTGATACGGCGGGTACCGCGGCAGGAGAGTAGGTGAATTCGCCTGCGGCAGAGACGATGACCGACCCATACGCGGTCGAGGTCGATCCGGCGTAGGTCATAGTGTCGCCGTTGACGTCGCGGCCGATCACCGCGCCGGTGACCACACCGGTGACCGGATCGGGCGGGTCGATCCGCACCGTGGCCGTCGGCGCGTTGTTGAACGGCGCGACGCTCACCCGCACTGTCGTGGTCGCGGTGTGACCGGCGGAGCCGATCAGCCCGAAGGTCAGCAGGTTGATCAGGCCGGCCAGGCCGTGCAGGTGGAACCCCTCGTCGCTCACCGCGACCCCGAAGGAGTCGACGACTCCGGTGTGCGCCAGCAACGGGTCGGGGGTGTAGGTGTACTGCGGTCCGCTGAGCACGACGCTGCCGTGACTGGGTCGGGTGATGACGGCGGTGCCGGTGACATCCCCGTCGGGGTCGGACACCTCGAGCAGGCCGGTGACGATTCCCGCGGCGCTCTGGCCGGTCTGGGTGGCCCGCACGCCCGGGGTGGTGTTGGCGAGGAGGTCGGCGATCGGGTTGGAACCCGCGGTAGCGCGAGCCGTCGCGGAGGCGGAGGCCGATGTGGTGAGGGCGGTGGCTGCCGGAAGCGGTTGGCGGTCGGGGGGCGTCCGAGGTGCGAACCGCTGTCGGGGCGGCTTATGGTCTTCGACGCGACGCGGGTGCTGATGGACTGCCGTCTGCCTGGTGGCGGGTTGCTGGGCGGTGTCGGTGGACAAAGCGGTGTCGGTGGACAAAGCCGGGTCGGCTGACGCCACGCCGTAACCGAGGCCGGTGAACCCACCGGCAACCGCCAAAACGATTGCCAATGGCCGAACTCGGATACCGTAAGCTGTGACTTTCACGCAAAACCCCTTTGCCGGCAATGACTGTAGCGGGTTCAGCAAGGTCGGCGCTACTGGCCTGACGCACCCGACGGGCGGCTCCGGGGGTGCCGGCGGCGTGTAGCGCTACCCACCGGGTGCCGGCTGAACACCTCTGGCTGGGTAGGCGTGGACGAGCGCACTGGACAGCTTGGGCACCGCGTGGGTGAGGGTGTGTTCAGCGTCGTGGGCGATGCGGTGTGCGTCGGTGATGGCGGTCGATGGGTCGATGTCGAGTTCGGCTTCGGCGTGCAACCGGTGGCCGATCCAGCGCATCCGGACGGAGCGGACGCCGGTGACACCCGGTTCGGCGGCCAGTGCTGACTCTGCGGCGTCCACCAGTGCGGGGTCCACACCATCCATCAGCCGGCGGAAGACGTCGCGGGCTGCGCTCCGCAGTACGGCCAGGATCGCGACGGTGATGAG
>VEQU01000001.1 GCA_018883075.1 Mycobacterium sp.
GCACATCTCCGAGGCGCAGGCCGCGCTCACCGCAGCCACCGCGGGTACGTCGATCGAGCAGCGCACCGCCGCGGAGCGCCAGTTCGACACCGCCGTCGGTCAGGTGCTTGCGCTGGGAACCACGTATCCGCAACTGAACTCGTCGAACAATTTTCTGAATCTGCAGCAGAATCTCGCCGACACCGAGGACAAGCTGGCGTTCGCCCGGCAGTACTACAACGACGCTGCCGCCACCGTCAACCGCTTGCGCTCGACGATTCCGTGGATGTTCGTCAGCGGTATGGCCGGTGTACCCGAGCGCGAGTTCTACCAGGTGCCCAGATAATCCCTATGCGCATTGTTTTCGCCGGTACGCCGGAGCCGGCTCTGCCGTCGCTGCAGCGGTTGCTCGATTCCCCGCGCCACGACGTTGTCGCGGTGTTGACCCGCCCCGATGCCGCCGCCGGTCGTCGCGCAAAGCCCGCGCCGTCTCCGGTGGCCAGGCTGGCCGCCGATGCCGGCGTCCCGGTCCTGCGGCCGTCACACCCGAACTCCGAGGAGTTCGTCGCCGAACTCGCCGCGTTCGCGCCGGACTGCTGCGCGGTGGTGGCCTACGGAGCGCTGCTCGCACCTCCGCTGCTCGCTGTGCCGGTGCACGGCTGGGTTAACCTGCACTTCTCACTGTTGCCGGCATGGCGTGGGGCCGCACCGGTGCAGGCGGCGATCGTGGCCGGCGACACCGTCACCGGTGCGACGACGTTCCTCATCGAACCGGCACTGGACACCGGGCCGGTGTACGGGGTTATCACCGAAACCATCCGGCCCACCGACACTGCCGGTGAACTGCTGGGTCGGCTGGCGGTGTCGGGCGCGGCGCTGCTCGAGGCGACCATGGACGGTATCGCCGACGGCACTCTGACCGCCGTGGCACAACCGGCCGACGGAGTCAGCATCGCCGGCAAGATCACCGTCGATGCGGCGCGGGTGCGCTGGGAGCTGCCCGCCCAGGTCGTCGAGCGCCGCGTCCGTGCGGTCACACCCAGCCCCGGTGCGTGGACCATGGTCGGCGATGCGCGCATCAAGCTCGGCCCGGTGACCCTCGCGGCGGGCGAAGCCCTGGAGCCGGGTGAGCTGCGTGTGGATCGCGCGGGAGTGCGGGTGGGCACCGGATCGGACCCGGTGATGCTGGGCCAGGTGCAGCCGCCGGGCCGCACCATGATGCCGGCGGCGGACTGGGCCCGCGGTGCGCGACTGGCAGCCGGGGTGCGCGCATCGTGAGCGGCAACTCTGCGCCCAGGCGTCGGCGGGCGCCACTCGACCCGGCGCGCCAGGCGACCTTGGACGTCCTGCGTGCGGTGAGCGAGCGCGATGCGTACGCCAATCTGGCACTGCCCGCAGTCCTCACCCAACGCGGTATCACCGGGCGGGACGCGGCCTTTGCCACCGAACTGGCCTATGGCACCTGCCGGACCCGCGGGCTGCTCGATGCGGTGATATCCGCCGCCGCTGCGCGTCCGGTCGAGCGGATCGACCCGGTGCTGCTGGATCTCCTGCGGCTGGGCACATACCAACTTCTGCGCACGAACGTCGCCCAGCACGCCGCGGTCTCCACCACAGTGGAACAGGCCGGGGTGGAATTCGATTCAGCCCGTGCGGGTTTCGTCAACGGCGTGCTCCGCACGATCGCAGGCCGCGATGAGGCGGCGTGGGTCGCCGAAATAGCTCCGCCAGCCGCCACCGATCCGGTCGGGCACCTCGCGTTCATCCACGCCCATCCCCGCTGGATCGCGCAGGCCTTCGCCGACGCCCTGGGCGCATCGGCCGGGGAACTCGGCGCTGCGCTCGCGGCGGACGACGCCCGGCCCGCGGTGCACCTGGCCGTCCGTCCCGGCAGCTGCAGTGCCGCCGACCTCGCTGCCGAGGTGGGCGGCACACCCGGTCGCTGGTCGCCGTATGCGGTGTATCTGGCCGGCGGCGACCCGGGAGCGCTGGCCGCCGTCCGCGATCACCGGGCGCTGGTGCAGGACGAGGGCAGCCAGTTGGTGGCCCGTGCGCTCACCCTGGCTCCGCTGGTCGGTGAGGACACCGGCCGCTGGCTTGATCTGTGCGCGGGACCCGGCGGTAAGACGGCACTGATCGCGGCCCTCGCCGTTCAGCGGGGCGCGCAGGTGACCGCGGTGGAACCGAACCCGAGCCGTGCCGAGTTGGTGGAGGACAATGTTCGCGGTCTGCCGGTGGAGGTGCTGCGCGCCGACGGCAGAGAACCGCCCCTGCAGCCCGGCTCCTTCGACCGCGTGCTGGTCGACGCCCCGTGCACCGGACTGGGCGCATTGCGCCGGCGCCCCGAGGCTCGCTGGCGGCGCACCCCTTCCGATGTGCCGGCACTGGCGAGGCTTCAGCGTGAACTGCTCGCTTCGGCAATCGCGCTGACCCGGCCCGGCGGGGTGATTCTGTACGCCACCTGCTCACCGCACCTGGCCGAGACCCTCGGGGTGATTTCCGATGCGCTGCGCCGCCAGCCGGTCACCGCGCTCGACACCCGCCCGCTCTTCGAGCCGGCCGTCGATCTCGGTGACGGACCCCACGTGCAGCTCTGGCCGCACCGGCACGGCACCGACGCGATGTTCGCCGCCGCCCTGCGCAAGGAGGCCGGCGGGAAGCGGGCCGCGAAGCCTTAAGGTGAGGGCCATGGCACGACCGATGATCGCGCCGTCGATCCTGTCGGCGGACTTCGCCCGGCTCGCCGAGGAGGCCGCGGCCGTGAAGGGCGCCGACTGGTTGCACGTCGATGTGATGGACGCCCACTTCGTGCCCAACCTGACCCTCGGCCTGCCGGTGGTGCAGAGCCTGCTGGCCGCGACCGACATCCCGATGGACTGCCATCTGATGATCACCGATCCTGACCGGTGGGCGCCCGGCTACGCCGAGGCCGGCGCGCATAACGTCACCTTCCACGCCGAGGCCACCGATGACCCGGTGGCCGTCGCCCGGGACATCCGCGCCGCCGGGGCGAAGGCAGGTCTGTCGGTGAAGCCGGGCACCCCACTCGAGCCCTATCTGGAGATCCTGCGCGATTTCGACACCCTGCTGGTGATGTCGGTAGAACCCGGATTCGGCGGGCAGAGCTTCATCCCCGGGGTGCTGGACAAGGTGCGCACCGCGCGCCGACTGGTGGACTCCGGTGAACTGACAGTCCTCGTCGAGATCGACGGCGGCATCAACGCCGACACGATCGAGGCGGCAGCCGAGGCCGGGGTGGACTGTTTCGTGGCCGGCTCGGCGGTGTACAGCGCTGCCGATCCTGCACTCGCCGTGGAGGCGCTGCGGTCGCGCGCCGGCGCCGCGTCACAGCATCTGCGGGTATGACCGGCCCCGCGCTCATCGCCGCGGCAATGCAGGCGGCTCTCGAGCAGGCGCAGCGGGTGAAGGGGTCGACCTATCCGAATCCCCCTGTGGGAGCTGTGATTCTCGATGCCGCCGGACAAATCGCGGGGGTCGGCGGGACTGAGCCCGCCGGCGGTGCGCACGCGGAAGTGATCGCCCTGCGGGCGGCGGGGGAGCGGGCCGTGGGCGGTACCGCGGTGGTGACACTGGAACCGTGCAATCATCACGGCCGCACCGGGCCGTGCGTGGACGCGCTGCTGGCGGCCCGGGTCGCGGCTGTGGTCTACGCCGTCGCCGACCCTAACCCGGCCGCGGCCGGCGGCGCGCAACGACTGCGCGAGGCCGGTGTGGCCGTCACCGGCGATGTCGACGCAGGCGCGGTCGCTGGTGGCCCACTACGCGAATGGCTCCACCGGCAGCGCACCGGACGGCCCCACGTCACCTGGAAATTCGCCACCAGCGTCGACGGCCGCAGCGCCGCCGCCGACGGCTCATCGCAGTGGATCACCAGCGATGCGGCCCGGGCCGACCTGCACCGCCGACGCGCGGCCGCCGATGCGATCGTGGTGGGCACCGGCACCGTGTTCGCCGACGATCCGAGCCTGACCGCGCGCCTGCCGGACGGCAGCCTCGCCGCGAACCAGCCACTGCGCGTGGTGGTGGGCCGGCGCGAGATCCCCCCCGACTCTGTTGTGTGCAACGACGACGCGGCGACGCTGATGCTGCACACCCGCGATCCGCATGAGGTCGTGCACGCGCTGTCCGAGCGCACCGACGTCATCCTGGAGGGCGGCCCTACCCTTGCCGGGGCCTTCCTGCGGGCCGGTGCGGTGGATCGGATCCTCGCCTATGTGGCTCCGATGCTGCTGGGCGGTCCGGTGACCGCCGTCGATGACGTCGGGGTGACCAGCATCGGCGGGGCATTGCGCTGGCGCTATGACGGCGTCGAACAGATCGGTCCCGACCTGTTGCTCAGCCTGGTTCCTTCCGGCCCGGTTCCTCCCGGCTGAGCGGTTTGTGTTCGATGATCTCCCGGGAACCGATGTCCCGGGAACCGCCCGCTCCCATCAACTCGCGGAATCCCTGGACGGTGTAGCTGACGACGGTGGCAGCGGTGCGTGCTCGCGCGGTCGCCGACCGTGGGAGGGCGAACAATGGCCCCATCTCACCGAAGTATTCGCCCGCGGTAGCCGTGGTGGCGATTTCCTCTGCGCCACCGGGTAACTCGCGAACCAGCTCGATCGTGCCATCGGATACCACATAGATGGAATCACCCATGCTGCCCTGCTCGAACACCGTATCCCCGGCTTGCAGCACGATCGTCTGCGGCTCGTGCTCCACCGGTGAGAGATGCGGAACGAGCTCGACCACCCGGTCGGCCAGGGGCAGCATCCGGGTGTCGTGGGTGGCGACCACCACCACCCGCTCGCCGGTGGCGAGCTCCCGGATGAGCCTGAGCACCTCCTCGACCTGGATGTAGTCAAGGTGGGCGGTGGGCTCGTCGGCGATCAGCAGCGGCGGATCCAGGGCGATCGCCCGGGCTACCGCAACCCGTTGCTGCTGTCCACCGCTCAGATCGCCGGGACGGTGATCCATCCGGTGTTCCAGGCCGACCCGGGTGAGCAGTTCTGCGGCCCGCTCACGCGCCTGGCGCCGCGCGACTCCGGCGGCCCGCAACGGCACCATCACGTTCTCCATCGCCGTGAGGCTGGACACCAGATTGAACGCCTGGAAGACGATGCCGACGGTGTTGCGCCGATAGTCGGACAACTCGTCGCCGGTGAGCTTCGTGAGGTCGATGTCGCCGAACTCGACCCGGCCCGCCGTCGGCCTCAGGATGCCGCCCAGACAGGACAGCAGCGTTGTCTTGCCGCACCCGCTGGGCCCCAACAGAATCGCCAGTGAGCCGGCCGCGACGTCGAGGTTCAGACCGTCGATCGGCCGCACCGACTCCTCGCCGCTGGCGTACTCGACCACCAGGTCCTTGATCCGCAGGTCGGCCATGATCAGGGGCCGCCGAACGCCAGGGCCGGGTCGACGACGACAGCCCGGCGCAATCCGGCCAGGCTGGCCAGCACACCGATCGTGACAGCGACGACGGGCAGCAGGACGAACGCCAACCGCGGGATGTCCACCCGCATCGGGAACAGAGGCCCGAGCAGTACGGACAGCACGCCGCCCAGCAGAGCGGCGAGCACAGCGACGATCACCGCCTGCATACCCAACCCGGCCAGGATGGACCGGGTTGGCACACCGACTGCTTTGAACACCGCGAAATCCCGGGTGCGCTCCAGGGCCGACATGTAGATCATCGAGCCGACGATCAGCGCGGCTACCACCCACAGCAGCCCGGCCATCAGGGTCATGGCCTGGCGGGCGCCGGACAGCGCGCGCAGCAGGTCGTCCACCGCCCCGTCGCGGGTGACGAGCAGATAACCGCTCGGCGCGCGAACGGGCTCACCGCGCAGACCGATCGAGGAGATCAGCGCCTGTCCGGAGAACAACAGCTTCTGCGCGCCACTGACGGTGAGGAAGACATTGGGCTGGCCGGCCAGTGCGGTGGAATCGTCCACGATGCCGACGATCTGCAGGTTGCGCGACCCGATCTCGACAGTTGTCCCGATCGAGCGTCTCATCGTGCTCGACACCGCCGCCTCGTGCGGTTCGGACGGCGGGCGACCCTGTGCGAGCGCGGGCATTCCCGGCCCGCGGGTGGGCGCCCCGAAGATGTTGGCGCTGCGGGCGCTGCCGCCGTCGCGCATGGTCGCGCTGCCGTACACCAGACCGACGGCCTGGCTCACACCGGCGATGTCCGGCATTGTCGCGGGGAAGGCGGCCGATCCCAGGAACGGACCGGTCGCGCCGGACTTCACCAGGAAGGCGTCGAGACCCAGGGAGTTCACCGTGCGAACGGCCTCGACGCGGAAGCCGTTCGCCAGTCCGGTGAGCACCAGCGTCATCGCGAAGACCAGTCCGGTGCCGACGATGGCGATGACGAACCGCCGTTTGCGCCACTGCAGATCACGTAGGGCGGCGATCAGCACGACGGCTCCGGCATGGGCCGAAGGTTACCGATCGGCGGCTTCGCCGGCGTGGGCTTTGCGTCCCCCGATGAAGACGGCGATCCCCGCCCCGGCCAGGCAGACGATGGTCGTGATGAAGAAGATGGAGCCGTACTGCATCGCGAATGCCGTGCGATAGCGCTCGGCTTCGGCGGCCACTTTCGCGGCCAGCGAATCGGCCTTCGACGGCGGCAGGGTGGCCAGGATCTGGTTGAACCGGTATAGGCCCCATGCCGTCAGTGCCGCGACGCCGATCAGCATTCCGGTCATCCGGGCGACAACCACCAGCGACGATGCGATCCCGTGTTGTGCTGCGGGAACCACCCGCAGAGCCGCTGAGGTGAGCGGGCCGATGACCAGCCCGAGACCGAATCCGGCGAGCGCGAGGTCGGTGCCGAAGGTGGGCAGCGACAGCGGCCCGATCTCGTGGCGTGCCGAGAGCACGTCGACTCCCCAGTGCGACACCAGCCAGTAGGCGAAGGCGGCGATCAGCATGCCGGTGACCGCGACGATCCGGTCACCGATCCGGGTGGCCAGCCAGCCGCCCACGAGTGCCCCCACCGGCAGCGCGGCGAGGAAGTGCAGCAGCAGGAACGCCGCTCCGGTCTGATCCTTGCCCAACACGCCCTGGCCGAACAGTTCGACGTTGACGAGGGTGACCATCAGCGCGGCGCCGGCGCACATGGATGTGCCCAGCGATGAGAGGAACGGTCCGAATTGCACACCCTGCGGTTCGATCAGACGGGTACGGGCGAAACGTTCCCAGACCGCGAAAGCGATCGCGGCGACCGCCGCGCCGACGATCAGCGGCAGACCATAACTCGGCAGTACCTGTTTGCCGTCCGGGGAGGGGTTGTAAAGACCCCACACCGCCAGGCCGAGCGCGAGTGCGAGCAGCACGCCGCCGATGACGTCGACACGCTCCGGTTCTGCGCTGCGTTCATGCGACGGCAGGCTGATGTGGATCAGCACCATCGCGATGAGGGTCAGCGGGACATTGATCCAGAAGACGTCGCGCCAGGTGTTCAGCAGCCACACCACGCCGATGCCGTAGAGCGGGCCGAGCACGCTCCCGAGTTCCTGCGCCGCCCCGATGCCGCCGAGCACCGCCGCGCGGCTGCGCTCGGACCAGAGGTCGGCGGCGAGCGCGAGGGTGACCGGCAGCAGCGCACCGCTGGCGATGCCCTGGATGAGCCGGCCTATCACCAGCACGGTCAGATCGCCCGCCAGGGCGGTCACCACCGAACCCACCGCGAAGCCCAACAGACTCACCTGCAGCACCAGCTTGCGGCCGAAGCGGTCCGACAACCGTCCCAGCAGTGGCATGGCGGCGATGTAGCCGAGCAGGTACCAGGTGATGATCGGGGTGACCTGCTGAAGCTTGTTGATCGGGATTCCGATCGACTTCATGATGTCGACCATGATCGTCACGACGACATAGGTGTCGAGCGCGCCGAGCAGCACCGCGAGACTGCCTGCGCTGATGGCGATCCGCCGACTGCGGCCGCTTGTGGCCGCGGGTTCGACGTCGGTTGCGGGCGCGTGCGCCATTACACCGCCGGCTTGGTGACTGTGACCGGCTTGTCCCACTCGGAGAGGGTCAGTGCAACGCTGTTGCCCTCACTCTGGTCCACCTTGGCCTGCACCAGCTGATGCGGAGCGTCCCTCTCGATCCAGGCGGTGGCCGGCAGCGGGCCACTCGCCTTGAGTTGGGGGATGAGCTTGTTGACGGCATCCGCCGTCACCGTGCCGGTGATCCGGACCGTGTCCACCCCGCCGATGGTCTCCGATCCCTCCGACTTCGCGTCGGTGATGCTCGAGAGCATGTTGGCCAGGCCGGTGTCGGGATTGAGGATCACCGAGGGGTCGTAGACCTCGACGGCCGGCCCCATGTCCAGCCAGCTGTTCGGCGTCAGCGCGGCGTAGAGAGTGCCGTCGAGCACCACCATCTCGACGTCCACGTCCGAGCCGCCCATCGAGATGGTGGCGCTGCCCTTGATCGCCACGCTGGGCACGTTGGTGAGGTCGCCGGAGAGCGTTTTGACCGGCAGGCCCGCGATCTTGCCGTTGACGGCGATCTCGAGGTGCGCGCTCTTGAGTGCTTTGGTGGCGGTGATGGACTGCCCGATTAGTTCGCCGGCCTCCGGCAGCGCCTCGGTGGACTTCTTGGAGCAGCCCGCGAACACCAGCGTGGTGGTGAGCAGCGCGGCCAGGACGATGAAGAGACGACGGGAAGTCTGCATAACTGCATGGTAGTGGCACCGGCCGCGTTGACCCGGGTGGCGAGGCCGGGGTAAGAGTGGTGTCGTGGCCGGTGAACCGGAGTTTCGCGCCGTTCCCGCAGGTTCGGGTGACGGCGCGGCGATGGTGGCCGCCATGGTCGCCGAGATGGCCGAGTTGTACGACGGCCTGGATCTCGACGCCCCCGACATGCCCAAGGCGGGCCCGGCCGAACTCGGGCCGCCCGGCGGGGTCTACCTGGTCGGCTACCGAGACGGCGTTGCGGTCTGCGGCGGGGGACTCAAGCGCCTGCCGGACGGGACGTGTGAGATCAAGCGCATGTACGTCGTGCCGGAGGCGCGGCGCGCAGGGGTGGCCCGTGCGCTGCTGACCGCACTGGAAGACGCGGCACGCGAGATGGGGTATCGGGTGGCCAGGCTGGACACCGGATCGCGCCAGCCGCACGCCCAGGCCTTCTACGAGGCATCGGGATACGTGCGGACGGTGAACTTCAACGACAATCCCGCCGCGGCATTCCACGGCGAGAAGCGGCTAGATTAGGCCGCGTGTTCACCGGCATCGTCGAGGAGTTGGGGGAGATCGTTCAGCGCGACGATCTCGGTGATTCCGCGCGTCTGGTGATCTGTGGCCCGGTGGTGACCGCCGATGCTCAGCACGGCGATTCGATCGCGGTGAACGGTGTGTGCCTGACGGTGGTCGATGTGCTGCCCGACGGCCGGTTCTCCGCCGACGTGATGGCCGAGACGCTGCGCCGCTCAAGCCTCGCCTCGGTGGCGCAGGGGAGCGCGGTCAATCTGGAGCGTGCCGCCGCGGTGAACAGCCGCCTGGGCGGACACATCGTGCAGGGCCACGTCGACGGCACCGGCGCGGTGATATCCCGCAGCCCTTCGGAGCACTGGGAGGTGGTGCGAATCTCCCTGCCGCACAATATTTCCCGCTATGTAGTGGAAAAAGGATCCATCACCGTCGACGGCGTGTCATTGACCGTCTCGGCGATCGGCGGGGACTGGTTTGAGGTATCGCTGATCCCCACCACCCTGGGGCTGACGACACTCGGCCGCGCACCGGTGGGAACGACGGTGAACTTGGAAGTGGATGTGATCGCCAAATACGTTGAGCGGCTGCTTGATACGCGGAACGGCGGCGGTGACGGCGCGAATCCGGCGTAGCCGCTACCGCTGATCAGGGCCGCGACAGCCCGTCGATGCCCTCGGCGCGGTCGGCCAGCGCGGTGAGCACCGCGGCCAGATCGCGCGCCTGCCCGGGCGTCAGGTCTGCTGCGACGGCGGGCTTTCCGCCGCCTCCGATAATCGTGCCCTCGACCCGCAGCGCTACACCGCTGACTGTCGAGCCGGTGCGGTGCTGAATCCCCGTCAGCAGCGCGGCCACATCGCCGACGGTTACCGGGTCGGCGCCGAACACCCGGTCATCGAAGTCCCGATCCCAGCCACCGACCCAGGTGCTGCCGGTAGGTGGTGGCGTAGGCGTGTGAGTCACGCCCGACGGCGCCGGACAACGAAGAGGAATCCGAGCATCAGCGCTGTTGAGGTCGCCGGTGGAGTGACCATCGTGTAGCCGAGGTCGGTCATGATGCCGGTCTCGATGGCACTGAGGGTCTTGATCCCGGTACCGGTGCTCACCCGCGCGATCATCAATTGCTTGTTGCGGCCGCTGAACGTCGCGTCGTTGAGATGTGACACCGAACTGCCGCCCTGCCAGGGGTTGGGCGTGTACAGCGGCACGGGACCTCCGAAGGCGGCGATCGCATTCGCCCCGCCGAAGTACAGACCCCCGTTGCCGCCGGTGAGGTTCGTGTCGTAGGAGGGATTCCAGGCGAAGTCTGTGCCGATCACCGCTGTGTCCCCGGACGTCACCAGGAAGCCGTCGTAGCGCGTCCATGTGGTGTCGGTGTTGGAGCCCGCTTGCTGCACGTTGGACAGAAAACCGAAGGTGTGCATCAACTCATGCATCGCCACCGACTGGAAGTCGTATTCGCCGGGGTTGGCGGTGCCGTTCAGCGCCCAGGGATTGGCGAAGTTCCAGGTGATCACTCCGTCGGCAGTTGAGCCGTTGACGTCGATCCCGGTGATGATCTTCTGCTGGACCACCGTCGGGAAAAAGCCTGCGCGAGAACTGATCATGTCACTGGTCGCCGTTGCCAACTGGCCGGAGAAGGGCGAGAACTGACCGTCGACGCTGTAGGTGACGGTGACCGGTGTGTCCACCACGAAGTAGGAGCTGAGCAGGGTGGCCGCGGTCTGCAGGGCGCTACGGGCCTCCTGCGTCCACAGCAGGCCCAGCCCGGTGTAGCTGAAGTCGAACATCACCCGAACGGGCCGGCCCTGCTCGACCACGGCGTTGGCCAGCGTGGCGGCCGGACGGAAGGGGTTGAGCAGATTGATGTGGAATCCGGAATCCGCCGCAGACACCGTGAAGGTGTCGATGCCGGTGAATGTGCTCAAGGGTGAGTAGAGATATGTGCCGTCGGCGGTGTTGAACTCGACGGTGCCGAACTGAGGCCGGCTGATCACCGTGTAGGTGATCGGGTCGCCTTCCGGATCGACGGCCCCGATGGTTCCGGTGATCGGTCCGGTGGTCTGTCCGGTGATCTGCACGGGGGCGACGGTGGGCGGCTGGTTGAAGAAGGTGCGGCGCACCAGCAGGATGACGCCCTCGATGAACGACTCGACAGGTCCGAGCGGGTTGCTCAGCGCGTCGGGGTCGGTCGTGGCCGCCGCCGCCGGGACGGCGACGGTGCCGAGGGTCGGCGCGGGCGCCGGTGCCGGCGGCTCGTACACCTGCGCCTGCTCTGGCGCCTGCTCTGGCGCATCAGCCCCGCCGGTTGACGCCAGCGCGGGCGCCGACTTCGAGACGTCGGGACCGGGCGTGCGCGCGTCGTGTCTGGCGTCGAGCCGGGCCGGCAGCGCCGCCCGGGCCGCCCCCGGGGCCGCCGAGGTACGCCGATCGGCCCGTGATTCGGCTGTGTTCGCCGAACGGGTCTGCGGGCGGCCGACGCCGGCCGCGGCGGTCCGGGGACCCGCGGGCGGCGAGGCCGTGTGTGTGTCCGTGCGTTGATTAGCTGCGGTTGACGGCTCCTGGTCGGCGGCACTGTCCGCGGCAGCGACCCCGCACGGCCCTGCAAGGCAAACGCCCAGCGCAACGGCCGCTACGCCGAACCAGGTCACGCCCCTGGCCATCGAGTCACCCACTCCCCACCGGGTTGCTCGTCAGCCCGGAGACACCTGTGCCTCCAACCTAGGGGGGTGGGGTGTGGGCGGTCAACGTGCCCCCTGGTCGTGTCGCGGGTCAACTGCCTGGACCGGGCACCCGCCCGGGTGGTTCATACTTGAGTGCGGCATTGCTCAGAGCGGGATCGTCGCGCTGTCGATCCCTTCACCATCCCGACAGGCGGGCAGGATGACCAGGCTGGACTCCGTCGAACGGGCGGTCGCCGATATCGCGGCGGGTAAGGCCGTCGTCGTCATCGACGACGAGGACCGCGAGAACGAGGGTGACCTGATCTTCGCCGCGCAGATGGCCACGCCCGAACTCGTCGCCTTCATGGTGCGCTACACGTCGGGATACCTGTGCGTGCCACTGGACGGGACCATCTGCGACCGGCTCGGGCTGCTGCCGATGTACGCGGTGAACCAGGACAAGCACGGCACCGCCTACACCGTCACCGTCGACGCCCGCCGCGGGGTGGGCACCGGGATCTCCGCCGCCGATCGGGCCACCACCATGCGCCTGCTGGCCGACCCGGCCAGCACGGCCGACGATTTCACCAAGCCCGGCCACGTGGTCCCGCTGCGGGCCAAGGACGGCGGCGTGCTGCGCCGGCCCGGCCACACCGAGGCCGCCGTCGAATTGGCCCGGATGGCGGGCCTGCAGCCTGCCGGCGCGATCTGCGAGATCGTCAGCCAGAAGGACGAAGGAGCGATGGCCCAGACCGACGAGTTGCGGATCTTCGCCGACGAGCACAACCTGGCGATGATCTCGATCGCCGACCTGATCGCCTACCGCCGCAAGAACGAGAAGCTCATCGAGCGGGTGGCCGAGGCCCGGATACCGACCCGGCACGGAGAGTTCCGGGCGGTGGGCTACGCGAGCATCTACGACGATGTGGAACACGTTGCCCTGGTCCGCGGCGATATCGCCGGTCCGGATAACGACGGCCGGGGTGTGCTGGTTCGGGTGCACTCGGAGTGCCTGACCGGCGACGTGTTCGGCTCGCGACGCTGTGACTGCGGGCCCCAACTCGATGCCGCGCTGGCCATGGTGGCCGCCGAGGGCCGCGGGGTGGTGCTCTACATGCGAGGTCACGAGGGCCGCGGTATCGGCCTCATGCACAAGCTGCAGGCCTACCAGCTGCAGGACGCCGGGGCCGACACCGTGGACGCCAACCTCGAGCTCGGATTCCCCGCCGACGCCCGCGACTACGGCATCGGCGCGCAGATCCTCGTCGATCTCGGTGTGCGGTCGATGCGGCTGCTGACCAACAACCCGGCCAAGCGGGTCGGCCTCGACGGTTACGGGCTGGAGATCATCGAGCGTGTGCCGCTGCCGGTGCGGGCCAACGCCGAGAACATCCGCTACCTCAAGACCAAGCGCGACCGGATGGGTCACGATCTGACCGGGCTGGAGGACTATGACGTCGGTGGAGCCGTATGAGCGGCGACGGAATTCCCCCCGTTCCCGCCATGGATGCCTCAGAGCTTCGCCTCGCGATCGTCGCCAGCACCTGGCACGAGCGGATCTGCAATGCGCTGCTGGATGGCGCCCGCAAGGTGGCGAGCGACTCCGGTATCGCCGAACCCACCGTGATACGCGTGCACGGGGCTATCGAAATCCCTGTGGTGGCCCAAGAACTCGCCCGCACGCATGACGCCGTCGTCGCACTGGGCGTCGTAATCCGCGGCCAGACGCCGCATTTCGACTACGTGTGCGACGCGGTGACCCAGGGGCTGACGAGGGTCTCCCTGGACGCATCGACCCCCGTCGCCAACGGAGTTCTCACCACGGACACCGAACAGCAGGCCGTCGACCGCGCCGGACTGCCGGACTCCGCCGAGGACAAGGGTGCGCAGGCCACCGCCGCCGCGCTGTCCACCGCGCTGACGCTGCGTCAATTGCGCCGGGCATGAACGGCGACGAACCCGGCGACTGGGATGCAGTCTTCAAGCCGCGGATGATGTCGCTGACCGCTCGCATCGTCGCGGCGGTGATCGCGGTGGCCGGCCTCGTGGTGGCCGTGCTCAACGATCGGGCGTCGGGGGCCTACCTGCGGACGGCCGATCAGGTCGCCATGGGAGCCCTGGCATTGATCATCGCCGGTTCGGTGCTGCTGCTCACCCGGCCGCGCGTCAAGGTGGGCAAGTCGGGCCTGGCGGTGCGGAACATCTTGGGATACCGGCACATTGCATGGCCTGAGGTGATCGACGTGGCGTTCCCGCCTGGAAAGCGCTGGGCGCGGGTGGAACTCGACTACGACGAATATGTGCCTGCCGTGGCGATCCAGTCCGTCGACGGGGAGCAGGCGGTCGCCGCGATGGACACCATCCGCAACCTCATGGACCGCTACGCATCCCGCAAGGGCTGACCACAGGCCGGCCGCGGGGGTGTGCGCCGGTACTAACCTTGGTGACCGTGGCCGATCCCGCGACGTACCGACCGGCGCCCGGCTCCATTCCGGTCGAACCCGGCGTCTACCGGTTCCGGGACTCCGCCGGCCGGGTGATCTATGTGGGTAAGGCCAAGAGCCTGCGCAGCCGCCTTACGTCCTACTTCGCTGATATCTCCAGCCTGCATCCACGAACCCGCCAGATGGTCACCACCGCGGCGAAGGTGGAGTGGACCGTGGTCGCCACCGAGGTCGAAGCGCTGCAGCTGGAATACAACTGGATCAAGGAGTTCGATCCGCGATTCAACATCCGCTACCGCGATGACAAGTCCTACCCCGTGCTGGCCGTGACGCTCAACGAGGAGTACCCGCGCCTGATGGTCTACCGCGGGCCGCGCCGCAAGGGCGTCCGCTACTTCGGGCCCTACTCGCACGCCTGGGCGATCCGGGAGACCCTGGATCTGCTCACCCGGGTGTTTCCGGCACGCACCTGTTCGGCCGGCGTCTTCAAGCGGCACAGCCAGATGGAACGGCCCTGTCTGCTCGGCTACATCGACAAGTGCTCGGCGCCGTGCGTCGGCCGGGTCAGCGCCGAAGAGCACCGCAGGATCGTTGCCGACTTCTGTGATTTCCTGTCCGGGCGCACCGACCGCTTCGCCCGCGATATGGAGCGACAGATGAATGCGGCCTCTGCAGACCTGGATTTCGAACGGGCGGCGCGGCTGCGCGACGATCTCGGGGCCCTGCGGCGCGCGCTGGAGAAGCAGGCTGTTGTGCTCGGCGATGGAACCGATGCCGACGTGGTGGCCTTCGCCGATGACGAGTTGCAGGCTGCGGTGCAGGTCTTCCACGTCCGGGGTGGCCGGGTGCGCGGCCAGCGGGGGTGGATCGTCGACAAGCCGGGCGAGCCCGGCGACTCGCCGCATTCCCAGCTGGTGGAACAGTTCCTCACCCAGTTCTACGGTGAGCAGGCCGAGTTGGACGGCGCCGCAGACGAATCCATCAACCCGGTGCCACGCGAGGTGCTGGTGCCGTGTCTGCCGTCGGGAGCCGATGAACTCGCGGACTGGCTGTCGGGGCTTCGTGGTTCGCGGGTGGCGCTGCGGGTGCCGCAACGCGGCGACAAGCGTGCGCTCGCCGAGACCGTGCATCGCAACGCGCAGGAGGCGCTCGCCCAGCACAAGCTGAAACGCGCCGGCGACTTCACGGCCAGGTCTGCCGCGTTACGGGATATCCAGGAGTCGCTGGGACTGGCGGATGCGCCGTTGCGGATCGAATGCGTGGACATCAGCCATGTGCAGGGCACCGATGTGGTGGGTTCGCTGGTGGTATTCGAGGACGGTCTGCCGCGCAAGTCCGACTACCGGCATTTCTCGATCCGGGAAGCCGCCGGCGACGGCCGCTCCGATGACGTCGCCTCCATCGCCGAGGTGACTCGGCGCCGATTCCTGCGGCACCTCTCAGACGATGGGACCGCCGCCGGGGCTGAGGTCGCCGCAGCAGCGGAGGTGGACGCCCGGCCCGCCGCACCGCGCCGGTTCGCCTACCCGCCCAACCTCTACGTCGTGGACGGAGGCGCGGCGCAGGTCAACGCAGCCCAGGCGGTGCTCGACGAACTGGGAGTCGGCGACGTCGCCGTGATCGGACTCGCCAAGCGACTCGAGGAGGTCTGGGTGCCGGCCGAACCGGACCCGGTGATCCTCCCGCGCCAGAGCGAGGGCCTCTATCTGCTGCAACGGGTGCGTGACGAGGCGCACCGGTTCGCGATCTCCTATCACCGCAGCAAGCGGTCCAAGCGGATGACGGCCTCGGCGCTGGACACCGTCCGCGGTCTCGGTGAGAGCCGGCGCAAGGCTCTGGTGACCCATTTCGGCTCCCTGGCCCGGCTGCGGCAGGCCAGCGTCGAGGAGATCACCGCCGTCCCCGGCATCGGGCGCGCGACGGCCACCGCCGTGCTTGAGGCGCTGGGCGCGGCGGAGGCCGACCGTTCGGCTGCACCGCCGGGCGCCGTGGGCGATGATGCTCAGCGGGAATCATGACCGAGCACACCACCGCGGAAGCGGCCACCGACATCGACGTCGTGCTGGTGACCGGTCTGTCCGGAGCGGGCCGCGGAACGGCGGCCAAGGTGCTTGAGGACCTCGGCTGGTACGTCGCCGACAACCTGCCGCCGGAACTCATCGCGCGCATGGTCGACCTCGGACTGGCGGCGGGATCGCGCATCACTCAACTCGCGGTGGTGATGGACGTGCGGTCGCGGGGATTCACCGGAGACCTCGACCTGGTGCGCAACGATCTCGCCGTGCGGGGTATCACACCGCGGGTGCTGTTCCTCGAGGCCTCCGACGAGACTCTGGTACGCCGTTACGAGAACAACCGCCGCAGCCACCCGCTGCAGGGCAACCAGACGCTGGCCGAGGGCATCGCCGCCGAACGGGCGATGCTGTCGAGTGTGCGGGCGGCGGCCGATCTGGTCATCGACACCTCGTCGCTGTCGGTGCCGGAGCTGCGGGCCAACCTCGAACGCGCCTTTGGCGAGCAGACGGTGGCGACGATCAGCGTCACCGTCGAATCGTTCGGTTTCAAGTACGGCCTGCCGATGGATGCCGACATGGTGATGGACGTGCGTTTTCTGCCCAACCCGCATTGGGTCGACGAGTTACGTCCGCTGACCGGCCAGGCGCCCGCGGTCCGTGACTACGTGCTGGCGCAGCCCGGCGCAGGCGAGTTCCTGCAGACCTATCATCAACTCTTGCGGCTCGTCCTGGACGGGTATGCGCGGGAGGGTAAGCGGTACATGACGGTGGCGATCGGGTGCACCGGGGGTAAGCACCGCAGCGTCGCGATCGCCGAAGCGCTGGCCGGCTCGCTGAGCGCCAACGAGCAACTCGCCGTTCGGGTTCTGCACCGCGATCTGGGACGCGAATGACAAACTCGCCGAACACCGGACCCAACCCGGAGGCCACCACGCGGATCGTCGCCCTCGGCGGCGGTCACGGTCTTTATGCGACGCTGTCCGCGGCGCGAAGGCTGAGCCCGCATGTGACGGCCATCGTCACCGTGGCCGACGACGGCGGTTCCTCGGGGCGTCTTCGCTCGGAACTCGACGTGGTGCCACCGGGTGACTTGAGAATGGCGTTGGCGGCCTTGGCCTCCGACAGCCCGCACGGACGTCTGTGGGCGACCATCATTCAGCACCGGTTCGGCGGCAACGGCGCACTGGCCGGTCATCCGATCGGCAATCTTCTGCTCGCCGGACTCAATGAGTTGCTCGCCGATCCGGTGGCCGCACTCGACGAGGTCGGGCGGATCCTCGGACTCAAGGGTCGCGTGCTGCCGATGTGTCCGATCGCCCTGCAGATCGAGGCCGACGTCGCCGGATTGGAGAGCGACCCCCGCATGAGCCGGGTGATCCACGGCCAGGTCGCCGTAGCCACCACGCCCGGGAAGGTACGCCGGGTGCGACTGCTGCCCGGCGATCCGCCGGCCACCCGGCAGGCCGTTGACGCGATCATGGCCGCCGACCTGGTGGTGCTCGGGCCGGGGTCGTGGTTCACCAGCGTGATCCCGCATGTTCTGGTTCCGGGCCTCGCCGCGGCACTGAAATCGACGCCCGCGCGGCGTGCACTGGTGTTGAATCTCGCGGCCGAACCCGGTGAGACAGCCGGCTTTTCGGCTGAACGGCACCTGCACGTGCTGGCGCAGCACGCGCCGGGGTTCAGCGTTCACGACATCATCGTCGACGCCGCCCGGGTGCCGTCGGAGCGCGAACGTGACCAGCTGCGGCGGACCGCGGCACTGCTGGAAGCCTCAGTCAAGTTTTATGACGTTTCCCGACCTGGTACACCTTTACATGACCCGGCCAAGCTCGCCGACGCGCTCGACGCCGTCCGGTCCAGGGGTGCTGACACCCCGACGGCCACGGTGCCTACCGCCAGTCCGGCGGCGGCCGAGCCGGGCTGGCAACCCGGACGGGTCAGGCGGCCCGACGGAGGGAGAGGTGACGACCGGTGGCGATGACAGCCGAGGTGAAAGACGAGCTGAGTCGTCTCAACGTCACCTCCGTCAGCGCCCGGCGGGCCGAGGTCGCCGCGCTGCTGCGCTTCGCCGGCGGTCTGCACATCGTGTCGGGCCGGGTGGTGGTGGAGGCCGAGGTGGATCTGGGCAGCATCGCCCGCCGGCTCCGCAAGGAGATCCACGATCTCTACGGCTACAACTCCGTCGTGCACGTGCTCTCCGCGAGCGGTATCCGCAAAAGCACGCGGTACGTCGTGCGCGTAGCCAAGGACGGTGAGGCGCTCGCCCGCCAGACCGGCCTGCTCGACATGCGCGGGCGCCCCGTTCGCGGTCTACCCGCCCAGGTCGTCGGCGGCAGCGTCGCCGACGCGGAGGCGGCCTGGCGCGGCGCCTTCCTGGCGCACGGCTCGCTGACCGAGCCCGGGCGATCCTCGGCGCTGGAAGTCAGCTGCCCCGGGCCGGAGGCGGCGCTTGCACTCGTGGGCGCGGCGCGGCGGCTCGGGGTCAGCGCCAAGGCCCGTGAGGTGCGCGGCATCGACCGGGTGGTGGTGCGCGACGGGGACGCCATCGGCAACCTGCTCACCCGGATGGGGGCCCAGGACACGCGGCTGACCTGGGAGGAGCGCCGGATGCGCCGCGAGGTCCGGGCGACGGCCAACCGCCTGGCGAACTTCGACGACGCGAACCTGCGCCGTTCGGCCCGTGCCGCGGTGGCGGCGTCAGCCCGGGTGGAGCGGGCTCTGGAGATTCTCGGCGAGTCGGTGCCCGAGCATCTGGCCGCCGCGGGCCGACTGCGGGTCGAGCACCGGCAGGCGTCTCTGGAGGAACTCGGCCGGCTGGCCGAACCGGCGATGACCAAAGACGCCGTGGCGGGCAGGATCCGGCGGCTGCTGTCGATGGCGGACCGCAAGGCGAAGCAGGACGGGATTCCCGACACCGAGTCCGCGGTGACCCCTGACCTGCTTGAAGACGCCTGACCCCGCTCGTCCGCAGCGCGTCGTCAGGCCTGCGAGCCGACCAGTTCGGGTGGCTCGTTCACGGAAAGTGCCCAGCGGATGCCGCCCACCAAAACGTTGCCCGCCACCCGCACCGCGGTGGCCTCGAGCACCGGTGCGTAGGGAAGCCGCAGCGGCAGCCGCGCCCACGGCGGCAGCAGCGCGACCGCCGCCGCCGACAGCACCCCGTACGGAGCGCGCGCCAGCAGCGGCAACGGGGGAGTGATCAGCAGGAAGCGGGCCGCTTCACGGGCGGAGTCGGTGGCCCGCAGTTCCGGCCGGAACGCCGAGAGCCGCTTCGCCAGTTCGGCCTCGCTGCGTGGCGGGTCGATGACGCCCAGGGCCGTCGCGACGCGAGCGGTGTCCGCCACGTACGTGTCCCGGGCGGTCTGGTCCAGCGGCGCCGCGCCGTAGCGCTGATACGCCCTCAGGAAGCTGTCCACCTCCGCGATGTGCACCCACTCCAGCAGGTGCGGGTCATCGGCGCGGTACGGCCGGCCGTCCGGTGCGGTGCCGTGCACCCGGCGATGGATGCCGCGTACCCGGTCCACGGCACGCTGCGCGTCGCTCGCCGTTCCGAACGTCGTGACGGCGAGGAAGGTGCTGGTGCGCTGCAACCGGCCCCATGGATCCCCGCGGTAGTCGGAATGTTCGGCGACACCGGCCATCGCCAGCGGATGCAGTGACTGCAGCAGCAGAGCGCGCAGCCCACCGACGAACATCGAGGCGTCGGCGTGCACCCGGCGGATGGGACTTTCCTCGCTGAACCAGCGGGGTCCCGGGGCGCCGTGGATGCGTTCGCGGTTCTGCGGGCCCTCCGGCCCGGCGACCATTGCGAAGATCCCCTGGCCGAGGCGGTCCCGTATCCGGGCGAGATCCCGGTCGAGTCCCAGTGGCAGCGCTGGCAGGGGCAGCGACGGCAGCGACGGCATACTCCGACGGTACCGTCGCCGCCGCCGAAGTCGCCGCACTAGGCTCTTGTCTGCATGGTGCTCTAGCCTGCGTGGTCGGCAGGCTGCACGGGATCGAAGTGAGGAGACAGACGTGACGATCCGGGTTGGTGTCAACGGTTTCGGCCGTATCGGCCGAAACTTCTACCGGGCCCTGGCCACCCAGCAGGCCGAAGGCAAGGCCACCGACATCGAGATCGTGGCGGTCAACGACCTCACCGACAACGCCACCCTGGCGCACCTGCTGAAGTTCGACTCGATCCTGGGCCGACTGCCCGAGGACGTCAGCCTGGAGGGCGACAACATCGTCATCGGGAAGACCAAGATCAAGGCGCTTGAGGTCAAGGAAGGCCCGGCGGCACTGCCCTGGGGTGACCTCGGCGTCGACGTCGTCGTCGAGTCGACCGGCATTTTCACCGCCGGCGCCAAGGCCAGGGGCCACCTGGACGGGGGCGCCAGGAAGGTGATCATCTCCGCCCCGGCCACCGATGAAGACATCACCATCGTGATGGGTGTCAACGACGACAAGTACGACGGCAGCCAGAACATCATCTCCAACGCATCGTGCACGACGAACTGCCTTGGGCCCCTTGCGAAAGTCGTCAACGACGAGTTCGGCATCGTCCAGGGGCTGATGACCACTGTGCACGCCTATACCCAGGACCAGAACCTGCAGGACGCCCCGCACAAGGACCTGCGCCGCGCCCGGGCGGCCGCGCTGAACATCGTTCCCACCTCCACGGGTGCGGCCAAGGCGATCGGACTGGTGCTACCCGAACTGAAGGGAAAGCTGGACGGCTACGCGCTGCGGGTGCCGATCCCCACCGGCTCGGTGACCGATCTCACCGTCGAGTTGAAGAAGACGGCCGCCGTCGAGGAGATCAACGCCGCGCTCAAGGCGGCGGCCGAGGGCAAGCTCAAAGGCATCCTCAAGTACTACGACGCACCGATCGTCTCCAGCGACATCGTCACCGACCCGCACAGCTCCATCTTCGATTCGGGCCTGACCAAGGTGATCGGCAACCAGGCCAAGGTGGTGTCCTGGTACGACAACGAGTGGGGCTACTCCAACCGGCTGGTCGACCTGGTCGGCCTGGTCGGCAAGTCGCTGTGACGCGATGACGGTCAAGACGTTGGCCGACCTGCTGGCCGACGGGGTCGCCGGCCGCGGTGTCCTGGTGCGCTGTGACCTGAATGTGCCCCTCGACGATTCCGGCGCGATCACCGACCCGGGACGCATCGACGCGTCGGTGCCCACTCTCAAAGCCTTGGCCGACGCCGGAGCGAAGGTGGTGGTGGTGGCGCACCTCGGCCGCCCCAAGGATGGTCCGGACCCCGCGTTGTCACTGGCGCCGGTTGCCGCCGCCCTCGGCGAGCGGCTCGGGCGTCACGTTCAGCTGGCCGGCGATGTGGTGGGCACCGACGCGCTGGCGCGCGCCGAGGGGCTCACCGACTCGGACGTGCTGATGCTGGAGAACATCCGGTTCGATCCGCGGGAGACCAGCAAGGACGACGCCCAGCGCCGGGCTCTCGCCGCCGACCTGGTGGAGTTGGTGGGCGCCGACGGTGCCTTCGTCTCGGACGGGTTCGGTGTGGTGCATCGCAAACAGGCATCCGTCTACGACATCGCCACGCTGCTGCCGCACTACGCCGGCACGCTGGTGGCCGCCGAGGTCAAAGTCCTCGAAGCGCTGAGTCACGCGGGTGAGCGTCCCTACGCTGTGGTGCTGGGCGGGTCTAAGGTCTCCGACAAGCTCGCCGTCATCGAGAACCTCGCCGGCAAGGCCGACAGCCTCATCATCGGCGGCGGGATGTGCTTCACCTTCCTCGCCGCCCAGGGCGTCCCGGTGGGCGCCTCGTTGCTGCAGGAGGAGATGATCGACACCTGTCGCAGGCTGCTCGAGGAGTACGGCGACGTCATCCACCTTCCCGTCGACATCGTGGTGGCCGCCGAGTTTTCCGCCGGTGCGACGCCGGAAACCGTTGCCGTGGAAAAGATCCCGGCCGGCACGATGGGTCTTGATATCGGGCCGGGTTCGGTGAAGCGGTTCACCACACTGCTGTCCAACGCGCGCACCATCTTCTGGAACGGACCCATGGGGGTGTTCGAGTTCCCAGCGTTCGCGGCCGGCACCCGCGGAGTGGCGGAGGCGATCATCGGGGCGACCGCCAAGGGCGGCTTCAGTGTGGTCGGCGGTGGCGATTCCGCAGCCGCCGTGCGATTGCTCGGCCTGCCTGAAGACGGCTTCTCCCACATCTCCACCGGCGGCGGAGCCTCACTGGAATACCTTGAGGGCAAGACGCTTCCCGGCATCGAGATTCTCAGCTGACAAGTCCCAACTGAATAGGAGCGCCCATGGCCCGCAAGCCGCTGATCGCCGGCAACTGGAAGATGAACCTCAACCACTTCGAGGCCATCGCCTTGGTGCAGAAGATCGCCTTCTCCCTGCCCGACAAGTATTTCGACAGGGTCGATGTCACCGTCGTCCCGCCGTTCACCGATCTGCGCAGTGTCCAGACACTCGTCGACGGGGACAAGCTGCGGCTGACCTATGGCGCGCAGGACATCTCTCAACACGACTCGGGTGCCTACACCGGCGACGTCAGCGGAGCGTTCCTGGCCAAGCTCGGCTGCACGTTCGCCATCGTCGGGCACTCCGAGCGGCGGACCTACCATCATGAGGACGACGCCCTGGTCGCGGCGAAGGCGGCCGCAGCTTTTCGGCACGGCCTGATCCCGATCGTCTGCATCGGCGAACACCTCGATGTCCGCGAGGCCGGCAACCACGTCGAGCACAACGTCACCCAGCTGCGTGGATCGCTGGCGGGCCTGTCCGAACAGCAGCTCGCCGACGTGGTGATCGCCTACGAGCCGGTGTGGGCGATCGGCACCGGCCGGGTGGCCAGTTCCGCCGACGCCCAGGAGGTCTGCGGCGCGATCCGGGAAGAGCTGGCGAAGCTGTCGTCGTCGCAGGTCGCCGACGGGGTGCGGGTGCTTTACGGCGGCTCGGTCAACGCTAAGAACGTCGGCGAGATCGTCGCGCAGACCGATGTCGACGGCGCCCTGGTCGGCGGCGCTTCGCTGGAAGGGGAGCAGTTCGCCACCCTGGCGGCCATCGCGGCCGGCGGACCCCTGCCCTGACCGGAGGGCTCCACCCGGTAGTCTGAGGCCATGATTTTCGCCCTGCAGATCCTGCTGGTCGTCACCAGTGTGCTGTTGACACTGCTGGTTCTGCTGCACCGCGCCAAGGGCGGCGGCCTGTCGACTCTGTTCGGCGGCGGGGTTCAGTCCAGTCTGTCCGGATCGACCGTCGTGGAGAAGAACCTCGATCGGCTCACGCTGTTCGTGACCGGCATCTGGCTCGTCGCGATCATCGGTATCGCCCTGCAGATCAAATACTCCTGACCTGCGCGCGGCGCCGGTCAGTCCGGTAGGGCGCCCGCCGCGGCAGTGTCGAGCAGCCAGATCGTCGCCTCCGAGCCGCGGGCACCGGCCGCGGGAACCTCCGCAGGATCCGCCCCGGCGACGGCAGCGGCAACCGCGTCGGCCTTGGCCGCACCGGAGACCACCAGCCAGACCTGCCGGGAGCGCCGCACGGCCGGCAGCGTGAGGGTGATCCGCTGCGGCGGGGGCTTTGGGGAGTCGTGCACGCCGACAGCCATTCGGCGCTCCTCGGCCACCGCGGGTGTGTGCGGGAACAGTGAATTGACGTGTCCCTCGCCGCCCATACCGAGCAGATGGACATCGAAAACGGGCGCCGGATCGCCGTTGTCGGCATGGTCGGCCAGCAGCGCGTTGTACGCGCGGGCCGCCGTGTCGAGGTCGGCTCCCTGGGGACCGTCGCTGGGCGGCATCGGGTGGATGTTGGCGGGCGGGATGGCGACGTGGTCGAGCAGAGCCTCGCGGGCCTGTTTCTCGTTGCGGTCATCGTCGTCATGCGCAACGAAACGGTCATCGCCCCAGAACAGGTGTACCTTCGCCCAGTCGACCGGGTGGCCACGGAGTCGTTTGAGTAACCCGATCCCGGTTCCGCCGCCGGTGAGGACGATCAGTGCGCGGCCGCGCGCCGAGATGGCGTCGGCGATGGCGCCTGCGAGTCGATCCCCGGCGGCCTGGACAAGCGCCTCGGTGTCCGGGTAGGTCTCGATGATCACCCCGGGATCTGCTGCCACGTCAGGAGACCCCGCCGGCGTACTGCACGTGGTCGAGGCCGGCCAGCGCCTCGTGATAAATCTCGTCGGAGTCCAGCCGGCGCAGATCCTCGGCCAGACAGTCCTTAGTCTCCCGGCGGGCCAGCGGCAGCAGGGCGGCGGGCCGACCGGTCCGGGTCAGTGTTGCGGTGGATCCGTCCTGCGGCCGGCTCAGCCCGATGGTCTGGCTGGGCTGGGTGAGTTCGACTTTCAACTCGCCGGCTTCCCGGCGGACCGGACCGTCGATCCGCGCGGCGAGCCAGCCGGCCAGGATGTCGAGCGCGGGTTCAGCCGCGCGCCCCGACACCACCGCCGAGGTGACCGGCTCGTACGGCGGCTGGTCGAGCGCGGAGGCCAGCAGTGCGCGCCAGTAGGTGATCCGGCTCCAGGCCAGATCCGTGTCGCCCTGGGTGTAACCGGCCAGACGGCTGCGCAATGTGGCCAGTGGGTTCTCGGTTTCGGTGGCATCGGTGATCCGCCGGATCGCCAGGCGCCCCAACGGATCCTGCGCCGGCACCGCCGGGGCCGCACCGGGCCACCATGCCACCACCGGGGTATCCGGAAGCAGGAATGGGAGCACGACACTGCTGGCATGCGCGGCCAGCGGACCCGCAGTCTTGAGCACCACCACCTCGCCCGCGCCGGCGTCCCCGCCGACCCGTAACTGTCCGTCGAGGCGGGCTCCGCCGGCCAGCCGGTCGACCGGCACCACCACGATGATCCGGCAGGGGTGTTCGCGACTCGCGCCGACCGCCGCGTCGATCGCCTCCTCGAGTATCGCTTCGCTGTCGGGTGCCACCACCAGCGTCAGCACCCGGCCCAGGGTGATCGCGCCGCCCTCCTCGCGCAGCAGTGTGATGCGCTTGTTGAGGTCGTTGGTCGTGGTGTCCGGTAGGTCAACGATCACGTCAGTCGACTCCGTTCTTCGCTGACGCTCATCACGGGCGTCGACTCCGTTCTTCGCTGACGCTCATCACGGGCGTCTCCATGCACGCCCAGAACGCTCGAGCATCGCGAACGATGATTCCGGTCCCCAGCTGCCGGACTCGTAGGGGTCGGGTTTACCGTGCTTCGCCCAGTACTCCAGCGCCGGATCAAGGATCTCCCAGGACAATTCGACTTCGGCATTGCTGGGGAACAGCGAGGGCTCGCCCAGCAGCACGTCGAGGATCAGCCGCTCGTAGGCCTCCGGGGAGTCCTCGGCGAACGCCGACCCGTAGGAGAAGTCCATGTTGACGTCGCGCACCTCCATGGCACTACCGGGCACCTTGGAGCCGAACCGCAGCGTGATGCCCTCATCCGGCTGTACCCGGATCACCAGTGCGTTCTGCCCGAGCTCCTCGGTCATAGTGGCGTCGAACGGTAGATGCGGCGCCCGCTTGAACATCAGCGCGATCTCGGTGACCCGGCGGCCCAGTCGCTTTCCGCTGCGCAGATAGAAGGGGACGCCGGCCCAGCGCCTGGTATCCACCTCGAGGGTGATCGCGGCGAAGGTCTCGGTGACCGACGTCTTGGAGAACCCGTCCTCATCGAGCAACCCGACAACGTGCTGTCCGCCCTGCCAGCCGGCGGCATACTGGCCACGCGCGGTGGTGAGGTCCAGCGGGCGGGTCAGCTCGGTGGCGGCCAGCACCTTGATCTTCTCGGCCTTCACCTCCTCAGGCCCGAAGTTGACCGGTTCCTCCATCGCGGTCAGCGCGAGCAGTTGCAGGAGGTGGTTCTGTATGACGTCGCGGGCGGCGCCGATGCCGTCGTAGTAGCCCGCACGGCCGCCGAGGCCGATGTCCTCGGCCATGGTGATCTGGACACTGTCGACGTAGTGGCTGTTCCAGATCGGCTCGTAGAGCTCGTTGGCGAATCGCAGGGCGAGGATGTTCTGAACGGTCTCCTTTCCCAGATAGTGGTCGATGCGGAACACCGACTGCTCGGGGAAGACGCTGTTGACCACGGCGTTGAGTTCCCTGGCGCTGGCCAGGTCGTGTCCGAACGGTTTCTCGATCACCACCCGGCTCCACCGGCCGTCTTGCGGGTCGGCCAGCCCGGAACGCTTCAGCTGCTCGCACACCACCGGGAAGGCGTTCGGCGGGATCGACAGGTAGAAGGCGTGGTTGCCGCCCGTGCCGCGTTCGGCGTCGAGCTTCTCCAGTGTCTCGGCCAGCCGGGCGAATGACGCCTCGTCGTCGAAACTGCCCTGCACGAAACGAATGCCCTCGGCCAGCCGGTCCCACACCTCCTGGCGGAACGGGGTCCGGGCGTGTTCCTTGACCGCGTCGTGGACGATCTTGCCGAAATCCTCGTCAACCCAGTCCCGGCGGGCGAAACCCACCAGTGCGAACGAGGGCGGCAGCAGCCCCCGATTGGCCAGGTCATAGATCGCCGGCATGAGCTTCTTGCGGGACAGGTCGCCGGTGACGCCGAAGATGACCACCCCGCACGGGCCGGCGATCCGCGGCATACGCTTGTCCCGCTTGTCGCGCAGCGGGTTATGCCAACCGTGCGGCACGGGCGTCGCTGCCCCCGCAGAACTCATTTCTTCGCGGCGTCCAACTGAATCTGGGTGGCGTCGAGCAGTTCCTGCCAGGATTTCTCGAACTTGTCCACGCCGTCCTCCTCAAGGTGGCAGAACACATCGGCGAGGTCGATGCCGATCGCCTCGAGGTCGTCGAACACTGTCTGTGCGCCCGCCGTGGTCCCGGCAATGGTATTGCCGTGGACGCGCCCGTGGTCGGCCACGGCCGCCATGGTCTTCTCGGGCATGGTGTTGACCGTGTCGGGGGCCACCAACTCGGTGACGTAGAGCGTGTCGGAGTAGTCCGGGTTCTTCACGCCCGTCGACGCCCACAGTGGGCGCTGCACCCAGGCGCCCGCCTCGGCCAGTGGCGTCCACCGTCCGCCCGAACAGAACACCTCTTCATAGGCGGCGTAAGCCAGCCGCGCATTGGCGACACCGGCCTTACCCCGCAGCGCCAGTGCCTCCTTGGTGCCGATCTTCTCCAGCCGCTTGTCGATCTCGGTGTCCACCCTGGAGACGAAGAACGACGCGACGGAGTGAATGGTGTTGAGGTCATGACCGGCCGCCTTCGCAGCCTCCAGGCCGGCGAGGTAGGCGTCCATCACCGCTCGGTGCCGCTCGACGGAGAAGATCAGGGTGACGTTCACCGAAATACCCTCGGCCAGAACGGCGGTGATGGCCGGCAGTCCGGCGATGGTCGCGGGGATCTTGATCAGAAGGTTGGGCCTGTCCACGATCTTCCAGAGCTCGATGGCCTGCAGGATCGTCTTGTCGGTGTCGTGCGCCAGTCGCGGATCGACCTCGATCGACACCCGGCCGTCCACTCCGTTGGAGTGCTTCCACTGCGGCCGCAACACATCGCAGGCCTCGCGGACGTCATCGGTGGTGGCGGTGCGGATGGTGGCGTCGACATCGGCTCCGCGCGCGGCCAGTTCGGCCACCTGTGAGCTGTAGGCGGTGCCCTTCGACAGGGCCGCCTGGAAGATCGAGGGGTTGGTGGTCACCCCGACCACGCTCCAGGTGTCGATCAGCTCCTGCAGGTTGCCCGACCGCAGCCGGTCGCGGGACAGGTCATCGAGCCAGACGGAGACGCCTTCGGCCGACAGCGCCGCGAGGTTTGGATTCTGTGACATGGAGAGCTCCTCGGGTCGAGTTATAACCGGGTTGATCGTCAGTTGTCGATGGCGCGTTCCGCGGCCGCCACGACGGCTTGCGGGGTGAACCCGAACTCGCGGAACAAGGTTTTGTCGTCGGCGGAGGCGCCGTAATGCTCGATGGAGATGATCTCTCCGGTGTCGCCGACGAACTTGTACCAGCTCTGCGCGACGCCGGCCTCGACGGCGACGCGGGCCGACACGTCCGGCGGCAGCACATGGTCGCGGTACTCCTGCGGCTGGGCCTCGAACCACTCGACGCAGGGCATCGAGACGACGCAGGCCCTGATGTCCCTGTCGGCCAACATCTTTGCCGCCTCGACGGCCAGTTGAACCTCGGATCCGGTGGCGATGATGATCACATCCGCGTCGGCCGCTCCGCATTCGCCGAGTACGTAACCGCCACGGGCCACCCCTTCGCTACTGGTGCCTTCCAGCACCGGCACGCCCTGGCGGGTCAGGATCAGGCCGGTGGGGCCACTGCCGGAGCCGCGTTCCAGGATCGTGCGCCAGGCGTAGGCGGTCTCGTTCGGGTCGGCCGGGCGCACCACCGACAGCTTCGGGATGGCCCGCAACGCAGCCAGGTGCTCGATCGGCTGGTGGGTCGGGCCGTCCTCGCCGAGGCCGATCGAGTCGTGCGTCCACACGTAGATGGGATCGATGTCCATCAGCGCCGCCAGTCGTACCGCCGGGCGCATGTAATCGGCGAACTGCAGGAAGGTTCCGCCGTACGCGCGAGTCGGGCCGTGCAGCACGATTCCGGAGAGAATGGCGCCCATCGCGTGCTCGCGAATGCCGAAGTGCAGGGTTCGGCCGTACCAGGTGGCGGTCCAGTCCTCGGTGGAGATCGACGGCGGGCCGAACGATTTGGCGCCCTTCATCGTGGTGTTGTTGCTGCCGGCCAGGTCGGCCGAGCCGCCCCACAGTTCCGGCAGCTTGGGGCCGATGGCCGAGAGCACATCCCCGGAGGCGGCGCGGGTGGCGACCGCCTTGGAGCCGGGTTCCCAGTACGGCAGGTCGGCGTCCCAGCCGTCGGGAAGGGTGCCTGCGAGCAGGCGGTCGAGCAGCTTCTTGCGATCCGGCTCGCGCTTGGCCCAGGCGTCGAATTCCGACTGCCAGGTCCGGTGTGCCGCCCGGCCGCGCTCGACGAGTCCGCGGGTGTGCGCGATCACCTCTTCGGACACCTCGAAGGTCTTGTCCGGGTCGAATCCGAGGACCCGCTTGGTGGCGGCCACCTCCTCGTCGCCCAGGGCCGATCCGTGCACACCCCCGGTGTTCATCTTGGTGGGCGCGGGGTAGCCGATGATGGTGCGCAGCGCGATGAACGACGGCTTGTCGGTCACCCTCTTCGCCGTTTCGATCGCCGCCTCGAGGCCGGCCACGTTCTCGCCGCCCTCGACGGTCTGCACATGCCAGCCATATGCCTCGTAGCGGGCCGGGGTGTTCTCGGTGAACGCGATCTTGGTGCTGTGCTCGATGGAGATCTCGTTGTCGTCCCAGATGACGATGAGGTTGCCCAGTTCCTGGGTGCCGGCCAGTGAGCACGCCTCGCTGGTCACGCCCTCCTGCATGTCGCCGTCCGAGGCGATCACGTAGATGAAGTGGTCGAACGGGCTGGTGCCTGGTGCGGCGTCGGGGTCGAACAGACCGCGCTCGTAGCGGGCGGCCATCGCCATACCCACTGCCGAGGCCAGACCCTGGCCCAGCGGTCCGGTGGTGATTTCCACGCCCTTGGTGTGCCGGAACTCGGGGTGGCCGGGGGTCTTCGAGTCCCAGGTCCGCAGCGCCTCGATATCGGACAGCTCCAGGCCGAACCCGCCGAGGTAGAGCTGGATGTAGAGGGTGAGGCTGGAGTGCCCGCAAGACAGCACGAACCGGTCCCGGCCCAGCCATGCCGTGTCGCTCGGGTCATGCCGCATCACCCGCTGGAACAGCGTGTATGCCGCCGGCGCCAGGCTCATCGCCGTGCCGGGATGGCCGTTGCCGACCTTCTGCACCGCGTCGGCCGCCAGCACCCGGGCCGTGTCGACGGCGCGCGAGTCCAGCTCGGTCCAGTCGCCAGGGTGGTGCGGCCGGGTCAGCGCGGAAATCTCTTCGAGCGTGGTCACAGATTCACTCCTGGTTCACTCCTGCTCAAACCGGGTTCTCGCCCCTTACCTTCTGCGCCCCTCACCCTAGTGCCGGGTATCGCACCGGCAGGACCGAATGGGCTGCACACGGCATCCGGGACTGGACTACCATCCTCTGTAGTAGACACCGTCTGATGTAGATGAGGTCCGGCTATGGGGGCTGCCCCGGCCGGGAAGGAGCGCTCGGGTGAAGATCGGCGAAGACCGCGTCGTCGGTGACGCCCTCGCCACCACGTCGGGACGCATCCGCACCCGCCTGCTGGGGTATCTGGCACTGACCAAGCCGCGCGTCATCGAGTTGCTGCTGGTGACCACGATCCCGGCGATGCTGCTCGCCTCCCGCGGTTCGGTGGATCCGGTGCTGATCTTCAACACACTCTTCGGCGGAATGCTCGCCGCGGGTGGCGCAAACACGCTCAACTGCGTGGCCGACGCCGATATCGACAAGGTGATGAAGCGCACCGCGGGCCGGCCGTTGGCCCGCGCCGCGGTTCCCCGCAGTCACGCGCTGGTCTTCGGCCTCGCGCTGTCGGTCGCGTCATTCTTCTGGCTGTGGTGGACCACCAACCTGCTGTCGGCCCATCTGGCCGCCGCCACCATCGCCTTCTACGTCCTGATCTACACCCTGGTGCTCAAACGTCGCACCGCGCAGAACGTGGTGTGGGGCGGGGCGGCCGGATGCATGCCCGTGATGATCGGCTGGTCCGCAGTCACCGGCACCGTCGGCTGGCAGGCACTGGTGATGTTCGCGGTCATCTTCTTCTGGACTCCGCCGCACACCTGGGCGCTGGCGATGAAGTACAAGGAGGATTACGCGGCTGCGGGGGTTCCGATGCTGCCGGTGGTCGCCACCGAACGCCACGTCGCCAACCAGATCGTCGTCTACACCTGGCTGACGGTGGCGGCGACGCTGGCGCTGATACCGGCCGCGGGCTGGCTCTACGCAGCGGTCGCGGTGCTGGCCGGCGGCTGGTTCCTGGCGCTGGCCCACCGGCTGCGTGCGGGGGTGCGCCGCGGCGAGGCGGTCAAACCGCTCAAGCTGTTCCTGCAGTCCAACAACTATCTGGCCGCGGTGTTCTGCGCGCTCGCGGTGGACTCGGTCATCCCGCTGCCGTTGCTGTTCGGCTGACCCGCTCAGGGCATCAGGACGATCGACCCCGTGGTCTTCCGGCCCTGCAGATCCTCGTGGGCGCGCTGCGCCTCGGCCAACGGGTAGTGGTCGCCGACGGTGATGGTGAGCGAACCGTCGGCGATCGCGTCCATGAGCTCACCGGCCCGCCAGGCGAACTCGTCGGGTGTGCGGATGAAGTGCGCGAGGTTGGGTCGGGTCAGGAAGACCGAACCGGCGGCGTTGAGGCGCTGCGGATCCACCGGAGGCACCGGACCGCTGGCCGCGCCGAACAGTGCCAAGGTGCCGCGGACGGCGAGGCTGGCGAGGCTGGCGTCGAATGTGGACTTACCCACGCCGTCATAGGCCGCATCGACACCGCGCCCGCCGGTGAGATCGCGCACCCGCGCGGCGAACTCGGAGGTGTCGTCGGGATACTCGAGCACTTCAACCGCACCAGCCTGCCGGGACGCTTCGGCCTTGGCGGGGGTGGAAGCGGTCGTGATGACCCGCGCACCGATGCTGGTCGCCCACTGGGTCAGGATCAGCCCGACTCCGCCCGCGCCGGCATGGACCAGCAGCCAGTCCTGCGGGGACACCGCATGGACGGACTTGATCAGATAGTGGGCAGTCAGGCCCTTCAACAGAGCCGAAGCGATGGCATCGGAAGCCACCGAATCCGGAACGTAGGCAACGAAATCAGCGGGTGCCGTGCAGAACTCGGCGTAGGCGCCGCTCGCACTCGCCGTCGCCACCCGGTCACCTGCCTTGATCGCCGGGACATCGTCACCGACTGCGGTGACGGTGCCGCACACCTCCTGGCCCACGGTGAACGGCACCTGCCGCGGGTACAGCCCCGATCGGAAGTAGGTGTCGATGTAGTTCACGCCGATCGCGTCGGCGGCGATCACCACCTCGCCGCGGCCGGGTGAGGGCACCGGCTTCTCGACACAGCGAAGAACCTCCGGGCCGCCCGTCTCCGCGACTTCGACCGCACGCATGACCGCACGCATGTCACTATCATCCACTACCAATGAAGCTCGCCCGCCCGAACGTCTTCCATCCGCGCATCGTGCTGGCCGCCTGTGCCCAACTCCCCGACGGAGACGGGGACGACGCCGGCCTGATCGGTGCGCTGCGCGCCCGCGGTCTACATGCCCGCTGGATGGCCTGGGACGATCCGCGCACCGAGAAGGCGGATCTGGTGATCCTGCGAGCCGCGTGGGACTACGCCCAGAGGCGTTCTGAGTTCCTGGCCTGGGCAGCCAGGGTGCCCAACCTCCTGAACGCACCCGCGGTGTTGGCGTGGAACTCCGACAAGCATTACCTCGCCGAACTGGCCGCGGCCGGTGTCCCCGTGGTGCCGTCGGCGTTCATCGAGCCGGGTCAGAAGATTCGTGTGCCGCGCGGTGAAGTCGTGGTGAAGCCGGCGATCGGGGCCGGATCCGTCGATACTCTGCGGTTCGCGGTCCGCGATGCCGCCGCCGCGCACGCGACGCGGCTGTTGGCTGCCGGCCGCAGTGTCCTGGTTCAGTCGTATGACGCCCGGGTCGAGGCGGGGGAGACCGCGCTGGTCTTTCTCGGCGGTGAGCAGTCGCACGCGTTCGTAAAGGCGCCGATTCTGCCGCCGGACGGGCGGCGGCCCCGGTTCGACGACTCGGGGACCTTCGCCACCGAGATGCTCGCCCCGGCCGATCCCGATGTCGAACTGTGGGAGTTGGGGTACACCGCTCTGGATGCCGCGGCTGCCCGGCTGGGAGTGCAGCGGGGCGAATTCCTGTACGCACGCGTCGATCTGATCGGCACCGGCGATGACGCCATTGTGCTGGAACTGGAGCTCATCGAACCGTCGCTGGGCTGGCGACAGCTCGACAGCGGCACCCGCGAGTTACGGCAGCGCGACTTCGCGCTGCACGTCGAGGCGGCGCTGGACCGGCTCGGCCTCGGTCCGCTGTCGCGTCGACGCCCATAACGCGGCGGTGGCGGCGGTACACGCGGCGGCGCCGGCGACGTGCGCCGCGACCAGGGCCGCCGGTATGCCGGTGCGGTACTGCACCAGGCCGATCAGGCCCTGCCCGGCCACCAGGGCGATCAGCACTCCCAGTCGCCGGATGACGGCGCGCGGTGCGGTGACTGCCAGCAACCCTGCGCCCAGGCCGATCAACAGGCACAGGTAGGCGATCAGAAAATTCGCGTGCAGGTGCACCAGTGTGACGATCTCGACCTGCAGACGCGGTACCGGTCGTTGCAGGCCCTTGTCGCCGGCATGGGGGCCCGCACCGGTCACCAGGGTCCCGGTCACCAGCGTGGCGGCGAGCACGAGTGCGCTCAGTAATGTCAACGCGCGCAACGGTGCAGCCACCGATGCGACCCGTAGGCCGTCGTCGGGCTCGCCGACTTTCACATAGAGCAGCGTGGCCAGCCACACCATCGCCATCGAAACCAGCAGGTGGATCGCCACCGTCCACCACAGCAGTCCGGTCAGCACGGTGATGCCGCCTATCACCGCCTGCAGGACGGTTGAGGCGGGCATGAGCCACGCGTAGATGAGGACCTCTCGTCGCCGGCGCGCCCGAGTGACGGCCAGCACGGCCAGCGCGGCGGTCAGCACCACGACGAACGTCAGCAGCCTGTTCCCGAACTCGACGACCTGGTGGACGATCGGAACCTCGGCGTGCGGAACGGGGGTGAAGCTGCCCGGAAAGCACTGCGGCCACGTCGGGCATCCCAGTCCTGATGCGGTCACTCGGACGACGGCACCGGTCACCGAGATGAGCGCCTGGCTGAGCACCACGGCGGCGGCGATGATGCGCTGGGTCCGCAGGCTTGGCAGCGGAAGCAGGTCCACCAACCGCAGGAAGGTTCGTCGCAAGCCCACGGCCCGATGGTAGTTGAGCCGCTCAGGTGAACCTGAACCAGCGCAGCGCGCCCAGCGTCGACACCGCCCCCCAGACGGCCAGCACCGCGATGCCGAACCAGTCGACCGACACCGTCCCGGACGGGCTGACCGCGTGCGAGAGGGCTTCGGTGAGCGCACCCGACGGTGTGAGCCGTGCCGCCCAGGACAGGGCCGGCGCAATGGTGTTGCTCTCCAGCGTCAGCGCACCGAAACCGGCCAGCACGAACCACAGCAGATTCGCGACGGCGAGCACGATCTCGGCGCGCAGAGTACCGCCGAGCAACAGGCCCATGGCGACGAAGACGGCGGTGCCCAGGCCGATCAGCAGGGCGCCGAGAGCCAAGCCGGCCGGCGGCGGTCGCCAGCCCAGGGCAAGGCCGATCCCGCCGAGAAGCAGCGCCTGCAGAAACACCACGCTGACCACGGCGAGCACCTTCCCGGCGATGATTGCCCACACCGGTAGCGCGGTCGCGCCGAGACGTTTGAGAGCGCCGTAACGGCGGTCGAAGGCGACCGCAATGGCCTGCCCGGTGAATGCGGTGGAGATCACCGCGAGCGCCATGATCGCCGGGACGAATACAGCGACGCGGGGTTCGGGGAAGTCTCCGAGTGGCAGCAGGCTCAGCCCGACCAGCAGCGTGACCGGGATGAACATCGTCAACAACAACTGTTCGCCATTGCGCAACAGCAGTTTGAGTTCGAGCCCGTACTGCGCGGAGAGCATCCGGGGAACAGAACTGGTGCGCGGGGCGGGCGTGAATGTCCCGGCGGGGAAGAGCTGCGCGCGTGCGCCTGTCACGGCCGCAACTCCTTGCCGGTCACGTCGAGGAACACATCCTCGAGGCTGCGCTGTTCCACCCGCATGTCGGTCGCCAGGATGTTCAGCCGCGCGCACCAGGCGGTGACCGTCGCGAGAACCTGCGGGTCGATGGTGCCTTCGACGAGATACTCGCCGGGCAACTGCTCGGAGGCCCGATAGCCCTCGGGCAGTGCAGCGATCAGCAGCGAGAGATCCAATCGCCGCGGCGCTGTGAATCGCAACTGGTCCTCGGCGCCGTTGCGCATCAGCTCCGCGGGTGTGCCGGCGGCCACTGCGGATCCGCGATCGATGATGACGATGTGGTCGGCGAGCTCCTCGGCCTCCTTGAGCTGGTGTGTGGTCAGCACCACCGTCACCCCGTCTCGGCGCAGCGCGTCGATCAACTCCCACACCACCAGCCGGGCATGGGCGTCCATGCCGGCGGTGGGCTCGTCGAGGAACACCAGTTCGGGCCTCCCGACGATGGCACAGCCCAGCGCGAGCCGCTGCTGCTGACCCCCGGACAGCCTGCGGTACGTCGTCTTGGCGGCGTCGGTCAGGCCCAGGGTGTCCAACAGCCACGCCGGGTCCAGCGGGTTCGCGGCATATGCCGCAACAAGATTCAGCATCTCGCCGGCCCGGGCCGCCGGGTAGCCGCCACCGCCCTGCAGCATCACTCCGATCCGCTCGCGAAGCCGCGCGTTGTCCGCGATCGGGTTCAGGCCCAGCACCTCGATGCTGCCGGTATCGGGGGCGACGAACCCCTCGCACATCTCCACCGTAGTGGTCTTGCCGGCGCCGTTGGGACCCAGCAGGGCGAGCACTTCGGCGCGGTGCACGTCGAGGTCGAGGCCGGCGACCGCGGTGACCGGCCCATAGCGTTTCGAGACTCCGCGCAGACGCACGACGGTCGCTGAGCCGGAGTTCACGGTGACTCAGCGTAGGCGTCGGGCGCACGGTGCTGCGCCGGTGGTTCGGTTCTGCGCGCTCGGTCTGCATGGGGATCCGGTTCGGGGTCTTGTTCGGGGTCCGGGGCCGGATCGGGATCCTCACCGCTGAATCGCTCGTCGGTGCCGGGCACGTACCGCCACGGCAGCCGGTTGCGGGTGAGCGCGATGAGCAGCACGGCTATCACGAAGCTCGCCACGGTGGCGTCGACGATCTGGAACAGCGCGAACCGGTCTCCGTTGGCGGTGGGCCCGAAGATGCCGACGATCAGGGTGACCGCGATGGCTGCGATGCGGAAGCCCGGCCGCGTCGCCCACGCGGCCAGCGGGATGATCGCCCAGAGCAGGTACCAGGGTTGCACCACCGGGAACAGCAGCACGGTGGCGCCCAGTGCGACACCGAGTCCGCCGACGGGGTGCAACCGCCCCCGCAGCACCGCCAGCAGCAGCCAGGTGACGGTGATGGTGATGATCAGCACACCCATCGCGCGGGTGAGCGAGAGCACGGCGGTGGTGTGGTCGCCCAGACCCAGCAGGATGCCCACCTGCCCGGTCGCCAGGGCCAGCAGCGTAGGCGGGGACATCCAGCTGCGCACCACGTTGGCGGTACCGAGGGTGAACAGCCATCCGAACCCCAGACCGCTGATCCAGCCGATGAGCGCCATCACCGCCAGCGACACCGACAGCATCAGCGCACTGGCCGAGAAGAACGCCTTGACCCCGCCACCCCATCTGCGAGCCAATGCCATCGCAGTAAATCCGAGCGCCAACAGGCCGGGCAATTTCACCTGCGACGACATCGTGATCAGCACGGCGCCGGCCAGCACTTGGGCCGGCGGAACCCATTCGGCCCACTCGTCGCGGCCGCGCGGCAGTCGCAGTCGCCGGGGCACCAGCGGGCCGGCCTGTGCACCCGAGCGCCCAGGGACTCCGTTGATACCCCGCAGCGCGATCTCGGTGCCGGTGAGCATCAGGCCCAGCATCAGGGCTTCGTTGTGGATGCCGGCCACCAGATGCATGAGCAGCAGGGGATTCGCGGCGCCCAGCCACAGCGCGGTGACCTCCGCGACGCCGCAGCGGCGCGCCAATCGCGGTGTGGCCCAGACGATCAGCCCCACTCCGATCAGCACCACGAGGCGATGGCACAGCACGGCGGCGACGATGTTCTCGCCGGTCAATGCGGAGATTCCGCGACCGATCCATAGGAAGAGCGGCCCGTAGGGCGCCGGCGTCTCACGCCACAGGCTCGGCACCGAGAGGGTGAAGACGTGATCGAGGCCGAGTCCCGGCGCGGGACCGACCTCGTAGGGGTCCAGGCCGATACGGGCGATCTGGCTCTGCGCCAGATACGAATAGACGTCCTTGCTGTACATCGGCGGTGCGATCAGCAGCGGCACCATCCACAGCAGAAGTGTGTGGTCTAGTTGGCTGCGCGACATCCGGCGCGGGCCCAGCGCGAAGCGGCCGAGCATCAGCCACGCGAGCGCCATCATCACCGCTCCGGTGGTCGTCATGGTGAGCGAGACGGTCTGGATTCGGGAGGGCAGATTGAGCAGCCGCACCCCGAAGGTGGGGTCCTGCACCACCGGACGCGCGCCTGCGCCCAGCGCCCCGATCCCCATCAGGACGGTCCCGGTGGCGCCGAACAGCCTGGTCCGGCGCATGGCCAGCAGTTCGGTCTTGTTGAGCGGGGAGCCGACGGTGCGCTCATCGCCGTGCAGACTGGCGATCGAGGAACTCAGCGAAAGCTGGCGGGCAGCCACGGGTGAACTGTAACTGCCTGCACGGATGCCATCGGGCGTCCGAGCGCCCACACCAGGGACTTAGGCACCGGGGCTTAGGTGAGGATGCCCTTGCTAGACCGGGTTCTCGAATTGCGACACACTGATGTTGTGAAATTCCAGTCCGCCTCCTCGCCGGTGCCCGTCACCGTGTCGGCGCAGGACAGCGCGACGCGGCGGGAGATCGTCCGCCTGCTGCTCGAGTCCGGCTCCATCACCGCCGCCGAGGTCGGCGGCAAACTCGGGATTTCCCCCACCGGGGTACGCCGGCACCTCGAGGCTCTGTGCGATGACGGCGACGCGGAGGCCCAACCGGCCGCCGCCTGGCAGCATGCCGGGCGCGGGCGTCCGGCCAAGCGCTACCGGCTGACCGCAGCCGGCCGCGCCAAACTGGAACACACCTACGACGACCTGGCATCGGCTGCGATCCGCCAGTTGCGCGAGATCGGCGGCGACGAGGCGGTTCGCTCGTTCGCGCGGCGCCGTATCGAGTCGATCCTGGCCGGGGTGCCGGTGGTGGCCTCCGGTGACCAGGACGCGGTCGAAGACGCCGCCGAGCGGGTGGCCGATGCGCTGACCCAGGCCGGTTATGCGACCACGGCGACCAGGGTCGGCGGCCCGGTCGGCGGTATCGAGATCTGCCAGCACCACTGCCCGGTCTCCGGAGTCGCCGAGGAATTCCCGGAGTTGTGCGAGGCGGAGCAGCAGGCGATCTCCGAAGTGCTGGGAACGCACGTTCAACGGCTGGCGTCCATCGCCAACGGCGACTGCGCCTGCACCACCCATGTGCCGCTGACCCTGACCATTGGCGGAGCACCCGACAAGCAGCCCGATGAGAACACCGACACACAAGGAGCGTCGTCATGACGACCACCCCGGACACCCGGCCCCTGAGCCAGGAGGAGACGATCGCCTCACTCGGTCGCTACGGCTACGGCTGGGCGGACGCCGACGTCGCGGGCGCAAGCGCGCAGCGCGGTCTCTCCGAGGCGGTGGTCCGCGACATCTCGGCTAAGAAGAGCGAGCCGGAATGGATGCTCGATATCCGGCTTCGGGCGTTGCGCACCTTCGAGAAGAAGCCGATGCCCAACTGGGGTTCGGACCTCGGCGGCATCGACTTCGACAACATCAAGTACTTCGTGCGCTCCACCGAGAAGCAGGCGACGTCGTGGGAGGAACTCCCCGAGGACATCAAGAACACCTACGACCGCCTCGGTATCCCGGAGGCCGAGAAGCAGCGTCTGGTCGCCGGTGTGGCGGCTCAGTACGAGTCGGAGGTCGTGTACCACCAGATCCGGGAGGACCTGGAGGCCCAGGGCGTCATCTTCCTGGATACCGATACCGGCCTGCGGGAGCACCCGGAGATCTTCCAGCAGTACTTCGGCACCGTGATCCCGGCAGGCGACAACAAGTTCTCCGCCCTCAACACCGCGGTGTGGTCGGGCGGCTCCTTCATCTACGTTCCGCCGGGCGTGCACGTCGACATCCCACTGCAGGCCTACTTCCGGATCAACACCGAGAACATGGGCCAGTTCGAGCGGACCCTCATCATCGCCGACGAGGGTTCCTACATCCACTACGTGGAGGGGTGCACCGCTCCGATTTACAAGAGTGACTCGCTGCACTCGGCAGTGGTGGAGATCGTTGTCAAACCCCATGCCCGCGTGCGGTATACGACGATCCAGAACTGGTCGAACAATGTCTACAACCTGGTGACGAAGCGTGCGCGCGCGGAAGCGGGCGCCACCATGGAGTGGATCGACGGCAACATCGGATCCAAGGTCACCATGAAGTACCCCGCGGTGTGGATGACCGGCGAGCACGCAAAGGGCGAGGTGCTGTCGGTGGCGTTCGCCGGCGAGGGTCAGCATCAGGACACCGGGGCCAAGATGCTGCACTTGGCGCCGAACACCTCGAGCAACATCGTGTCCAAATCGGTGGCTCGTGGCGGCGGCCGCGCCTCGTATCGCGGACTGGTTCAGGTCAACAAGGGTGCGCAGGGTTCGCGCTCCAGTGTGAAGTGCGACGCGCTGCTGGTGGATAACGTCAGCCGCAGCGACACCTATCCCTATGTCGACATCCGTGAGGACGACGTCACCATGGGGCACGAGGCCACCGTCTCCAAGGTCAGCGAGGATCAGCTGTTCTACCTGATGAGCCGCGGCCTGACCGAGGACGAGGCGATGGCGATGGTGGTGCGCGGCTTCGTCGAGCCGATCGCCAAGGAGCTGCCGATGGAGTACGCCCTGGAGCTCAACCGGCTGATCGAACTGCAGATGGAAGGCGCGGTCGGATAGTGACGAATTCTGCGGTGGCTGCCGTCAACAACGATTCACAGTTGGCCTCCGCCAACAAGGGAGAGCAGTTCAGCTCGTTCGACGTCAATGCGTTCGAGGTGCCTGGCGGGCGCGACGAACTGTGGCGGTTCACCCCGCTCAAGCGCCTGCGCGGCCTGCACGACGGCGGTGCGACGAAGTCCGGGCAGGCCCGCATCACCGTCTCAGAGCAGGCCGGTGTCACGACCGAAATCGTCGCGCGCGCAGATGAACGTCTCGGCGAGGCGGGTGTTCCCGCCGATCGTGTAGCAGCCCCGGCGTTCTCGGCCTTCGACACCGCTACCGTCGTTACGATCGCACGCGGCGCCCACACCCAGATGCCGGTGGAGATCACCGTCGACGGACCCGGAACGGGACGCGTCGCCTACGGCCACCTGCAGGTCAGGGTGGAGGAGACCGCCGAGGCCGTCGTGGTCGTCGACCTTCGCGGCAGCGGAACCTACGCCGACAACGTCGAACTCGTCGTGGGTGACGCCGCACGACTGACGGTGGTGTGGATCGCCGACTGGGCCGACGACATGGTGCACCTCAGCGCCCAGCACGCCCGCCTCGGCAGGGATGCGGTTCTGCGCCACATCGCCGTCACTCTCGGCGGTGAGGTGGTGCGGATGTCCGCCACGGTGCGCTATGACGCTCCCGGCGGTGACGCGGAACTGCTGGGCCTCTACTTCGCCGACGCCGGCCAGCACCAGGAGTCGCGTCTGCTGGTCGATCACTCCCAGCCGAACTGCCGGTCCAACGTGCTCTACAAGGGGGCGTTACAGGGCGATCCGACATCGTCGAAGCCCGACGCGCACACCGTATGGATCGGCGACGTTCTGATCCGCGCGGAGGCGCTGGGCACCGACACCTTCGAGGTCAATCGCAATCTGGTGCTCACCGACGGCGCTCGCGCCGACTCGGTGCCCAACCTGGAGATCGAGACCGGTGAGATCCTCGGCGCCGGGCATGCCAGCGCCACCGGGCGCTTCGACGACGAGCAACTGTTCTACCTGCAGGCTCGCGGCATTCCCGAGGAGCAGGCCCGCCGCCTGGTGGTCCGCGGGTTCTTCGGCGAGATCATCTCCAAGATCGCCGTCCCCGCCATCCGCGACCGTCTGACCGACGCCATCGAGCACGAATTGGCTCTCGCCGAGTCAAAAACCGGCCCCGAACCGAAAGCGAACGCATGAGCACACTCGAGATCAAGGATCTGCACGCCTGTGTCACTACCCCTGAGGGCAGCGAGAAGGAGATCCTCAAGGGCGTCAACCTGACGGTGAAGTCGGGCGAGACCCACGCCGTGATGGGCCCCAACGGATCGGGCAAGTCGACGCTGTCGTATGCGATCGCCGGGCATCCCAAGTACACCATCACCTCCGGGTCGATCACCCTCGACGGTGAAGACGTGTTGGAGATGAGCGTCGACGAACGCGCCCGCGCCGGACTGTTTCTGGCCATGCAGTACCCGGTCGAGGTGCCCGGCGTGTCGATGTCCAACTTCCTGCGCACGGCGGCCACCGCGGTCCGTGGTGAGGCGCCCAAGCTGCGGCACTGGGTCAAGGAGGTCAAGGCTGCGATGGCCGATCTCGACATCGACCCGCAGTTCGCCGAACGCAGCGTCAACGAGGGTTTCTCCGGCGGCGAGAAGAAGCGCCACGAGATCCTGCAGTTGGGTCTACTCAAGCCCAAGATCGCGATCCTCGACGAGACCGACTCCGGGTTGGACGTCGACGCGCTGCGGGTGGTCAGCGAGGGCGTCAACCGGTTCGCCGAGACCGAACGTGCCGGCGTGCTGCTGATCACCCACTACACCCGCATCCTGCGCTACATCCATCCGCAGTTCGTGCACGTCTTCGTCGACGGCCGCATCGTCGAGTCCGGCGGCCCGGAACTGGCGGATGAACTCGAGGAGAACGGCTATGTGCGGTTCACCCGGGCGACAGCATCCTGAAGTGACGCCATGACCGCCTCGGTGGACGTCGGACTTGACCTGGAGCGAATCCGGGCCGACTTTCCGATCCTGGCGCGGGTCATGCGGGGCGGTCACCGCCTGGCATACCTCGACTCCGGGGCCACCTCGCAGAAGCCGCTCGCGGTGCTCGATGCCGAGCGGGAGTTCCTGCTCACCTCCAACGGTGCGGTCCACCGCGGCGCGCACCAGTTGATGGAGGAGTCCACTGACGCCTTCGAGCAGGGCAGGGCCGACATCGCCGCATTCGTCGGAGCCGACACCGACGAGATCGTGTTCACCAAGAATGCCACCGAGGCGCTCAATCTGGTCTCCTATGTGCTGGGCGACAGCAGATTCGCCGAATCGGTCGGCCCGGGTGATGTGATCGTCACCACCGAGATGGAACACCACGCGAACCTCATCCCGTGGCAGGAGTTGGCCCGGCGCACCGGAGCGACGCTGCGCTGGTACGGGCTCACCGACGACGGGCGTATCGACCTCGAATCCCTGACCCTCGACGAACGGGTCAAGGTGCTCGCCTTCACCCACCATTCCAATGTGACGGGCATCGGCCCGTCAATACCCGAACTGGTGGCCCGCGCCAAGTCGGTTGGTGCGTTCACGGTGCTCGACGCCTGCCAGTCCGTGCCGCACCAGCCCGTCCGATTCGGAGATCTCGGCGTCGACTTCGCCGCATTCTCCGGACACAAGATGCTCGGACCGTCCGGTATCGGCGCGCTCTACGGCCGGCGTGATCTGCTCGCCGCCCTACCGCCCTTCCTCACCGGCGGCTCCATGATCGAGACGGTCACCATGGAGTCGGCCACCTACGCCGAACCGCCGCAGCGCTTCGAGGCCGGCACCCAGATGATCTCGCAGGTCGTCGGATTGGCGGCCGCTGCGAGGTATCTTGCGGACATCGGCATGGCCGCGGTGGCCGACCACGAGTATCGGTTGGTCACCGCGACACTCGAGGGACTCGCGCAGATACCTCAGGTGCGCGTGATCGGCCCGTCGGACCCGGCGCATCGCGGGTCGCCGGTCGCGTTCGTGGTCGACGGAGTCCACGCCCACGATGTCGGCCAGGTGCTCGATGATGACGGTGTTGCTGTTCGGGTCGGCCACCACTGCGCCGCGCCACTGCACCGGCGCTTCGGTGTCGCCGCGACGGTGCGCGCGTCCTTCGCGGTCTACAACACACTCGACGAGGTGGACCGTCTGATTGCCGGTGTCCGCCGCGCCATCGGCTTCTTCGGGAGCGGCTGAGGCGTGCGACTCGAGCAGATCTACCAGGATGTGATCCTGGACCACTACAAACACCCCCACCACCGCGGCCTTCGGCACCCGTTCAATGCCGAGGTGCATCACGTCAACCCCACCTGCGGGGACGAGGTCACCTTGCGGGTCGCGCTCTCCGACGACGGCGAGACGGTCGACGACGTCTCTTACGACGGGCAGGGCTGTTCGATCAGTCAGGCGGCGACCTCGGTGCTGACGGACCTGGTGATCGGACAGACCGTTGGCGACGCGCTCAAGATGGTCGCCGCATTCAGCGAGATGGTGTCCTCACGCGGAACCATCGACGGCGACGAGAATCTGCTCGGCGACGCCATCGCCTTCGCCGGCGTCTCGAAGTACCCGGCACGGGTGAAGTGCGCACTGCTGGGCTGGTTCGCATTCAAAGACGCGGTGGCCAGGGCATCCTGCCGACACGACCTGGAGGAGAAGTGACCGACACGACATCCGATGACCTGCTCGCCGACCTCGAAGAGGCCATGCGTGACGTCGTGGACCCCGAACTGGGCATCAACGTCGTCGACCTCGGACTGGTCTACGGGATCAACGTCGAGAAGGGTGAATCCGGAACGGCGGCCCTGATCGATATGACGCTGACATCGGCCGCCTGCCCGCTCACCGACGTCATCGAGGATCAGACGCTCAACGCCCTGGTGGGGCCCGGCCTGGTGGACGAGGTCAAGATCACCTGGGTGTGGAATCCGCCCTGGGGGCCGGACAAGATCACCGACGACGGCCGCGATCAGCTGCGCGCGCTGGGGTTCACCGTCTGAAGACGCACACCGGCTCGGGAACAAGACCGCCCGCCTGAGACGTTGGCGCTGGTATGGCAACCCGTGACCTGACCGTCGACGACTTCAATGACACGATCACCGGCAACGACATCGTGCTGGTGGATTTCTGGGCCTCCTGGTGCGGCCCGTGCCGCGCCTTCGCGCCGACCTTCACCGCCTCCTCGGAGAAGCACCCCGACATCGTGTTCGGCAAGGTCGACACCGAGGCCCAGGAGCAGCTCGCCCAGGCCGCCGAGATCCGGGCCATTCCGACCCTGATGGCGTTCAAGAACGGCCACCTGGTGTTCAACCAGGCGGGTGCCCTGCCCCCGGCCGCCCTGGAAGACCTGATCCAGCAGGTGCGTGACTTCGATCTCGACGCCGCGGCGGCGGATCGGTCCACGACCGACCTCTGAGGTCAACGCACGCGATAGCGTGCAACCGTGAGTCAGTCCGGATTCGTCCTCGTCGACCGTCCCGCGCCGCATGTGGCCCTGGTCACCCTGAACAGGCCGGAGCGGATGAACTCGATGGCCTTCGACGTCATGGTCCCACTCCGCGACGCCCTCGCCGAGATCACCTATGACAACGACGTCCGCGTCGTCGTGCTCACCGGCGCCGGCCGCGGGTTCTCCTCCGGCGCCGATCACAAGTCGGCCGGCGCGGTGCCCCACGTGGACGGCCTCACCCGCCCCACCTATGCGCTGCGATCGATGGAGATCCTCGACGAGGTGATCCTGGCGATGCGCCGCCTGCACCAGCCGATCATCGCCGCGGTCAACGGCGCCGCCATCGGCGGCGGGCTGTGTCTGGCCCTGGCCGCCGACATAAGAGTCGCCGCGCATGACGCTTACTTCCGGGCGGCCGGCATCAACAACGGCCTGACGGCAAGTGAACTGGGATTGAGTTATCTGCTGCCCCGGGCCATCGGATCCTCCCGGGCCTTCGAGATCATGCTCACCGGCCGCGATGTGGATGCGCTCGAGGCGGAACGAATCGGACTGGTGTCCCGGCAGGTCCCGGCTGACGACTTGCTGCCCGCGTGCTTCGAGATGGCCGCCCGGATCGCGGCCTTCTCCCGGCCGGGCACCGAATTGACCAAGCGCACGCTGTGGACCGGACTGGACGCCAGTACCCTGGAGGGGCACATGCAGGCCGAGGGCCTCGGGCAGCTCTACGTGCGCCTGCTCACCGCCAATTTCGAAGAGGCGGTCGCCGCGCGCGCCGCGAAGCGGGCTCCGGTCTTCACCGACGACAAGTAGCCGAGTTCACGATGATTACCGCTACGGACCTCGAGGTCCGCGCCGGCGCGCGCACCCTGCTGCTCGCCGATGGTCCGGCACTGCGCGTGCAGCCGGGTGACCGGATCGGGCTGGTGGGTCGCAACGGGGCGGGCAAGACCACGACGATGCGGATCCTGGCGGGGGAGGGCGACCCCTACGCGGGAACCGTAGCGCGCACCGGTGCAGTGGGATACCTGCCCCAGGATCCGCGGGAGGGCGATCTCGACGTCCTGGCCCGCGACCGGGTGCTCTCGGCGCGCGGGTTGGACACCCTGCTGGCCGAATTGGAGAAGCAGCAGGTGCTGATGGCCGAGGTCGTCGACGAGGCCGAGCGCGACAAAGCGGTCCGGCGCTACGGCAATCTCGAGGAACGCTTCGCCGCTCTCGGCGGCTACGCGGCCGAAAGCGAGGCCGGCCGGATCTGCGCCAGCCTCGGCCTGCCCGAGCGGGTGCTGACCCAATCCCTGCGAACGCTGTCCGGCGGCCAGCGGCGCAGGGTCGAACTCGCGCGAATCCTGTTCGCCGCCAGCGACTCCGGGTCGGGCTCGGCCACCACGCTGCTGCTCGACGAGCCCACCAACCACCTCGACGCCGATTCCATCGGCTGGCTGCGCGACTTCCTCAAGGCGCACACCGGCGGGCTGGTGATCATCAGCCACAACGTGGACCTGCTGGCCGAGGTCGTCAACCGGGTGTGGTTCCTCGACGCCGTGCGCGGCGAGGTCGACGTATACAACATGGGTTGGCAGAAGTATCTCGACGCGCGGGCGACGGACGAGCAGCGCCGCCGCCGCGAGCGGGCCAATGCCGAACGCAAGGCTTCGGCGCTGCGCACCCAGGCGGCCAAGATGGGGGCCAAGGCCACCAAGGCCGTCGCCGCGCAGAACATGCTGCGCCGCGCCGAGCGGATGATGTCGGGACTCGACGAGGAGAGGGTGGCCGACAAGGTCGCCAAGATCCGGTTCCCGACGCCCGCCCCGTGCGGGCGGACCCCGCTGGTGGCCAAGGGGCTGAGCAAGAACTACGGATCACTGGAGGTGTTCACCGGAGTCGACCTCGCGATCGACCGCGGATCCCGGGTGGTCGTGCTGGGCCTCAACGGCGCCGGCAAGACCACGCTGCTGAGATTGCTCGCCGGCGCGGAGCCGATAGATGCCGGACGCATCGAACCCGGCCACGGACTCAAGATCGGTTACTTCGCCCAGGAGCACGACACCCTCGACAACGCCGCTACGGTCTGGGAGAACATCCGTCACGCCGCGCCGGACACCGGCGAGCAGGAACTGCGAACCCTGCTGGGCGCCTTCATGTTCAGCGGCCCGCAGCTCGACCAGCAGGCCGGCACGCTGTCTGGTGGGGAGAAGACCCGTCTGGCGTTGGCCGGCCTGGTGGCCTCGACCGCCAACGTACTGCTGCTCGACGAGCCGACCAACAACCTCGATCCGGCGTCACGCGAGCAGGTGCTCGACGCCCTGCGCAGCTATGTCGGCGCGGTGGTGCTGGTGACCCATGACCCCGGCGCCGCCGAGGCGTTGCATCCGCAGCGCGTGGTCCTGCTGCCCGACGGCACCGAGGACTACTGGTCCGAGGACTACGCGGGCCTCATCGAGCTGGCCTGACGGGTTTCGGTGCGCTCGCGTGCGCTGAGCGCTCGCTGGCGCACCGAAATCGCTAAGCCGACGTGTTGGCCCGCAGCATGTTGCGCAGCACGTACTGCAAGATTCCGCCGTTGCGGTAGTAGTCCGCCTCGCCGGGGGTGTCGATGCGGACCACCGCGTCGAACTCGACCTTGCCGCCGTCGGCCTTGGTCGCCGTCACGTGCACCGTCTTCGGGGTCTTGCCGGAGTTGAGCTCCTCGATGCCGGTGATGTCGAACACCTCGGTGCCGTCTAGCTTCAGTGAGGCCGCGGACTCGCCGGCCGGGAACTGCAACGGGATGACGCCCATTCCGATCAGGTTCGAGCGGTGGATGCGCTCGAAGCTCTCGGTGATCACTGCCCGCACGCCCAGCAGGCTGGTGCCCTTGGCGGCCCAGTCGCGCGAAGAGCCTGAGCCGTACTCCTTGCCGCCGAGGACCACCAGCGGGATGTTCCTGGCCGCGTAGTTCTGGGCGGCGTCGTAGATGAACGCCTGCGGTCCGTCCGGCTGGGTGAAGTCGCGGGTGTAGCCGCCCGACACATCATCGAGCAGCTGGTTGCGCAGCCGGATGTTGGCGAACGTGCCGCGGATCATCACCTCGTGGTTGCCGCGCCGGGATCCCAGCGAGTTGAAGTCAGCCGGTTGCACGCCGTTGGCCTCGAGGTACTGCGCCGCGGGGGTGCCCTTCTTGATGGCACCCGCTGGTGAGATGTGGTCGGTGGTCACCGAATCGCCCAGCAGCGCCAGAACTCTGGCCCCCTTGATGTCCTTCATGGGCTGCGGCTCGGCCGGCATTCCGTCGAAGTACGGCGCCTTGCGCACGTAGGTGGACTTGGGATCCCACGCGAAGGTGTTGCCCGATGGGGTCGGCAGGTTGCGCCAGCGCTCATCGCCCTTGAAGACGTCGGCGTAGCTGCTGGTGAACATCTCCCTGTTGATCGAGGAGGCGATGGTGTCCTCGATCTCCTTCTGGCTGGGCCAGATGTCGGCGAGGAAGACGTCCTTGCCGTTGGCGTCGATGCCCAGCGGGTCGGAGGAGAAGTCGAAGTCCATCGTCCCGGCGATGCCGTAGGCGATCACCAGTGGCGGGGAAGCGAGATAGTTCATCTTGACGTCAGGGGAGATGCGCCCCTCGAAGTTACGGTTGCCCGACAGCACCGCTGTCACCGCGAGATCGTTGTCGTTGACGGCTTTGGAGATCTCCTCGGGCAGTGGGCCGGTGTTGCCGATGCAGGTGGTGCACCCGTACCCGCCCAGGTAGTAGCCCAGCTTCTCCAGATAGGGCCAGAGGCCGGCCTTCTCGTAGTAGTCGGTGACCACTTGCGAGCCGGGAGCCATGTTGGTCTTCACCCACGGTTTGGTGGTCAGCCCCTTCTCGACGGCTTTCTTGGCCAGCAGGGCGGCGCCGAGCATGACCGACGGGTTGGAGGTGTTGGTGCACGAGGTGATGCCGGCGACCACCACCGCTCCGTGGTCGAGGACGAACTCTCCGCGATCGGCCGATCGGACCAGCACCGGCTTTGTCGGCCGTCCGTGCGCGCCGTTGGCCGCCGACGGACGCATGTCGACGCCACCGTCGTCGGCGAACGACAGCGCGGCGGAGTCGCTGGCCGGGAACGACTCCTCGACGGCCTCGTCGAGTTTGGTCTCCGGCGCGGGCATGTTCTCCTGCACGTAGTTGTGGATGTCCTTGCGGAACGCGGTCTTGGCGTCGGAGAGTTCGATACGGTCCTGGGGGCGCTTGGGTCCTGCGATCGAGGGCACGACCGACGACAGGTCCAGTTCCAGGTATTCGGAGAAGACCGGTTCGCGCTCCGGGTCGTGCCACATGCCCTGGGTCTTGGCGTAGGCCTCGACCAGAGCGATCTGTTCTTCGCTGCGCCCAGTCAAGCGCAGGTAGTCAATCGTCACCTGGTCGATCGGGAACATCGCTGCGGTGGAACCGAATTCGGGGCTCATGTTGCCCAGCGTTGCGCGGTTGGCCAGCGGTACTTCGGCCACGCCCTTGCCGTAGAACTCGACGAACTTGCCGACCACGCCGTGCTTGCGCAACATGTCGGTGACGGTGAGTACCACATCGGTGGCCGTCACGCCGGGTTTGATCTCGCCGGTCAGCTTGAAGCCCACCACGCGCGGGATCAGCATCGACACCGGCTGTCCCAGCATGGCGGCCTCGGCCTCGATGCCGCCGACGCCCCAGCCGAGAACGCCGAGACCGTTGACCATCGTGGTGTGGCTGTCGGTGCCCACACAGGTGTCGGGGTAGGCCACGCGGATCTCGTCTCCCGCCCCTGCTCCGCCCGCCCGTCCGCGCTCCATCACCACCCGCGCCAGGTATTCGATGTTGACCTGGTGGACGATGCCGGTGCCGGGCGGCACCACCTTGAAGTCGTCGAAGGCACCCTGGCCCCAGCGCAGGAACTGGTAGCGCTCGCTGTTGCGCTCGTATTCGAGTGCGACGTTGCGCTCGTAGGCGCCCGCGTTGCCGAAGAAGTCGAGGATCACCGAGTGGTCGATCACCAGTTCGGCGGGGGCCAGTGGGTTGACCCGCTCGGGATCGCCGCCGAGGGCGGTAACGGCCTCGCGCATGGTGGCCAGATCGACGACGCAGGGCACGCCGGTGAAGTCCTGCATGATCACCCGGGCGGGGGTGAACTGAATCTCGACGCTGGGTTCGGCTGCGGGGTCCCAATTGGCGATGGCCCGAATGTGGTCGGCTGTGATGTTCGCGCCGTCCTCGGTGCGCAACAGGTTCTCGGCAAGGACCTTGAGGCTGTACGGCAGCTTCTCGGTGCCGGGAACCGCGTCGAGGCGGTAGATCTCGTAACTGGCGTCTCCGACGGCCAAAGTGGCGCGGGCGGAAAACGAGTTCAGGGACGGACTCGACGAAACGCTGCTCACATCAACTCCCGGGTCGGCGAGCCCGGCAGTGCCGATCAGTGGGCCGATCAGATGGGCCGGGCAGTTCGAATCCTAGTGGTGGGCGAGTGCTGTTCATCGGGGGGTTCACTGCCGCATCCCTGGTAACAGTCTGGTCCTGTCCGGCGCGTGATGCCACCATCGGATTCCGCCCAGCGGTACCGTCGAGGATCGTGACGGCACCGCACATTCCGGCCTACATCCCGGTCGAGGTCTGCAGTGCGGTCGGGCTGCCGGTCACCGCGTCGCTGGACACCTGCATGGACCGGGTCGGCGCCGACGTCGCGGCCGATGGTGTGGCGGCTCCGTCCGTCGATGTGGCGGGACTACAGCGCGTCGTCGCCGACGCCGGCAATCGTGGGGTTGACCTCAAGGTGGTCGTTCTGGAGAAGAGCCCCCCGATCGACACCCCGCTGCGCGATATCGCCACTCAGATCGGGCAGCAGCACCCCGACTCCACGGTGCTGGTCCTCAGCCCGGGCTGGGCCGGCACCTACAGCACCACCTACGACCGGGTGTTGCTCGAAGCGGGGCAGGACGTCGCCAAGACGGCGCCCAATCCGGTGCAGGGCGCACAGAATTTCGTCGATCAGTTGAACGCCCCGATTTTCCCCTGGACGGCATTCACTATAGGACTCGTCATCGCGGTCGCGGGAGCTGTTGCGGCCACCCGGATTCTGCAACGGCTAGCAAACCGCCGCGAGGGGGGTAAAACCACCGCTGAACAGCGGTGACGGTGATCTTTGGCAAGTGCCTAAGATCACCGTCAGGTCACATATCTCGAATTACAAAACTGTAATTCTTGCCTCCAGTTTCTGCTGCGACCAATGTGGCTTACGGTGCAACTGTCACCAATGGTGTTGAAGTGGCTCAAGCGACTTGAGTTACTGGTGTGACATTCCGTGAGTTGAGGAGTCAGAGTCGTATGAGACCTCGGGTGAGAACTTCCCTTCGCGCCGGTTCTCCCGTGCGGCCCGTGACCCGGTACATCACCCGGGCTGTCTGTCCGCTGACTCTCAGCGTCGCGATGACGTTGACCATCCCGGGACTCGCTCAGGCCGAACCGGATCAGGCGCCGAACAGCCTGGCCGCGCTGGTCGCCGACGTCGCGGATGCCAATCAGCGCCTCCAGGACGTCGGCGCCCGCGTCCAGTTGCAGCAGGAGAGCGTCAACAAGGCGATCATGGAGGTGCAGGAAGCGCGCGACGCGGCCGCCGCAGCACAGCTGCAGGTCGATGCGTCCCGGCAGGCCGTCACGGATGCAGGCGCCGCCATCGCGCAGGCTCAGCAGCGTTTCGACTCCTTCGCCGCCGCCACCTACATCAACGGGCCGTCGGCGTCTCTGGTCATGGCCCGCACCCCTGAGGACATCATCTCCACGGCGACCGCCGGGCAGACCCTCGCCCTGAGTTCTCAACGGGTGATGGCCGGACTCCAGCAGGCCCGGACCGAGGTGGTCAACTCCGACGCCACCGCACGACTGGCCAAGAAGAAGGCCGATGACGCCGTCGCCGGCGCCCAGGCCAGCCAGGATGCGGCAGTTGCGGCCCTGGCCGAGGCGCAGCGCAACTTCCGCGAACAGCAGGCCGAGATCGACCGGCTTGCCGCCGAACGTACCCAGGCCCAGAAGAAGCTCGAGGCCGCCCAGGCCTGGTCGGCTCCCTCCGCTGGCGTCGGCGCCGCCCCGAACGCCGCGGCACCGCAGGCCGCAGCCCCGGGCGGCCCCGCATCCGGTGACCGCTGGGATCCGTCGGCCGCGGGCTCCGGTCCGGCCGGCGCTGCCCGGGTCCCCTACGGCGACCCGTCCGAGTGGGATCTGACCCTGCCCGCCATCCCCAGTGCCTTCCTCTCGGGTGACCCGGTGCAGATCATCAACGCGGTGCTGCAGATCGCGCAGAACTCGATGCAGGTCACCCAGCAGCTGGGTAAGCAGTTCCTCCAGCAGCTCGGCATCCTCAAGCCGACCGACACCGGGATCACCAACGGCGGCGGCATCCCGCTGGTGTACGGCAACCAGGCCATCGAGTACGTCATCAAGCGGGCCATGTCCCAGCTCGGCGTCCCCTACTCCTGGGGCGGCGGCAATGCGGCAGGGCCGAGCCGCGGCATCGACTCCGGCGCGAACACCGTCGGTTTCGACTGCTCCGGGTTGATCCTGTACGCGTTCGCCGGGGCCGGCATCAAACTGCCGCACTACTCGGGCTCGCAGTACAACATGGGCCGCAAGATCCCGTCGGCGCAGATGCGCCGTGGCGACGTCATCTTCTACGGGCCCGGCGGCAGCCAGCACGTGACGCTGTACCTGGGCAACGGCCAGATGATCGAGGCGCCCTACACCGGATCAGTGGTCAAGATCTCGCCGGTTCGCACCAGCGGCATGACGCCGTTCGTGGTGCGTTACGTCGAATGGTGAGTTGTCGAACCGTGAGATCGCAAACAGTGAGACGTCGAATAGTGACGCCGAGTGGTGATGGAGTAAACCCCATGCGCTGCAATGCTTCCCGGCTCCTGCGGGCACTCGCGATGGTTCTGGTCGCGACGGTGATGGCGGTGGGCTTCGCGCCTCCGGCCGCCGCGGAGGAGCAGTGGGATCCGACCCTGCCGAAGCTCCTCAGCGCCGGAGCGCCGGGCGACCCGGTCGCAGTGGCACAGGCGTCGCTGGCGTTTACCCAGCAGGCTGCGCAGGCCACCATGGACCTGGGCCGCAAGTTCCTGGCCAGCCTGGGTATCGGCGGCTCCAGTCAGACGGCCCTGGCTCTGCCGGGTGGCCGGGTGAGTGGTCCGCAGGCCATCGAATACGTGATCCGTCGCGGAGCCTCGCAGCGTGGAGTGCCCTACTCCTGGGGTGGCGGCGCCATCAACGGACCGAGTGCCGGGGTGGACCACGACGCCGGCAAGATCGGTTACGACTGCTCCGGATTCACCCGCTATGCGTTCGCCGGAGTCGGTGTCCAGATACCGAAGTACTCCGGCGACCAGTACACCGCCGGACGGCATGTGTCGCCGTCGCAGGCCAAGCGGGGCGACCTCATCTTCTACGGCCCCGGAGGCAGCCAGCACGTCGCCATATACCTGGGCAACGGACAGATGATGGAGGCGTCGTCAGCGGCTGGCCAGGTGACGATCGGCCCGGTGCGTACCGCCGGCATGACGCCGTACGTGACGCGGATCATCGAGACCTGACATCTCGGCAACGCGGGCGCCCCGGCGCGCCAGCGAACGGCCTACGTCGACGGATTCGGCGTGGCCTGGAATAGTTGTGTCCGGGGCGCGACGCCGCCCCGGCCCCGAATGAGCTGTGGAGGAAATCGATGACGTCACCCGGTGGGACGCCCGCAGGGTCCAGTGCCAACGGACTGGCCGGCGATGTGCACACCCTGGAACGGGCGATCTTCGAGGTCAAGCGGGTCATCGTGGGCCAGGACCAGCTGGTCGAGCGCATCCTGGTCGGGCTGCTCGCCAAAGGCCACGTGCTGCTCGAAGGTGTGCCCGGCGTCGCAAAGACGCTGGCCGTCGAGACGTTCGCGAAAGTGGTCGGCGGCACCTTCTCGCGCATCCAGTTCACCCCTGACCTGGTCCCCACCGACATCATCGGCACCCGCATCTACCGGCAGGGCCGCGAGGAGTTCGACATCGAACTCGGGCCCGTGGTGGTCAACTTCCTGCTCGCCGACGAGATCAACCGCGCACCGGCAAAGGTTCAGTCGGCGCTGCTGGAGGTCATGGCCGAGCGCAAGATCTCGATCGGCGGCAAGACCTACCAACTGCCCAAGCCGTTCCTGGTGATGGCAACCCAGAACCCGATCGAGAACGAGGGCGTCTACCCGCTGCCCGAGGCCCAGCGTGACCGATTCCTGTTCAAGATCAACGTCGGCTACCCCTCCCCGGAGGAGGAGCGCGAGATCATCTACCGGATGGGCGTGAGCCCGCCGGAGCCCAAGCAGGTGCTTGAGACCGGTGACCTGTTGCGGCTGCAAGATGTCGCGGCCAACAACTTCGTCCACCACGCGCTGGTCGACTACGTCGTGCGTGTGGTCACCGCCACGCGGGTGCCTGAGCAGTTCGGCATGCCCGACGTGAAGGCCTGGGTGGCGTTCGGCGCATCCCCGCGCGCGTCGCTGGGGATCATCGCCGCCTCCCGCGCACTGGCGCTGGTCCGCGGCCGCGACTACGTCATCCCGCAGGATGTGATCGACGTGATCCCCGACGTGCTGCGCCACCGGCTGGTGCTCACCTACGACGCACTCGCCGACGACGTCAAGGCCGAGACCGTCATCGCAAGGATCCTGCAGACCGTGGCCCTGCCCCAGGTCAACGCCATTGGGCAGCAGGGCCAGTCGGTGCCTCCGGTGTCGCCCGCCCCGGCAGGTGCCAGCACTCGGTGAGCGAGTCGCAGCCCTTTCACCCGCCGTCGTTCCAGCGTGGTGAGATCGGTGACGCCAAGCTCTCCGCGGCCTTGCGCACGCTCGAGCTGACGGTCAAGCGCAAGCTCGACGGCGTTCTGCAGGGCAACCATCTCGGCCTCATTCCCGGACCGGGCTCGGAGCCGGGCGAGTCGCGGCCCTACCAGCCCGGCGACGACGTCCGCCGGATGGACTGGTCGGTGACCGCGCGGACCACCCACCCGCATGTGCGTCAGATGATCGCCGACCGCGAACTGGAGACCTGGATGGTCGTCGACATGTCGGCCAGCCTCGATTTCGGCACCACCGGATGTGAGAAGCGGGATCTGGCGGTGGCTGCCGCAGCAGCGATCACCTACCTCAACAGCGGTGGCGGGAACCGGCTCGGTGCGCTGATCGCCAACGGACACGATGTGATCCGGGTGCCGGCCCGATCCGGTCGCCAGCACGAGCAGGCGATGCTGCGCGCCATCGCCACCTGCCCCCGCGCACCGCAGGGCGTCCGGGGTGACCTCGCCGCGGCGATCGACGCGCTGCGCCGCCCCGAGCGCCGCCGCGGGATGGCGGTCATCATCAGCGATTTCCTCGGCCCGATCAACTGGATGCGGCCGCTGCGGGCGATCGCGGCGCGGCACGAGGTGCTGGGCATCGAGGTGCTCGATCCCCGCGATGTGGAACTGCCCGCGGTGGGCGATGTGATCCTGCAGGACCCGGAATCCGGCGTCATCCGCGAGTTCACCATCGACGAGCAGTTGCGTGACGACTTCGCCCGTGCCGCGGCCGCGCATCGCGCCGAGGTTGCCCGGACGCTGCGACGGTGTGGGGCGCCGATGATGACGTTACGCACCGACCGCGACTGGATCGCCGATATCGTGCGCTTCGTCGCATCCCGGCGTCGGGGAGCCATGGCGGGCGTCCAGTGACGCTGCCACTGCTCGGGCCGATGGGCCTGACCAACTTCGCCCATCCGTGGTTCTTCCTGTTCCTGCTGCTCATCGCGGGCCTGGTGGCGTTGTACATCATCGTCCAACTGTCACGGCAGAAGCGCATTCTCCGATTCGCGAACATGGAACTGCTGGAAAAGGTTGCGCCGCAACGGCCTAACCGCTGGCGCCACCTCCCCGCGATACTGCTGGTCGCCTCTCTTGTTCTGCTCACGGTGGCCATGGCCGGGCCGCAGAACGACGTCCGTATCCCGCGCAACCGTGCCGTAGTGATGCTGACCATCGACGTTTCGCAGTCGATGCGCGCCACCGACGTCGAGCCGAGCCGTCTCGCCGCCGCGCAGGAGGCCGCTAAGCAGTTCGCCGACCAGTTGACCCCGGGCATCAACCTCGGGCTCATCGCGTACGCGGGCACCGCCACAGTGCTGGTGTCACCGACCACCAACCGCGAGGCCACCAAGGCTGCGCTGGACAAACTCCAGCTCGCCGATCGCACCGCCACCGGCGAAGCCATCTTCACCTCCCTGCAGGCGATAGCTACCGTCGGCGCGGTGATCGGCGGCGGGGAGGACGGACCGCCGCCGGCGCGAATCGTGCTGATGTCCGACGGCAAGGAGACCGTGCCGTCCAACCCGGACAACCCCAAGGGCGCGTTCACGGCGGCGCGTACCGCCAAGGACCAGGGTGTGCCCATCTCGACGGTGTCCTTCGGCACCCCGTACGGATACGTCGAGATCAACGACCAGCGCCAGCCCGTGCCGGTCGACGAGGACATGTTGTCCAAGATCGCCGAACTGTCCGACGGGAACCACTACAGCGCCTCTAACCTGCAGCAGCTCAAGGAGGTCTTCTCCTCGTTGCAGGATCAGATCGGCTACGAGACGGTCAAGGGCGACGCCAGTGTGGGCTGGCTCCGGCTGGGAGCGCTCACGCTGGCACTGGCCGCACTGGCCGCCCTGGTGATCAACCGGCGTCTGCCGGGTTGACCCGTTCGCGAGCCGAGTTTCGGGCAGTTGCCGGCCAGGCACTAGGTTGACGTCCATGACCGAGACGCCCACCAGCAGCGGCAAGCCCCCGTTCGTCTCCCGCTCGGTACTGGTGACCGGCGGAAACCGGGGCATCGGCCTGGCCATCGCGCAGCGACTGGCGGCCGACGGCCACAAGGTGGCGGTCACCCACCGGGGATCCGGGGCACCGGAGGGCCTGTTCGGGGTCGAGTGCGACATCACCGACAACGCCGCCGTCGACCGCGCGTTCACCGAGGTCGAGGCGCACCAGGGTCCCGTCGAGGTGCTGGTCTCCAACGCCGGCATCACCGCGGACGCGTTCATGATCCGGATGACCGAGGAGCGGTTCGAAAAGGTCATCGACACCAACCTCACCGGCGCGTTTCGGGTGGCGCAACGGGCGGCACGGACCATGCAGCGCAACCGGTTCGGCCGGATGATCTTCGTCGGTTCGGTGTCGGGTATGTGGGGTATCGGCAACCAGTCCAACTACGCGGCGTCCAAAGCTGGTCTGATCGGTATGGCTCGCTCGATCTCCCGGGAGATGTCCAAGGCCGGCGTCACCGCCAATGTGGTAGCCCCCGGCCTCATCGACACCGACATGACCCAGGCCATGGACGAACGGGTTCGGGAGGGGGCATTGGAGTTCATCCCGGCCAAGCGGATCGGCACAGCCGAGGAAGTCGCCGGAGCGGTCAGCTTTCTCGCTTCTGAAGATGCGGGGTACATCGCCGGCGCGGTGATCCCGGTCGACGGCGGCATGGGCATGGGTCACTAGCACGACTTCAGAAGGACACGAAAGGACCTACATGGCAGGGATTCTCGAGGGTAAACGCGTCCTCGTCACGGGCATCATCACCGACTCCTCGATCGCCTTCCACATCGCCCGCGTCGCACAGGAGGCCGGCGCGCAGATCGTCTGTACCGGTTATGACCGGATGAAGCTGATCGCACGCATCATCGACCGCCTCCCGCAGCCGGCGCCGCTGCTGGAACTGGATGTGCAGAATCCCGACCACCTCGACAGCCTTGCCGGCCGGGTCACCGAGGTGATCGGCGCGGGCAATCGTCTTGACGGTGTCGTGCATTCCATCGGCTACATGCCGCCCAGCGGGATGGGTATCAACCCGTTCTTCGACGCGCCGTACGAGGATGTGGCGAAGGGGATTCACATCTCGGCGTTCTCCTACGCCTCACTGGCCAAAGCTCTGCTGCCCATCATGAACCCCGGCGGAGGCATCGTAGGAATGGATTTCGACCCCACCCGCGCGATGCCGGCCTACAACTGGATGACGGTGGCCAAGAGCGCTCTGGAGTCGGTCAACCGCTTCGTCGCGCGCGAGGCCGGCAAACACGGTGTCCGCTCGAATCTCGTCGCGGCCGGACCGATCCGGACTCTGGCGATGAGCGCCATCATGGGCGGGGCGCTGGGGGATGAGTTCAAAGACGAGATGGCCATGCTGGAGGAGGGGTGGGATCAACGGGCCCCCCTCGGCTGGGACATGAAGGACCCCACCGCGGTGGCGAGGACGGTGTGCGCCCTGATCTCGGACTGGCTGCCGGCGACGACGGGAACGGTGATCTACGCCGACGGCGGCGCGAGCACCCAGCTGATCTGAGATGACCACTGACGGGTTCGACGCGCTGCTGCTGCTCTCCTTCGGAGGGCCGGAGGGCCCCGAGCAGGTGATGCCCTTTCTGGAGAATGTCACCCGCGGCAGGGGGATCCCGCGGGAACGGCTGGAGTCGGTGGCCGAGCACTATCTGCATTTCGGCGGGGTCTCGCCGATCAACAGCATCAACCGGGCACTCATCGAGGCCATCCGTGCCGAACTCGCGCAGCGTGGCGAAAATCTGCCGGTCTACTTCGGCAACCGGAACTGGCATCCCTTCATCGAGGACACGGTGGCGCAGATGCGCGCCGACGGTGTGCGTAGAGCGGCTGTCTTCAGCACCTCAGCGTGGGGCGGTTATTCCGGATGCACCCAGTACCAGGAGGACATCGCGCGCGCCCGCGCCGCGGTCGGTGACGGTGCCCCGGTCCTTCAGAAGCTGCGGCAGTACTTCGACCACCCACTGCTGATCGAGATGTTCGCCGAAGCGATCGCACAGGCGGCGGCCGAACTTCCCGCGGATCTTCGCGCGCAGGCTCGGTTGGTGTTCACCGCGCATTCCATTCCGATGCGTTCGGTCGACCGGTGCGGCCCCGGTCTGTATCCGCGTCAGGTCGGCTACGCCTCAGGCCTGATCGCGGCGGCCGCCGGCCATGACGACTACGACGTGGTGTGGCAGTCGCGATCCGGCCCGCCCCAGGTCCCCTGGCTGGAACCCGATGTGGGCGACCATCTCGCCATCCTCGCACAGTCCGGCACCAAAGCGGTGATCGTCTGCCCGGTGGGCTTCGTCGCCGACCACATCGAGGTGATCTGGGATCTGGACAGCGAATTGGCGGAACAGGCGGCAGAACTCGGCGTGGCTCTGGCGCGGGCCACCACGCCCAACGCCCAGCCGCGCTTCGCGCGATTGGCACTGGATCTGCTCGACGAGGTGCGCCACGGGACGGAGGCGGCCCGAGTGGTTGGTCGGCAACCAGTTCCCGGCTACGGGTCGAGCGTGAACGGACGTTTCTGCACAGCTGACTGCGAGGCCAGTGCGGCAGCGGCGGCTGGCGATCGCCCGGCTAGCGCCAGGCCGACTGCAGAATCGCGCTGAGCGCCGCAACCCGGGCGGCCCTGACCACCGAACTCAGCGGCCGCATCGCATCGTCGGCGATCCGTGCCTCCGAGGCGCTGCGGGTGCCGGTCGCAGGCATCCCGTCGGTGACGGCGATGATCGCGTCCACGTGCGCGGCGGTGGACAACACCCGGACGGCCCGCGGCGGTGCGTGCTCGGGCAGGCGGTGATGGCCGTTGGCCGCCAGGACCTCCTCGACGAGCACGCGCGGACTCGCCGCGCCGCCGCCGGCCAACTCGAGTCCCCCCAGTGCCTCTGCTGCCGTGCGTACCGCCGAGCGCAGGGCGTATTCGGCTTCGCCGAGGTCGATGACATCCGAGAGCGGGCACTCGGTCACTGAGTAGACCGACCAGGTCAGCACGCCGCCGTCGTCGGCACTGTCGTCGGTGGACTCGAACACCGGGACAATCCCGACAGCGTCACCGTCGGGTCCGCTGACCACCACGGCCTCGCCCGCGGCGAGTGCATCGTGGGAGAACTGGGTACCCGGTATGAGTCCGCGAACATCACCTGGGACGGGCAGCACGACAGCGATGGCGGGCCGCCGGGCCAGGCCAGTCTCCGGCGTCCGGCCGGCCGCGGTGCGAACCGTTTGCAACAGCGACATCGGACCGGCGGAATCCACGTCGGGCCAGGGCAGGCCGGTGCGCCCGGCCGCGATCGCATCGTAGGCCATCACCGAATGGCGTGGTGCCCAGGCCATTAATGCGTCCAGGACATCGTCGGGGGCGGCGTGGCCGGCAAGCCAGCTGTTGGCCCACACGGACAATGAGGCACTCGGGCATAACATGGTGACCGCGAGTGTAGTTGTCGAGCCTGTAACTGCTCTGCAGCACTGCGCGGGTCTTCGTGCGGTGCGTATCGTGGTCGTATGTCCGCCGCGCTGATCTGGCTCGTGTTCGCGCTCGGAATGGCCGCTGCGGAAACCCTGACCGGGGACTTGTCTCTACTCATGCTCAGCGGCGGCGCGTTGGCGGCAGCCGGGTTCAGCTGGCTGCTCGATCTGCCGGTGTGGGCTGATGGCGCGGTGTTCCTTGCGGTCTCGGTTCTGCTGCTCGTTGTGGTTCGGCCGGTGCTGCGGCGCCGGCTGGGCGGCGAACGGGGTCTGCCGGAACCGGTCCGGGCGCTCGAGGGTAAGCCGGCTCTCGTCCTCGATCAGGTGACTCGCGATCGTGGACGGGTCAAGCTGGACGGGGAGGTGTGGACGGCTCGGGCGCTGAACACCGACGATGTATACGAGTCCGGAGACGAGGTGACCGTCATGCATATCGACGGCGCCACCGCGGTGGTGTGGAAGAACCTCTAGGGAGGAAAGCGATATGGACGGAGCCTTCGCCGGACTGGTGCTCCTGGCGGTGCTGGTGATCTTCGCCATCGTCGTCGTCGCCAAGTCCGTCGCCCTGATCCCGCAGGCCGAGGCCGCGGTCATCGAACGCCTCGGCCGGTACAGCAAGACGGTGTCCGGACAACTCACCCTGCTGATCCCGTTCATCGACAGGATTCGCGCGCGGGTGGACCTGCGGGAACGGGTGGTGTCGTTCCCGCCGCAGCCGGTCATCACCGAGGACAACCTGACGGTGAACATCGACACGGTGGTGTATTTCCAGGTCACCAACCCGCAGGCCGCGGTGTACCAGATCAACAACTACATCGTCGGCGTGGAGCAGTTGACCACCACTACGCTGCGCAACGTCGTCGGCGGCATGACCCTGGAGCAGACGCTCACCAGCCGCGACAAGATCAACGCGCAACTGCGCGGGGTGCTCGACGAGGCCACCAACCGGTGGGGTCTGCGGGTGGCGCGGGTGGAGTTGCGCAGCATCGACCCGCCCCCGTCCATTCAGGACTCGATGGAGAAGCAGATGCGCGCCGACCGGGAGAAGCGCGCGATGATCCTGACCGCCGAGGGCACCCGGGAGGCGTCCATCAAACAGGCGGAAGGCCAGAAACAGGCGCAGATCCTGGCCGCCGAGGGCGCCAAGCAGGCGTCCATCCTGGCTGCCGAGGGCGAGCGGCAGTCACGGATCCTGCGCGCTCAAGGCGAGCGAGCCGCCCAGTATCTGCATGCCCAGGGCCAGGCGAAGGCCATCGAGAAAACCTTCGCGGCGATCAAGGCCGGCCGGCCGACCCCGGAGTTGCTGGCTTACCAGTACCTTCAGACGCTGCCTCAAATGGCACAGGGCGACGCCAACAAAGTGTGGCTGGTGCCCAGTGATTTCGGAGCGGCACTGCAGGGCTTCGCCAAACTTCTCGGCGCCCCCGGTGAGGACGGGGTGTTCCGGTACCAGCCCTCGCCGGTGGAATCCCAACTGCCTGAGCCACCGGACGACTCCGCGGAGGTCGCCGACTGGTTCACCACCCAGACCGACCCGGCGATCGCCCGGGCCGTGGCCAAGGCCGAAGCCGACGCCCGCACCCCGCTGCCGGCGATCGGGCAGCCCGATGATCAGGCCGCGCTAGGCGCGCCGCGCCAGCCTGGTTTCGTAGATCAACCCGCTCAGGCCGACGGCGCCGGTGCACAGTGAGACGGCCATCAGCAGCGGACTGACATCGCCGGTCATGGCGTCACCGAGGATGACGACGGCAGTGGTGCCGGGGAGCAAGCCGGCCACGGTGGCGAGCAGGTAGGGGAGAACCCGGACCGCGGAGGCGCCGGCCGCGTAATTGAGCACCGAGAACGGCACCGCGGGAATCAGCCGCAGTGAGAGCACCGCGGGCCAGCCGCGCTCGCGCAGTCGGGAGTCCAGCGAGTCCACCCCCGGATGCGGCACCACCGTGTGCAGCTTCCACCCCAGCGCCCGGACCAGCCCAAGTGCCGCCAGTGCGCTGCAGGTGCTGGCGGTCACCGCGATGGCGACGCCCAGCACGGGGCCGAACATCAGCCCGGCGGCGAGGGTGAAGGCGGTGCGCGGAACCGGCAGAACTGTCCCGACGATGTGCGCGCCGAGGAAAGCCAACGGAAACCAGGGACCGACCGAGGAGGCCCAGTCCCTCAGCTGGATCGCGGTCGGCAGCGGAACCAGCAGGACCACGGCGAGGACGGCAGCCGCGGTGAGCAGGATCATCGCCAGTCGGGTGGGGCTGACGCTGCGGGCGGTGGCCACCACGGCGGAGGAGACGCTGCGCAGCGTGTCCAGTGCCCGTCGCGCCACGATCATCAAGGCTACGTGGCCGGTGCCCGCCCGGCGGCCCGCCGCGCACGCGCCGCGGCTGCGGGTGGGGCGATCAATTAGCCTGATGGGCACTTAGCCTGTTCGCCACTGCGCCCATCTGCCACTGCGCCTGCGTGGTACGAGGCCTGACGGGACAGAAGAGGAGCTGACGGTGTCCGTAGCGCAGGAGCACGACCTCGAACTGGGTCGAGCGCGATGGCGCAGCGCCGTCGCGGAGGTGTTGGCCAAGGGCGGCCGCGGCGATGCGCCGGATGCCGCGGGGGAACCCGAGCGGCTGCTGGACTCCGGCACATATGAGGGCTTCGACGTCCACCCGCTCTACACCGCGCTGGACGCTCCGCCTGAACAGTCCCTACCGGGCGACTGGCCGTTCGTGCGGGGCGCTGATCGTCACCGGGATGTCCTGAGCGGATGGAAGGTCGCCGAGGCGTTCCCGGCATCACCCGGCACGACCGACGACGCCAATGAGGCCCTCCTCGGTGCGCTCGTCGACGGGGTCAGCGCGCTGATTCTGCGAATCGGAGCCGAGGGAGTCGCACCGGCCGAATTGAGCCGGTTGCTGGAAGGCGTCTACCTCGAGCTCGCGCCGGTGATCGTCGACGCGGGAGGGGGCTTCACCGCCGCCGCACAGGAGATGCTGCGGTTGGTGGCCGGTGCCGACGAGCGCAAGCGGGCCATGATGTCGATTGATCTCGGCGCCGATCCGCTGACCGCACATCTTCGGCGCAGCGGCTCCGCCCGCGTCGAGGACGTCGTCGCGGTCGCCGCCGAAGTGGCGGGGCGTCCCGGGGTTCGTACCGTGACCGTCGACGGTCCGGTGTTCCATGAGCACGGTGCCAACGCGTCCTGGGAACTGGCCGCAATCATCGGCGCGGCGACCGACTACCTCAGGCTGCTGACCGATGCCGGCATCGGAGCCGCCGAATCGCTGCAGCAGATCAGTTTCCGGCTGGCAGCCGATGACGACCAGTTCATGACCATCGCGAAATTCCGCGCGGCACGCCGGTTGTGGGCGAGGATCGCCGAGGTGGTGGGGCACCCCGACAGTGGCGCCGTCCGACTGCATGCGGTGACCTCGCGCGCGATGATGGCCCAGCGCGACCCGTGGGTCAACATGCTGCGCACCACCGTCGCGGCGTTCGCGGCGGGCGTCGGGGGAGCGGATACCGTGCATGTGCATGCGTTCGACGCGGCGATCCCGGGTGGGTATCCCGGGGTCACTGCCGCCTTCTCACGCCGGATTGCGCGCAACACCCAACTGCTGCTGCTCGAGGAATCTCACATCGGCCGGATCCTGGACCCGGCCGGCGGATCGTGGTACGTCGAGAGCCTCACCGAATCCGTTGCCGCACAGGCATGGTCGCATTTTCAGGAGATCGAGTCCCGCGGCGGCTTCAGGCAGGCCGGTGACCACATCTCAGAGCAGATCGAGCGGATCCGCGCTGCCCGCGCCGACGATATCGCGTGCCGTCGCACGTCGGTCACCGGTGTCAACGAATTCCCGAACCTGGCGGAGGACCCACTGCCGCAACCGGCCACGGCGGTCGCCGGATCGCGTTACGCCTGCGCCTTCGAACAACTCCGTGACCGCTCCGACGTGCACCTCGAGAGGACCGGCGCCCGGCCCACGGCGGTGCTGCTGCCGTTGGGACCGCTGGCGGAGAACAACATCAGGGCGGTCTTCGCCGCGAACCTCCTGGCCTCCGGCGGCATCGAGGCCGTCAACCCTGGCACCGTCGACGCGGCCGGTGTCGCGGAGGCCGTCGGCGACGCAACCGTTGCGGTCATCTGCGGGACCGATGCCCGGTATCGGAACGAGGTGGCGGCGATCGTCGCGGCGGCGCGAGGCGCCGGATGTGAACTCGTGTATCTCGCGGGCCCCGAGAAAGCAGTCGCGGACCTGCCGGCCGACCAGCGTCCGGATGGCTACCTGACGGCGAAGATCAATGCAGTGCAGGAACTCTCCACGCTGCTGACCCGGTTGGGGGCATGACCCGATGACGCAGTCCGAGGTCAGCGCGATCTCCAGTTTCGCCGATGTCCCGTTGCAGGGCGATCGCACTCCCGAGGCGCCTACCGAGGCCGGCGCCGCCGGCCGCGTCGCCGCCGCAGCCTCGGCGAACGGGTACACCGCCGCGCAACTGGACTGGCACACCCCCGAGGGCATCGTCGTCAAACCGCTCTACACCGGCGCGGACCGAGACGCTGCCGCGGCCGCCGGATACCCGCTGCACAGCTTTCCCGGGGAGCCTCCGTTCATCCGCGGCCCGTATCCGACGATGTATGTGAATCAGCCCTGGACCATCCGGCAGTACGCCGGCTTCTCGACCGCCGCCGACTCCAACGCCTTCTACCGCCGCAATCTCGCCGCGGGCCAGAAGGGGCTGTCGGTGGCCTTCGATCTCGCCACCCACCGCGGATACGACTCCGACCATCCGCGTGTGCAGGGCGACGTGGGGATGGCCGGGGTTGCCATCGACTCCATTCTCGACATGCGCGAATTGTTCGACGGCATCGATCTCTCGGCGGTCTCGGTGTCGATGACCATGAACGGCGCGGTGCTGCCGATACTGGCGCTCTACGTGGTGGCGGCCGAGGAGCAGGGTGTGCCTCCGGAGAAACTCGCCGGCACCATCCAGAACGACATCCTCAAAGAGTTCATGGTGCGCAACACCTACATCTATCCACCGAAGCCCTCGATGCGGATCATCTCCGACATCTTCGGCTACACCAGCGCCCGCATGCCCAAGTTCAACTCCATTTCGATCTCCGGTTACCACATTCAGGAAGCCGGTGCGACCGCCGATCTGGAGCTCGCCTACACCCTCGCCGACGGGGTGGACTACATCAAAGCCGGCCTTGATGCCGGACTTGACATCGACAAGTTCGCACCGCGCCTCTCCTTCTTCTGGGGCATCGGTATGAACTTCTTCATGGAGGTCGCCAAGCTGCGGGCCGGACGGCTGCTCTGGAGTGAACTGGTCGCCGGCTTCGGCGCCAAGAGCCCCAAGTCGCTGTCGCTGCGCACCCATTCGCAGACATCCGGCTGGTCGCTGACCGCTCAGGACCCCTTCAACAACGTCGCCCGCACGTGCATCGAGGCCATGGCCGCCACCCAGGGTCACACCCAGTCGCTGCACACCAACGCCCTCGACGAGGCGCTGGCACTACCGACCGACTTCTCCGCCCGGATCGCCCGCAACACCCAGCTGCTGCTGCAGCAGGAGTCCGGGACCACCCGTCCCATCGACCCATGGGGAGGGTCATATTACGTGGAGTGGCTGACCCATCAGCTCGCCGAGCGGGCCCGCGCGCACATCGCGGAGGTGGCCGAGCGTGGCGGTATGGCCCAGGCGATCAGCGAGGGCATCCCGAAACTTCGCATCGAGGAAGCCGCCGCACGCACCCAGGCCAGGATCGACTCCGGCCAGCAGCCGGTGATCGGGGTGAACAAGTACCAGGTCGACGAGAACCCGGATATCGAGGTTCTCAAGGTCGAGAACACCCGGGTGCGCGCCGAGCAACTCGCCAAACTCCAGCGGCTGCGGGCCGAGCGCGACGACGCGGCCGTCCAGTCGGCGCTGGACGAGCTGACCCGAGCGGCGGGCGCTTCCGGGGCGGCCGGGGCGGACGGGCTGGAGAACAATCTGATGGCTCTGGCCATCAACGCCGCCCGCGCCAAGGCCACGGTTGGGGAGATCAGCGACGCACTGGAAAAGGTGTACGGCCGTCACCAGGCGGAGATCCGCACCATCTCCGGGGTCTACCGCGACGAAGTGGGCCGGGGTGACGGCCGCACAGGAGGCACCATGACAGGGCTGCACGAGGCCACCCGACTGGTGGAGAAGTTCGCCGAGGCCGACGGGCGCCGACCGCGCATTCTCGTCGCGAAGATGGGGCAGGACGGTCACGATCGCGGGCAGAAGGTCATCGCGACGGCGTTCGCCGACATCGGGTTCGACGTCGACGTCGGCTCGCTGTTCTCCACGCCCGACGAAGTCGCCCGGCAGGCCGCCGACAACGACGTCCACGTCGTCGGAGTCTCATCGCTGGCGGCGGGTCACCTCACCCTGGTCCCCGCGTTGCGAGACGCGCTCGCCGCCGTCGGGCGCTCCGACATCATGATCGTCGTCGGCGGCGTGATACCGCCCGGTGATTTCGACGAGCTCTACGCCGCCGGCGCCACGGCGATCTACCCGCCCGGCACGGTGATCGCCGAGGCGGCCGTCAGCCTGCTGCGCAAGCTGGGCGAGCGACGCGGCTACGAGCTGAGCTGAGCCGCTGCCCGATGGCCCAATCCAGCAGTGACGTCAGCGCGCTCGCCGATGCGATCCGGCGCGGTGACCGTACGGCGCTGCCGCGGGCGATCACCCTCGTCGAGTCCACCCGGACCGACCACCGGGACAGGGCGCAGCAGCTGCTGTTGGCGCTGATGCCCGACGCGGGGCGGGCCATGCACGTCGGTATCACCGGGGTGCCGGGGGTGGGAAAGTCCACCGCCATCGAGGCGCTCGGCATGTACCTGATCGAACGGGGACATCGGGTGGCGGTGCTGGCCGTCGACCCGTCATCCACCCGCACCGGGGGATCGATCCTCGGCGACAAGACCCGGATGGCACGACTCGCCGTGCATCCGGATGCCTATATCCGGCCGTCGCCCACCTCGGGCACCCTCGGCGGGGTGGCGAAGGCGACCCGCGAGACGATCGTCCTGCTCGAGGCCGGCGGTTTCGACGTGATCCTCGTCGAGACGGTGGGTGTGGGCCAGTCCGAGGTGGCGGTGGCCAATATGGTCGACACCTTCGTCTTCCTCACCCTGGCCCGAACCGGTGATCAGTTGCAGGGCATCAAGAAAGGCGTGCTGGAACTCGCCGACATCGTCGTCGTCAACAAAGCCGACGGCGAGCACGAGCGCGAGGCCCGCCTCGCCGCCCGTGAGCTTTCCGCGGCGATCCGGCTGATCTACCCCCGTGAAACCCTCTGGCGCCCGCCGGTTCTCACCATGAGCGCCCTGCACGGCATCGGCCTCGAAGAGTTGTGGGATACCGTGTGCCGGCACCGGGAGGTGCTGACGGCAGCGGGGGAGTTCGATGCGCGCAGACGCGCTCAACAGGTCGACTGGACCTGGTCGATGGTCCGCGACGCGGTGCTGGACCGGGTGCTGACGCATCCGGAGGTGAAAAGGATGCGGACAGAGATCGAGCGACAGGTCCGCGAGGGTGAACTGACCGCTGCATTGGCCGCTCAACGCATCCTGGAAGCGGCCGAGGAGCGAAGTTAACAGATCGACAACAATTCCCAGACAGGGCGTGTTGGGCTTGTACATTCGCTGATGTGACTCAGGCGTCAGCCGGCGGCGGCGCGGTCCCGGCGTCAGCCGATACCGGCATGATGCGCCTGCCGGGCGGAGTACAGGGTTCGGCGGATCGCAACTTCGCGCTGGCGGTGCGCTCGTTCGCCGCGCAGTTTCCCCATCCTCGCTTCGGCGGCGGCGCCCTGGCCGTCTACCTGGACGGACGGCCAGTGGTCGACGTCTGGACCGGGTGGTCAGACCGGCGTGGCCGGTATCCCTGGGAGGCCGACACGGCGCCGATGGTGTTCTCGGCCACCAAGGGTGTCGCCTCGACGGTGATCCACCGGCTCGCCGACCGCGGACTCATCGACTACGACGCCCCGGTGGCCGAGTACTGGCCCGAGTTCGCCGCCAATGGCAAGAAGGCGGTCACCGTCTGCGACGTGATGCGGCACCGAGCCGGGTTGTCCCACCTGCGTGGCGTCCGGCGGCGCGAGCTGCTCGATCACCGGCAGATGGAGGAACGGATCGCCGCCGCGCCGCTCGGCCGGCATTTCGGCAGGACCGCCTACCACGCGTTGACCTACGGGTGGCTGCTGTCGGGGCTGGCCCGTTCGGTGACCGGCAAGGGCATGCGTGAGCTGTTCCGGCTGGAAGTGGCCGGACCCCTGGACACCGACGGTATTCACCTCGGCCGACCACCGGTCGGTGCTCCGACCGGGGTGGCGCGCATCATCGGCCCGCAGAGCAACATCCCCAACCCCGTCTTCAACGCCGTCGCACCGGCGCTGGCCGGCCTGGAGTTGTCGGCCGCCTTCGGCTCGATGTACTTCCCCGGAATGAAAGCCGTGGTCCAGCGAGACATTCCCCTGCTGGACACCGAACTTCCTTCCGCCAACGGTGTCATGACGGCCCGGGCCCTGGCCAGGATGTACGGCGCCATCGCCAATGGTGGGGTCATCGACGGGCAGCGATACCTGTCGGCCGATCGCGTTGCCATGCTGACAGGCCGCCGGGATCTGCGCCCGGACCGCAACCTGGTCATGCCGCTGGCGTTCCATCTCGGCTACCACGGCCTCCCCATCCCCGGCGTACTGCCCGGTTTCGGACACGTCGGACTGGGCGGGTGCGTCGGTTGGGCGATCCCGGAGTCCGGCCTGGCGTTCGCCATGGTCCACAACCGGCTGCTGACCCCGTTCATCCTCTCTGACCAGGCCGGTTTCGTGGCCACGGCCGCCACCGTCCGGCGCGGCGCCGCGGAGGCCCGGCGTCACGGGTTCGCCTCCGTCACCGAATTCGGGGCGCCGTACCGCCGCTCGGCCAGCGACGCCGCGGTCGGGTAACGCAGGCATCCCGGCACTTTCCTTTTCGCCCTAGCCTGTTCGCCCAGCTCAGCGGGTATGCCGGCGGGGCCGATCGACTCCCAGCAAACTTTTGGTGGTGACGTTCTCTGGGCCGGTAATTGATACTTCTACGCTATTTCGGTGGCGTATCGCTCAATTGTTTGGTGCTGATATATGCGATCGTGATAGATAACTGATCGGTATCCAAAAAATGTTTTGCCCAGCCTCGTAGAAACCAGGTTTCCGGCGAGGATGTAATGCCGATTCCATGAATTCTGGGCATGTGGAGAAGTTTATTGTCAGGTCGTCATACAGAGTTCTCAGCTCACTCTCAGCTTAGTTGCCCGCTATCTGTGAGTCTGAGCGTAGCTGCTGATAAAAGCGGTAATATGTCTCCCAGGTTGGTAGCCGAATCTCTCAGAAAAAGTCTACTCGAACGGAGCCGCCTTGAGGGGAGAAACGGTCTTACGTGGTCCTAAGTGGGATGGCCGAGGCGCGTTGTCGATGTACCGGGTCAAAAGCGCATCCCTTAACGTGAAGAGTATTTGCCAGAGGCGTTCAACGTAGAAATTCGGCGAAATAGATCCCCAAATACTGTCTCGCAACGTTTGAAGACTCGCCCGATGCGGTGTTGACGGCGGCCGGCGGGTCCGCGCCGAGGCCTGTCGCCAGCGGCATGTAGGTCCTTTGAACAGGTATTACAGGGCCATCAGGGGACAGCTCCGGCGGGTGTGCGGCGGGATGTGGCGGCGCGCCGGCTAGAGCGGTGGCAACGGGTTGGGCAAACAAAATCGAACGGTATGGACTGGTCACTGGCCGGGGGTGGAGTTTGCGGTATTGCGAATTTCTGACGCCTGAAACAAATCTCGCTTTTCGAGTTGTAATCCGTTACTCTGTGCGAAGCACTGGCAACTTCGGGTTGATGTTGGCGCAACGGAGCGCTTCACCATCGCAGGAACTCGCGGCATGCCCGGCAGTTTGAAACGACTTGCCCTGCATTGAACGAAGACGAGGTGTGAGCACCGTGCGCGGAACCCTGACTCCAATCGCCGTGGTCGGCATGGCCTGCCGTCTGCCGGGCGGCATCGACTCGCCCCACAAGCTCTGGGAGGCGCTGCTGCGCGGCGACGACCTCGTCACCGAGATTCCCGCCGACCGCTGGGACGCCAACGACCTCTACGACCCCGAGAAGGGCGTGGCCGGCCGCTCGGTGTCCAAGTGGGGCGCCTTCCTCGACGACGTGACGGGTTTCGATCCCGACTTCTTCGGCATCAACGAGCGCGAGGCCACCGCCATGGATCCGCAGCACCGGGTGCTGCTGGAGACGGCCTGGGAGGCCGTCGAGCACGCGGGTCGTACGCCGTCGTCGATGTCGGGCACCGCCACGGGTGTCTTCATCGGCATGTCGCATGACGACTACGCCATGGTCACCAGTGACGCCGGCGCGTTCGACCAGGCCTACGCGTTCACCGGAAACCCGTTCAGCATGGCCTCGGGCCGGATCGCCCACGCGCTGGGTCTGCTCGGGCCGGCGCTGACCATGGACACGGCCTGCTCCTCGAGCATGGTCGCGGTGCATCAGGCCTGCCGCAGCCTGCACGACGGCGAGAGCGATATGGCTCTCGCCGGCGGCGTGATGCTGATGCTCGATCAGCGCCTCTACGCCTCGGCCTCCGGCCAGGGCATGTTGTCGCCGACTGGTCGCTGCCACGCTTTCGACGTCGAAGCCGACGGTTTCGTCCGTGCCGAGGGCTGCGGGATCGTCATGCTCAAGCGTCTCGACGACGCTCAGCGCGACGGGGACCGGGTGCTTGCCGTCATTCGGGGTACCGCGTCCAACCAGGACGGCCGCACCGACAACATCCTCACCCCGTCCGAGGACGCGCAGGTCGCCGTGTTCCGCGCCGCATTGGCCAACGCCGGCGTCGACCCGTCCACGGTCGGCATGGTCGAGGGTCATGGCACCGGAACCCCGGTAGGCGACACCATCGAGTACAACAGCGTCTCCACCGTCTACGGCCACGACGGCCGGTGCGCGCTGACGTCGGTCAAGAGCAACTTCGGCCACGCGGAGTCCGCCGCTGGTGTGCTCGGACTGATGAAGGCGGTGCTCGCCGTTGCGCACGGCGTGGTGCCCCGCAACATCCACTTCAACCGTCTGCCGGAACACCTCGCCAAGATCGAGACCGGCTTGTTCGTGCCGCAGGAGAACACCGGCTGGCCGGTTGATGAGGCCATCGCCCCGCGTCGCGCGGGTGTCTCGTCTTACGGCATGTCCGGTACCAACGTTCACGTCGTGCTGGAGCAGGCTCCGGAGACCGGCGGCTGCGCTTCCGAGACCGGAGGTTGCGAGGAGATGGTGTTCGCGGTGTCCTCCACCTCCGCGGACGAATTGCGAAACACCTCCGGACGCCTGGCCGAGTGGGTCGAGGGGCAGGGCGCAGACCTGGAACTTGAGGATCTCGCGTTCACCCTCGCGCGCCGCCGCGGCCACCGGCCGGTGCGCACCGCCGTCATCGCGGGCACCCGCGAGGCGCTGGTGGACGGACTGCGCGGCGTCGCCGCCGGCGACGAGCCCTTCCAGGCGGCGGCCGGTCACGATGACCGTGGGCCGGTATTCGTGTTCTCCGGCCAGGGCTCGCAGTGGGCCGAGATGGGTCGCGAGCTGATGAACTCCGAGCCGGTGTTCGCCGCGAAGATCGCTGAGCTCGAGCCGATGATCGCCGCGGAATCCGGCTTCTCGGTGACCGAGGCGATCCTGGCGCCGGAGACCGTGACCGGGATCCACAAGATCCAGCCGTCCATCTTTGCGATGCAGGTCGCCATGGCTGCGACCATGAAGTCCTACGGAGTGACCCCGGGTGCGGTGATCGGGCACTCGCTGGGCGAGGTGGGCGCCGCGGTCGTGTCCGGCGCGCTCTCGCTCGAAGACGGTGTGAAGGTCATCTGCCGCCGTTCGCTGCTGTGCCTGAAGATCGCCGGCGGCGGTGCGATGGCCGCCGTCGAACTGCCAGCGCAGAAGGTCCGCGAGGAACTCGAGCGCCAGGGCGTCGAGGACGTCGTGGTCGCTGTCGTCACCTCCCCGACATCGACGGTGATCGGCGGCGCCACCGAGTCCGTCCGCCGGATCGTCGCCGACTGGGAGTCACGCGAGATCATGGCACGCGAGGTGGCCGTCGACGTCGCCTCGCACACCCCGCAGGTCGAGCCCATCCTCGACGAGCTCGCCGGGATGCTCGATGACATCACTCCGCTGACACCCGAGGTGCCCTACTACTCGGCGACACTGTTCGATCCCCGGGAGCAGCCGTACTGCGACGTCGATTACTGGATCGACAACCTGCGCCACACGGTCCGCTTCTCCGCTGCGGTTCAGACCGCACTGGAGGACGGCTTCCGCGTGTTCGCCGAACTCTCGCCGCACCCGTTGTTGGTTCGCGGAGTCGATCAGACCGCGGCCACGCTGGACATCCCGGTCGCAGCGGTGGCCGGTATGCGTCGTGGTCAGGAGATGCCGCACGGTCTGCGCGCCCTGGTCGCCGATCTGTTCTCCGCCGGCGCCGAGATTGACTTCTCCGCACTGCTGCCCGCCGGGCGACTGGTGGACGCCCCGCTGCCCACCTGGACCCGTCGGACCCTGATCCTCGAGCCGCAGGCGGCCGATTCCAGCCGCGGTGCCCACATGGTGGGCGCGCATCCGCTACTCGGCTCGCACGTGCGCCTGCTCGAGGAGCCGGAGCGGCATGTGTGGCAGTCCGAGGTCGGCACGGTCGCCTTGCCGTGGCTGGTCGACCATCAGGTCAACAACATCCCCGCGATGCCGGGCGCCGCCTTCTGCGAGATGGCTCTGGCCGCTGCGCGCACAGCGATCGGAGATACCGCGGAGGTCCGCGACGTCCGCTTCGAGCGGATGTTGCTGCTGGAGAATGAGACCGCCGTCAGCGCCGAGGCGTCAGCGCGGACCGAGGGCGGATTCGAATTCCTGGTGGAGACCGATCAGGACGGCGAGCGCGAGCGACGTGCCAGCGCCGTGCTCGCCGCCTCCGACGAGCAGTCACCCGCGCCTTACGACTTGGCCGCCCTGACCGCGGCTCATCCGCTGCGCGCCGACGGTGGCGAGGTCCGCCACTGGTTCGACACCCGCGGCGTGCAGTTCGGTCCCGCGTTCACGGCCCTGACCGCGGTGAACGCGGCTGAAGAGTCCGGCGACACCGTGCTGGCCGAGATCGGACTTCCGTCGGCGATCCGCGGTCAGCACAGCGCCTACGGCGTGCATCCCGCTCTGCTCGATGCCTGCTTCCAGTCGGTCGCCGCCCACCCCGGCGTGCAGAACAGTGGTACCGGCGGTCTGCTGCTGCCACTGGGTGTGCGTCGTCTGCGCACCCACGGCCCGGTCAACAAGGCTCGGTTCTGCCTCACCCGGGTGGTGTCGCTGGACGGCTCCGGTGTGGTGGCCGACATCACGATGCTCGACGACGACGGCACGGTGCTGCTCGAGGCCGAGGGGTTGTCGATGGGCACCGGTGCGGCCGAGGGCGACCGCGTCCTCAACGAGCGCCTGCTCGCCGTGGAGTGGCGCAGGCAGGAGCTTCCGGCACTGGCCGCGACGGTCAACGCCGGTAGCTGGTTGCTGGTGAACACCTCCGATGTCACCGATCTGCTGGCGTCCGAACTCACCGACACGCTCAAGCTCAACGACGCCGACGTCACCACGATGTCGTGGCCGCAGCATGCGGACCACGTCGCCAACGCCGAGCGTATGCGGGCCTACCTGGCCGAGGGGCACTTCGGCAACATGGTTGTGGTCGCTGCCGGGCGTAACGGCTGCCCCCCCGAGCAACTGGCCCACCGGGGTGCCGACCATGTCCGCCATCTGGTGCGGATCGTGCGCGATCTGCCCGAGGCCGCCGGCGAGAGCCCACGGCTCTACGTCGTCACCCGCGGCGCCCAGACGGTCCTGGCCGGTGAGCGTCCCAACCTCGAGCAGGCAGGCCTGCGCGGCCTGCTTCGGGTGATCGGCGCCGAGAACCCGTCGCTGCATCCCACCCAGATCGACGTCGATGACGAAACCGAGGGCACCTACGTGGCCCGGCAGTTGCTGCTGGGCGCGCGGGAAGACGAGACCGTATTCCGTAACGCCCAGTGGTACACCGCGCACCTGTACCCGAGCCCGCTGCGGCCCGAGGAGCGTTACACCACTGTTGTCGACCACGAGCGGGAAGGCATGCGGCTGGAGATCCGCACGCCTGGCGACCTGCAGACGATGGAGATGACGGCGTTCGAGCGGGTCGCACCCGGACCGGGGGAGATCGAGGTCGCGGTGACCGCGTCCAGCCTCAACTTCGCCGACGTGCTGGTGGCCATGGGCCGCTATCCGAGCTACGCGGGCAAGCCCCAGCTCGGTATCGACTTCGCCGGCGTGGTCACGGCGGTGGGGCCGAACGTGCGCACCCACAAAGTGGGCGACCACGTGGGCGGGATGTCGCCCAACGGGTGCTGGGGCACCTTCCTCACCTGCGACGCCGATGTGGCGGTCACACTGCCCGCCGGCCTTCGCGACGATCAGGCCGCCGCGGTGTCGACGGCCGCGGCGACGGCGTGGTACGGCCTGCACGAGCTGGCCCGCATCAAGCCCGGCGACAAGGTGCTGATCCACTCCGCCACCGGCGGTGTCGGGCAGGCCGCGATCGCCATCGCCCGGCTGGCGCGTGCCGAGATCTATGCCACCGCGGGTACCCATGAGCGCCGGGAACTGCTGCGCCGCATGGGAATCAACAATGTGTACGACTCGCGCAGCGTGGCCTTCGCCGAGCAGATCCTTGAGGACACCGACGGCTACGGCGTCGACATCGTGCTGAACTCGCTCACCGGTGCCGCCCAGCGGGCCGGCGTTGAACTGCTCGCCTTCGGCGGCCGCTTCATCGAGATCGGCAAGAAGGACATCTACGGCGACACCCGCATGGGCCTGTTCCCGTTCCGCCGCAACCTGTCCTTCTACGGGGTGGATCTGGCCCTGATGTGCATGACGCATCCGGCCCAGATCCGCAAGCTGCTCAGCACCGTCTACCAGATGACCGCAGAGGGCGTTCTGCCGCAGCCGGAGACCACCCACTACCCGCTGGCCGAGGCGGCCACCGCGATCCGCGTGATGGGTGCGGCCGAGCACACCGGCAAGTTGATCCTGTCGATCCCGCGGACCGGCCACAGCACTGTGGTGGTGCCGCCGGAGCAGGCGCAGGTCTTCCGACCCGACGGTGCCTACATCGTCACCGGCGGCCTGGGCGGTCTCGGCTTGTTCCTGGCCGCGAAGATGTCGGCGGCCGGCGCGGGCCGGATCGTGCTGAACTCGCGTTCGCAGCCGAACCTGGCGGCGTGCGAGGAGATCGGACGGATGCGGGCCTCCGGGACCGAGGTGGAGATCGTCACCGGCGACGTCGCCTGTGCGGAGACTGTCGACCGGCTGGTTGCCGAGGCCACCGCCACCGGCCTTCCGGTGCGCGGTGTGCTGCACGCGGCCGCGGTGGTCGAGGACGCCATCCTGACCAATATCAGCGATGAGCTGGTGGAGCGGGACTGGGCTCCCAAGGTGTACGGAGCCTGGCATCTGCACCGGGCCACCACGACCCAGCCGCTGGACTGGTTCTGCTCGTTCTCCTCGGCGGCGGCGCTGCTCGGCTCGCCCGGGCAGGGCGCCTACGCAGCGGCCAACAGCTGGCTGGACGCCTTCACTCAGTGGCGTCGGGCACAGGGACTGCCGGCCAATGCAGTCGCCTGGGCGGCGTGGGATCAGATCGGTGCCGGCAAGCACCTTGCCGCGACCGGTGACACCACGATGATCAGCCCGGAGGAGGGTGCCCACGCGTTCGAGGCCCTGCTTCGGCACAACCGGGCGTTCACCGGTTACGCGCCGATGATCGGAACGCCGTGGCTGACCGATCTGGCCGCCCGCAGCCCGTTCGCGGAGGCGTTCGCCGCCAGCGCGGACCGGCCTGCCGACACCAGCAGCTTCCGCGCCGAACTGCACGCGCTGCCCGCCGACGAGTGGCCCACCCGGGTCCGTCGTCTGGTCGCCGAGCAACTCAGCCTGATCCTGCGGCGATCCGTCGACCCCGACCGTCCCATCTCCGAGTATGGTTTGGACTCGCTGGGTAACCTCGAGTTGCGTACGCGAATCGAGACCGAAACCGGAATCCGGGTGCGGTCGATGGACATCACCACTGTCCGCGAACTGGCGGACGGCCTGTGTGAGACGTTGGCCGGGGCCCTCGCATCAGCCCGCTGATGGGACCGGCAGAGACTGTCGGAGGAGACTTGAGTGGTTGCGCTCACCGCAATCCATGACTGGGTCGACGCGCCCGGGTCGGTGACGTCATGGGCACCGTCGCCCGGGTGTCTGGCCAAGCTGACCCAGGCGCCGGTGAATGACGTGCCTGCGAGCTATCAGCAGGAACAGCATGTGCGCACCTACCGTTCGCATTCGGCGAATGGGCTGGAGATGGCCAGGCTGCTGATCCCGGCGTGGAACATCCCCGGCCGCTGCGACATTCGGGCGATGACGTATGTCATCAACGCGTACCTGAAGCGGCACGACACGTATCACAGTTGGTTCGCCTTCGATGCCGACGACAGGCTGATCCGGCATACCGCCGTTAATCCGGCCGACATTCAGTTCGTGGCGACCAAGCACGGTGAAATGAATTCGTCGCAGTGGCGTGAGCACGTCCTGCGCACGCCGAGTCCGCTGGAGTGGGACTGTTTCAGGTTCGGGGTGATCCAACGCGATGACCACTTCACCTTTTACGCCAGTATCGACCACGTCCACGCTGATGCGATGTTCATGGTCGCGCTGTTCGTCGAACTTCACATGAATTACGCGGCTCTGGTCGAGGGCGGTGCGCCGCTGCGGCTGCCGGAGGCGGGCCGTTACCTGGATTACTGCACCCGGCAGCGGGAGTACACCAAGACGCTGACTCTCGAGTCGCCGGAGGTGCGCGAATGGATCGACTATCTCGAGGCCGCCGGCGGCAGCCTGCCGAAGTTCCCGCTGCCACTCGGCGATCCCGATAAGCCCTGCACGGGTGACCTGATCACTGTCACGCTGATGGATGCCCACGACACCGACCGGTTCGAGGCGGTGTGCGCCCAGGCCGGTGTGCGTTTCATCGGCGGTGTCTTCGCATGTGCGGCCATCGCCGAGCGGGAACTGACCGGTGTCGGTACCTACCGCGTGATCACGCCGACCACGACTCGCAGCACGCCGGCGGAGTTCATGACCACCGGCTGGTTCACCGGAATCGTTCCGATGGCCGTCCCGGTGGAGGGGATGTCGTTCATCGACATTGCCCTCACTGCCCAGTCACTATTCGATGACGGCATGCATATGGCGAACGTGCCGATCGAACGGGTGCTGGAACTCGCCGAGCCGCTTGAGGGGATCCGCAAGCCGGGCGCTGGTGTTCCGATGCTCAGTTATCTCGATATCGGGTTACCGCCACTGAACCCTGTGGTGATGGGCCAGTGGCAGGCGCAGAACGGCACTCTCTACACGGATCTGGGCGCGGCCAACCAGATCGGTATGTGGGTGACCCGCCGGGATACCGGAACCACCATCACCGTCGCGTACCCGGACAACCCTCAGGCGCGCGAATCGGTGGCCCAGTACGTCGACCTGATGAAGATGGTCTACCTGCGGGCCGCCGAGGGGCGTGCCGATTCGCTGTCGCCCCGGATTCCGAAGGCATCGGCTTGATCCAGGCGGGCACCCGGGTTGCCGGGCCGGACAACGTGGTGCCGTATCCGGACCAGGCGTTGTTCCTTGCGCTTCGCGGCGCGGGCCAAGCAGCTGTCATGCAGGCGATGTGGATCTACGAGCACCCGATTGACATGGACGGTATCGCGCGGTTCCATCGCAATCTCTACGGCGGATTGCTGGCCCGCCGGATCGAACCCTCGCCGTTGCCCTTCGGCCGGCACCGCTGGGTCGCGGCGCCGCGTCAGGAGGCGAACTACGAGGTAGCCGATCAGCCACGCCCGCGGGAGGAGTTGTTCGACTGGGCCGACGAACAGGTCGATCTCCCGCTGGATCCAGAGTGGGGGCCTGCCTGGCGTATCGGGGTTCAGCGTTTCACCGACGGGTCTGCGGCGATGAGTCTGGTGATCTCGCACTGCGTCGCCGACGGCGCGGGCAGTGTGCTGGCGTGCATCGAGGCCATCAACGGCCACTCCCGTGAGCTCGGCTACTACCCGCCGGATTCACGGCCCCGCTCGCAGGCCATCCGCGAGGACCTCCGTCAGCTCCGCCGCGATCTCCCGGAGATTCGCAGAACCATTGCGCACGCCGCCAAGGTGGCCCTCAGGCGCCGGCGTGACTTCGCCCGCCCGGCATCCGCTCCGGTCCCCTCCGGTGGGGGAGAACTCGCCCACGTCCCGTCGGCGTCGGTCTTCATCGACCTCGCGCAGTGGGATGCCCGCGCCGAAGAACTCGGCGGGAACAGTTTCTCGCTGGCGGCGGGATTCGCCGGGAAGATGGCGCAGAACCTGAAGCGGACCCGGGCCGCAGACGGTGCGGTGACCCTGATGATCCCGGTGAACGAGCGCGAGGACCTTGAGGACACCGGCGGCAATGTCGTATCCATCGCCAACGTGAGTTTCGACCCCTCGTCGGTCACCGAGGATCTGTCCGGACCCCGCAACGCCATCCGGGAAGGACTGCGCAAGGCGCGCAACGAGCCCGACGAGATGGTCGAGATGCTGCCGCTCATTCCCTTCCTGCCCAAGGGCGGAATTGCGCGGATGGCCGACGTCGCGTTCGGGTTCTCCACCGACCTGCCGGTTTCTTGTTCCAATCTCGGTGAGCTGCCAGCCGATTTGATGAGAGTCGACGGCACCGCCGCGGAATACCTGTGCTTTCGGGGCGTGGACCGGAAGGTCTCCCGCGAGACGCTGGACCGCCGAGGGGGAATCCTGACCGTCACCGCCGGCCGGTTTCCCGGTAAAGCCGTACTCACCGTGATCAGCTATCAGCCGGGCCAGCAGAACACCCAGCAGGGTCTGCGCGAGGTCATCGCGCAGACCCTCGCCCAGTTCGGGCTCACCGGCACTGTCGTCTAGGAAGGGTGCCCGATGACCGTAGAGACCAGGCCCAAGCGGCAGCTGCTGCGCCGCGGTGACGCTGGGCGTCTGTCCGAACATCGGCTGGAATTCCTCGATCAGGCCGCGCTGGAGTTGATGCGCGCCACCGGTCGCAACCAACTCATGCAGTGCATCTGGGTGTACGAGCATCCGCTGGACGACGAGGGTCTCAAGCGGTTCCACCACAATCTCTACGCGTCGCTGGGGAGCAGACTCATCGAGCGATCACCGCTGCCGTTCGGCCGGCCCCGGTGGGTGCGTCCCTCGGGGTCGCCCGCGCCGATCCACTACGCCGACAGGTCGCGACCGCGCGACGAGCTGCTGGACTGGGCCGACGAACTTGCCAATCTGCCGATCGACCCGGAGCACGGCCCCGGCTGGCATCTGGCGGCGCAGCCGCTCGACGACGGCGCCACGGCCGTGAGCATCGTCGCCTCGCACGTGATCGGTGACGGCACCGGAGCCCTGATGGCGGTCTTCGAGGCGATCACCGGTAACATCCGCAACCCGGGCTATGACGCGCCGCGCTCCCGCACCCGAAGTCGGGCGATCAGGGCTGATCTGCGCCAGGCGTTACGCGACCTGCCGCTGACCCTGAGGACCGCGGTCAAGGCCGCCAAGATGGTGCGGCAGAAGCGCCAGGACTTCGCCAACGCCAGAGCGGCGCAGGCCTCCACGTCGGACGGGCAGCATGTCACCGTACCCTCGGTGGCGCTCTACATCGACATTCCGGAGTGGGATGCCAAAGCGGAATCCCTTGGCGGCAACAGCTATTCGCTGTTGGCTGGCTTTGCGGCCAAACTCGGCGAGCACCTGGGCCGCCGGCGGGCCTCCGACGGTGCGGTGACGCTGGTGATCGCGATCAATCTGCGCGACAGCCTCGACGATGACCGCGCGTTGGCCATGGCCTTCGCCAATGCCACTGTGGACCCGACGAATGTCACCACCGATCTCACCGAGGCGCGCAACGGCGTGCGGGAGGCGCGGGAGAAGGCCAAGAACGAGCCGGATCCCACCATGGAACTCATGCCGCTGATCCCGTGGCTACCGCAGAGCGCGGTCAAGGGCGTCGCTGATCTACTCTTCGCGTACTCAGAAGATTTGCCGATCTCGTGTTCGAACCTCGGTGATCTGCCACCGGATCTGGCTCAGGTCGACGGTACCCCGGCCGAGTACGTTCTGATCCGCGCGCTGGACACCGATGTCACCGTCGGTGAGTTGGAGCGCTCGCACGGCCAGCTGGTCGTGGTGTCCGGGCGGATCAACGGCAAGATCTCGATCTCGGTGGAAGCCTACGAACTCGGGGCGGAGAACTCCAAGGAGCGGCTTCGTGCCGTGGTGTCGCAGACACTTGCCGAGTTCGGTCTGTCCGGGGTGATCAACTAGCACCTACAGGTGCGCGATGCCGAGCCCGATCAGCAGGACACCGATCAGGGCAAGCAGCCCCGCATATTCGATCTGCGAGCGCGAGCGCGTCCAGGCCGCGAACCGTTCGATGACATCGAGGGTTCTCGCGGGCGCGATGATGTAGCCGAGCAGTGGGACCATGACCACCAGACTGCCGAGAAGAACAAAGGTGACCAGGGCGGCCGCCTGCTCGGGCTGAGACCTCTGCGAAGTCCCGATGATGATCAAGACGGCGAGATAGTCGACCGACGGCAGTCCCACGCCGACGCCGACCAACCCCGCGAACCACGGCGAACGGCCTTTACGCAGAATGTTGCGGACGGTTGAGGTGAACCTGTCGACCGCCCGCTGTTTGTCCGCATCTCCCGGTTGTGACCCGCCTGTCAGATCCGCAGTGACCTTGGTTCGCCGACTGCGCACCGCCATGAACAGCGCCACCAGTAGGGCCAGCACACCGACGGCGATCTGTGCCTTGCCGCCATTGGAACTGCTGGTGCCGAAGGGGTTGCGGTGGAAGACGAACAGGATCAGCAGGCCGAATCCGAGATTCACCGTGATGCTGCCGGCCAGGTAGGCGAGTAGCTGGAGCATCGGTCGATCGCGAGCGAGCAGCATGGGCACCAGCCCGATGCGGGTGGGTTCGAAATTGACCGCGATGGCGAGCAACAGCACGGTCGTCCACACGGCTGCCGACTCTACCGATCAACGCCGCGAGGCGGCGTTCTCGAGCAGGCTTGCGGTCGTGTCGAGGCTCTGCGCCGGCGACGTCATCTGCGCCGCCACCTCGCGGGCCTTTGCAACACACCGCGGACTGAGCGCGATCCGCAAGTCCGCGCGCAGCGTATCGGGGGTCGTCGACGAGAACCGTCGTGAGGTCCCGACGCCCAGGCGTTTGATCCGGCCGGCCCAGACCGGCTGGTCGGCGCCCACCCACAGGACCAGGGTCGGCACGCCGGAGCGAACGCTGGCCGCCGTTGTACCGGCGCCCCCGTGGTGAACGATCGCCCGGCACCGGGGGAAGACGACGGAGTGATTCGCCGAGCGCACCACCATAACGTGATCGGCGGTGGGCTCTTCGGCGAGGGCGAGGACACCGGAGCAGATCAACGCGCGCTCACCGAGGTCCGCCGACACCTCGGTGATCATCCTGATCGCGTCGGCGGGATCCTCCACCGGCATGCTGCCGAAGCCGAAATAGATTGGCGGCTCACCGGCGGCCATCCATTGCATCACCGACTCGTCGGTATCGGTCGGCATCTGGAGGGTGATGGAGCCGACGAGCGGACGCTTGCCGCCCCATTCCGCTTCCAGCCCAGGGAAGAAGACCCGGTCGTACGCCTGGATCTCCAGTGTCCCGTTGTCGACGATGCGGCGGGTTGCGCGCACCTCCGAGTCGGGAAGACCGAGGTTTCGGCGTTGCCGGTCGTCGGCCGGTTTGAGCAGGCGCCAGTGCGCCCACTCAGCGACGGCGAATGCGGGCTTGGCCACGGCCAGCGGCACCTGAACCGGAAGGCCTCGACTGCTGGCGCGGGCGGGGAAGTAGTGCAGGGCCGCGAGCGGGATTGAATAGAACTCCGCGACGTTCGCGGCGACCTCCTGGTATGTCGTGCCGGTCAGGATCAGATCGGCACCGTCGGCGATCTCACGCAGTGTGTCGCCCATCTCCTGCCAGCCATCGGTGATGTAGTCGCGACCCTGGTGAAACACCGTGACCGGGTTGCGGAGCTTGAACCACTCACGGAATACCTCGGCTTCAAGCTGTTTCTGCGAGTCCGGTCCGTAGTCGACCACCCGCGGGACCCCGGCCGCCTCGGTGAACTCGACGAGGTTGGGAGGAACCGCCATCCTGACTTCGTGCCCGCGGCGCATCAACTCAAGCGCGACTGCGGTCGCCGGCTCGACATCGCCTCGGGTGCCGTGCACGGCTATCGCGAACCTCACTGTGCGGCGCCCACGGCAGCCGGTTCGGACTCGGGTTCCGGCTCGGGGTGCGGCGCTACCCGCCGTTTGGGTGGTGCCGGCGGCTCCCATTTCGACGGCCACCAGTTGGCCTTGCCCACCAGCACGGCCATGGCTGGGACGGTGACGGTGCGGACGAGGAAGGTGTCCAGCAGGATTCCGGTGGCGATGATGAATCCGATCTGCACGAGCGTGGTGATACTGGAGAACTGCAGGCCGATCATAGAGGCCGCGAAGATGAGGCCCGCCGCGGTGATCACACCGCCGGTCTGGCTCACGGTCCGGATTACCCCTGACCGGATCCCATGCGGCGATTCATCACGGATGCGTGAAATCAGTAGCAAATTGTAGTCCGCGCCCACGGCGACCAGGATGATGAATGTGAGCCCGGGAACACTCCAGTGCAACTCCTGGCCCAAGCCGTACTGGAACAGCAGGACTCCCATGCCGAGCGCGGAGAGATACGAAAAGATCACTGACACAATGAGATACAGCGGTGCCACCAGTGCGCGCAACAGTACGATGAGAATGCTCAGCACCACCAGAATGGTGGTCGTCACGATGAGGCGAAAGTCCTGGTAGTAGTAGTCACGGGTGTCCCGCAGTGTCACAGTCAGGCCGGTCATCGAGACTGACGCATTGGCCAGCGTGGTGTTGGGCTGCGCACCACGTGCCGTTGCGAGGATGGCGTTGACCTGATCCATCGCCTCGGGACTGAACGGGTTGAGTTTCGTCTGCACCAGATAGCGTGCGGTACGGCCGTCCGGTGAGATAAAGATCGACGCGGCCTTTTTGAATTCCTCACCGGTGAGGATCTGAGCCGGAATGTAGAAGCCGGCCATCGACGGTGTGGTGGCGTCATTGCGCATCGCCAGCAGGAACGATGAGGCCTGATCGAGACCGGCGCCCAGCTTTTTGGTCTGGTCGACTAGAAGTTGCACGCCGTCGGCTACTTTCCGGCTGGCTTCGGCCAGGGTGTTCACACCTTGTTCCAGCTGGGACAGCTGTGCCTGCACGGCCGAGGGGTCGTTGAGACCGGCCGACTGCAGCGTCTGATTCACCGAGTTCAGAGCGGCGTTGAGGTTGCCGGTCGTTGCGCCCAGGGTCTGGTCGGCCTGCACTGCCTGCAACTGCCGGCCCAATTCGGCGATCCGGTCCAGCGTCCCGTTGTCGCGGGCGATGGCGGCCGCTCGCAACTGGTCGCGGGTGCTGACGCAGGCCGGGTCGGCATCGCACACCGGGCTGACGTTGAGCGCGTTGAGGACCGGGTCGATGTTCTGGCTGAAGGCCTTGATCGCGTCCGCGACGTTCAGGCCGATGCTGTCGCCAAGGCCGTGCATTGCGTTGAGCAACTTGTTGGCCTCGTCGAACTCCTGCAGCGTCCTGTCGCCACCGAATTGGTTCTGCATGAGCGTCAGTGCCTGCACCAGACCTGCCACGGTGCCCAGGGTCTGTCCCAGTTGACCCCGAATGGCTCCGAGCACATCGGCCACCTGGTCGGCGCCGTACACCAGCAGGTTGAGGTTGTTGTTCTGTCCGCTGATCAGGTCGGCCGCCGCGTTGAGCGGTTTGCCGATCTCGCCGGCCTGGAAGGACAGGCGGGCCTGTTCAAGCGATTCACCGGTCGGGCGGGTGATACCCCTGACCAGATCGATATCGGGCAGCTGGCTGATCCGGTAGGCCATCTGTTCCATGTCGGCCAGCGCCTTGGGTGTACGCAGATCCTGCGGGGAGCTGATCAGGATGTACTGCGGCAGGCTCGCGTTGATGGGGAAGTGCCTGCCGATCGCGTCATAGCCCTGGATGCTCTCGCTGGCGGCCGGGAGCGCCTTGCGGTCGTCATAGTTGTATGTGGCCAGCAAGGCGCTGCCGGCCAGGATCGCCAGGATCACCAGGCTCATCACCAGGTTGACCACAGGGTTGCGGACGATCCGGATTCCCGACCGCCTCCAGAACCGCCCCGTGAGGTCCCGCCTCGGCTTCGCCCAGCCCCTGCGGCCGGCGAGCACCAGCAACGCGGGCAGGAAGGTCAGCGCACCGATACAGCCGACGGCGATTGCCGCCGCGAGGGCCACGCCCACGGTGTAGAACACCGTCAGCTTCGTGAACACCATCCCGATGAAGGTCACCGCGACTGTCGCCGCGGATGCGGTGATCACCTTGCCGACGGAGTCCAGCGCGTTGCGCACCGCGGTGTCCGAGTCGTCTCCGGCGCGCAGGTAGTCGTGATATCGGCTGATCAGGAACACCGCGTAATCGGTGCCGGCGCCGGCGAGCATGGCCGTCATCAGCACGATCGTCTGATTCGAGACGCTGAGGCCGAGCGTGCCGAGGCCGGCCACCACGCCCTGCGCGGCCACCAGTGACACCCCGATGGTGATCAGGGGCAGCAGCATGGTGAGGGCATTGCGGTAGACCATCAGCAGGATGCTGAGCAGCGCGACCACGGTCGCCACCTCGATGGTGATCCGGTCGCGGTCACCGATGTCCTGGATGTCGTTGAAGGTGCCCGCCGGGCCGGTCGTGTACGCCTGTAACGACGTGCCGGCGACGGTGTCCTTCACCGTCTGCATGGCCCGCTTGGTCGCGGCGATCGCTTTCGGGGTGGCGATCTCGCCGACGATGTTGACCGGCAGCAGCCAGGCCTTGTTGTCCTTGCTGACCAGGATCTCGCGCAGCGGGGGTGTGGTGACGAAGTCCTGCAGTGCCGCGACGTCGTCGGTTTCGGCCCGCAATCTGCCGACCAGGGTCCGGTAGACCTCCTCGTCGGCCGGCGTTAAGCCATTCTCGTTGGTGAGGACGACCAGCAGGATGTTGTCGGAACTGGCCTCCTGGTAGGCCTCGCTCATCTGCTTCTGGCTCACCACCGATGGCGCGTTGGCGGGCAGGATGGAGGCGGGCGCTTTCTGGGCGAGCACCCCCAGCGATGGGAAGGACATGGTGAGTACTGCGGCGAGCACGATCCAGGCCGCGATCACCAGCAGGGGGAACCGTACGACGACGGAACCGACGCGCCCGAAGATCCCTGTGCCTCCGGCGGCGGTGTCCATCTCCGCTGGGAGGCGGTGTCGAGCCACCCATCCATCCTACTGACCTGCGACGAGCAGCCCGGGAAGCTGAGAGGGCGCGATCACCGGTCGCGTCGCGGAGGCCGCTAGAATGCCCATCCAACGGCGTCGATCCGGCCATCACCGGGGAGCCTTCGGAAGAACGGCCCGCCGTCGGGCGGTGCGGCCCAGTAGACCCGAACGGGACGGCCCGTCACAGCCTGATCCATGAGCGACGCGCGCGTGCGCGCGTAAGCGGGGTGGTACCGCGGCGCTCGCGCATCGCGCGACGTCGTCCCCGTGCCCGAACGGCACAGGAGAGAGGCCACCGTGACCCCCACCGGCGACCCCGGACGACTCAGGGGCTACCCCCGCACGGCCACCGGTTCTCCGGACTTCCCCGCGCTCGAGCTAGAGATCCTGGATTACTGGGCCTCCGACGACACCTTCCGGGCCAGTGTGCAGCGGCGCGACGGGGCGCAGGAGTACGTCTTCTACGACGGACCGCCGTTCGCTAACGGCTTACCGCACTACGGCCACCTGCTGACCGGGTACGTCAAGGACATCATCCCGCGCTACCGGACCATGCGCGGCTACAAGGTGGAGCGCCGGTTCGGCTGGGACACCCATGGCCTGCCGGCCGAACTCGAGGTCCAGCGCCAGCTCGACATCACCGACAAGGCCCAGATCGAGCAGATGGGTATCGGGACATTCAACGACGCCTGCCGCGACTCGGTACTGCGCTACACCAGCGAATGGCGCGCCTACGTCACCCGGCAGGCCCGATGGGTCGACTTCGACAACGACTACAAGACCCTGGACCTGCCGTTCATGGAGTCGGTGATTTGGGTCTTCAAACAGTTGTGGGACAAGGGCCTGGCTTACGAGGGCGTGCGGGTTCTGCCGTACTGCTGGAACGACGAGACACCGCTGTCCAGTCACGAACTGCGGATGGACGACGACGTCTACCAGAGCCGTCAGGACCCCGCGGTCACCGTCGGGCTGCCGATCGTGGCACCCGGCTCCGATCTCGACGGCGCCCACCTGCTGATCTGGACGACGACGCCGTGGACACTGCCGTCCAACCAGGCCGTGGCGGTCAACCCCGACGTCGAGTACGTCGTCGTGGCACACCAGGGCCGGCGGTTCGTGATCGCTCGCGCGCGGCTGGCGGCCTACGCCCGAGAACTCGGCGACGACCCGCAGATTCTGGGCAGCTACTCCGGCGAGCAGCTGCTGGGACTGAGCTACCTCCCGCCCTTCCCGTACTTCGCCGACTCGCCGAACTCCTTCCAGGTGCTGCGCGGCGATTTCGTGACCACCGATGACGGCACCGGCATTGTGCACATGGCACCCGCATACGGCGAGGACGACAAGGCCACCACCGATATCGTCGGCATCGCGCCGGTCACCCCGGTGGACGCCAGGGGCCGCTTCGATGCAAGCGTGCCGGACTACCACGGTCAGCAGGTCTTCGACGCCAACGCCTCGATCATCCGGGACCTGAAGAACGGCACCGGATCGGCTGCGGTCAACGCCCCGGTGCTGTTGCGTCACGAGACCTACGACCACCCGTACCCGCACTGCTGGCGGTGCCGCAACCCGCTGATCTACCGGGCCGTGTCGTCGTGGTTCGTGCGCGTGACCGAGTTCCGCGACCGGATGGTCGAACTCAACCAGGAGATCACCTGGTATCCGGAGCACGTCAAGGACGGGCAATTCGGCAAGTGGCTGTCGAACGCCCGGGACTGGTCGATCTCGCGAAACCGGTACTGGGGAACGCCCATTCCGGTCTGGATGTCCGACGACCCGGAGTATCCGAGGATCGACGTCTACGGCAGCCTCGACGAGCTCGAGCGCGACTTCGGGGTGCGTCCCGACAATCTGCACCGGCCCTATATCGACGAATTGACCCGGCCCAATCCGGACGATCCCACCGGAAAGTCCACGATGCGCCGCATCGAGGACGTCTTCGACGTGTGGTTCGACTCGGGGTCGATGCCGTACGGCCAGGTGCACTACCCGTTTGAGAACGAGCAGTGGTTCCGGACGCACTTCCCGGGTGACTTCATCGTCGAGTACATCGGTCAGACCCGTGGCTGGTTCTACACGCTGCACGTACTGGCGACCGCGCTGTTCGATCGCCCGGCGTTCAAAACCTGCGTCGCACACGGCATCGTGCTCGGCAACGACGGAGCCAAGATGAGCAAGTCGCTGCGCAACTATCCCGATGTCAACGAAGTGTTCGACCGTGACGGCTCCGATGCCATGCGCTGGTTCCTGATGGCCTCGCCGATACTTCGCGGCGGTAACCTCATCGTGACCGAACAAGGTATCCGCGAAGGCGTTCGCCAGGTGCTGCTGCCGCTGTGGAACGCCTACAGCTTCCTGGCCCTCTACGCCCCCGGTGTCGGGACGTGGCGCACCGACTCGGCTCACGTACTGGACCGCTACATCCTGGCCAAGCTGGAGGCTTTGCGCGACGACCTCACCGCCGCCATGGATGTCTGCGACATCTCCGGGGCCTGCGAGCAACTGCGGCAATTCACCGAGGCCCTGACGAATTGGTACGTGCGGCGCTCACGGTCCCGCTTCTGGGAGGAGGACCGCGACGCGATCGACACCCTGCACACGGTCCTGGAGGTCACCACCCGGCTGGCCGCGCCGCTGTTGCCGATGGCGTGCGAGGTCATCTGGCGCGGTCTCACCGCGCAACGTTCGGTTCATCTGACGGACTGGCCGCAGGCCGGGCTGATGGCGGAAGATCCGGCGCTCGTGGCTGCCATGGATCAGGTCCGAGAGGTCTGTTCGGCGGGGTCGTCGTTGCGTAAGGCCAAGAAGCTCCGGGTCCGGCTGCCGCTGCCCAAAGTCACGGTGGCAGTGGAGGATCCCCAGCAGCTCGAGCCGTTCGTCAACCTGATCGCCGACGAGCTCAACGTCAAGTCCGTCGAGTTCACCGACGATATCGCCGCCCACGGCCGATTCGAGCTGACGGTCAACGCCAGGGCGGCCGGGCCGCGGTTGGGGAAATCGGTCCAGGACGCCATCATGGCGGTCAAGGCGGGCCGTGGCGTGCTCAACGACGACGGCACGCTGACCGCGGGGGAGGTGGTGCTCCACGCCGGGGAGTACGAATCCAAACTCGTCGCCGCTGACCCGGGCTGCACCGCCGCACTGCCTGGCGGCGCCGGCCTGGTGGTCCTCGACGACACCGTCACACCGGAACTGGAGGCCGAAGGCTGGGCCAAGGACCGGATCCGCGAACTGCAGGACCTGCGCAAGTCCTCAGGCCTTGATGTCAGCGACCGGATCACGGTGGTCATGGCCGTGCCAGGGGAGCGATCGGCATGGGCCCACACCCATCGCGAGCTCATCGCACGCGAGATCCTGGCGACCGGCTTCGAGTTCGGCGAACCCGCCGACGGCGTCGAGATCGGTGACGGTGTGCGGGTGGCGATCAGCAGGGCGTGACAATGGTCCCGTGACCCGCTGGGTACTGATCTCGTGACCCGCTGGGTGCTGCATTTCGACATGGACGCGTTCTTCGCGTCCGTCGAGCAGCTGACCCGCCCGACGCTTCGCGGCCGGCCTGTCCTGGTCGGCGGCGTCGGCGGGCGCGGTGTGGTAGCCGGCGCGAGCTATGAGGCCAGAGTCTTCGGCGCCCGCTCCGCGATGCCGGTGCATCAGGCCCGGCGCCTGATCGGCGCGGGCGCGGTGGTGCTGCCGCCGCGCGGCGCGGTCTACTCGTTGGCCAGCCGGCGGGTTCTGGCGACGGTGCGGGCCGTCGTCCCGGTGCTCGAACAACTGTCCTTCGACGAGGCGTTCGGCGAACCCGCCGAACTCGTCGGTGCGAGCGCCGACGACGTCGAACGTTTCTGTGCCGCGTTGCGCGTGCGGATCCGGGAGCAGACCGGATTGGTGGCGTCGGTGGGGGCCGGTTCAGGAAAGCAGATCGCCAAGATCGCATCCGACCTCGCCAAGCCCGATGGGCTACGAGTGGTTCGGCGTGACGAGGAAGCTCAATTGCTGGCCGGGTTGCCGGTGCGGCGACTGTGGGGGATCGGCCCAGTGGCCGAGGATCGTCTGCACCGGCTCGGTATCGAGACGATCGGGCAACTGGCGGCTCTGACCGACGCCGAGGCGGCGAACATCCTCGGCACCGGAGTCGGACCCGGCCTGCATCGGCTGGCGCGCGGCATTGACGATCGCCCCGTCATGGAACGGGCCGAGGCCAAACAGATCAGCGCCGAATCCACCTTTGCCGTCGACCTCACCACGATCGAACAGCTGCGCGACGCCGCCGGCCCGATCGCCGAGCACGCCCACCGCAGACTCGACCGGGACGGCCGCGGAGCGCGCACGGTCACGGTGAAACTGAAGAAGTCCGATATGTCGACCCTGACGCGGTCGGCGACGCTGCCCTACGCCACCGCCGACGCGGGCACGCTGACGGCAATGGCGCACCGGTTGCTGTTGGACCCGCGCGACATCGGCCCGGTCCGGCTGCTCGGCGTGGGATTCTCCGGTCTGTCGGATGTGCGCCAGGAGTCGCTGTTCCCCGAGCTTGACCAACAGCAGCAAGTGGAGATGTCCGATGCGCCGCCTGCGGTCCCGCTGCCGTCGTCGTCGGACGGCATCGCCGGATGGCGTGTCGGTGACGACGTCGCCCACCCGGACCTCGGTCACGGCTGGGTCCAGGGGGCCGGGCACGGTGTCGTCAGCGTGCGCTTCGAGACCCGGGCGAGCGGCCCCGGCGTGATGCGCACCTTCGACATCGGCACCCCCGACCTGACCGCCGCCGATCCGGTGGAGAGCCTGGACTGGGGCGACTACCTCGATGAGCTGGCCGACTCAGCCCCACTCGGCGACGACGTCGGCGACTGAGATCCCCGCCCCGACGGCCGCCATCACCAGAACCCTCGCCTGGCTGGAGCGCAACCGGGGCACCGGGAGCGCGCCGGCGGCGAGGAGATCATGCCCGGGGCCGTAGCCGCCGCCGGCCCGGCCGCCGGGCACGCGGGTGGTGATCGCGATCGCGACCCCGCGGGCGACGGCACGGCCGACTGCGTCGATGACGGCGCGCCCGGCGTTACCGGAGCCCATCGCCTCCACCACCACCCCGCGGGCGCCAGCCGCGACGAAGGCGTCGATCGCCGTTCCATCGGCTCCGGGGTAGGCGGAGGCGATGTCCACCCGGGGCGGGACCGGCACCGCGCCCAGATGCGGCCGTTGTTTGACGACGGTCATGGTGAAAACCCCCGAGGTCACCGCACCCAAGGGCGCCGCGCCGCCGAAGACGCCCGGCCCCCCGATCTTCGTGGTGCCCAGCGGGGAGAACACCCGGCCCCCGAAGCTGACCAGAGCACCGACGTCCCGGCACAGCGGACTGGCCGCCACGGCGAGCGCGTCACGCAGGTTGGCCGGCCCATCGGCGTCGGGTGCGTCCGCGGGCCGGGCGGCACCGGTGAGCACCACCGGCGCAAGGCCGCCGTAGGTCAGGTCGAGCCACAGTGCGGTCTCCTCGAGCGAGTCGGTGCCGTGGGTGACGACGATCCCATCGGCGCCGCCCGCGGCGGCCGAGTCGACCGCAGCCCCGATCGTGAGCCAGTCGGCGGGAGTGAGTTGTGAGCTGTCCACCGACATCAGGTCGATCACGTCCACGTCCAGACCGGTGACCAGATCGCTGCCGCTGCGGGTGGGACGTAACACCCCGTCGGCACCTGCGCTGGTCGCGATGGTGCCACCGGTGGTGACCACGACGAGGCGGGACATGCCGCCATCATGGCAGGCGCGGCGGGTCGAGGCCGTTAGGGAATGATGGTGCCGTGACCGACCAGACCGCGCCGCCGCGCCGGCGGCTGCGGCTGTTGCTGTCGGTGGCGGCGGTCATCCTCGCACTCGACGTTGTCACCAAGGTGCTCGCGGTCAAACTGCTGAAACCCGGCCAACCGGTGTCGATCATCGGCGACACCGTCACCTGGACGCTGGTACGCAACTCCGGTGCCGCCTTCTCCATGGCCACCGGCTACACCTGGGTCCTGACCCTGGTGGCAAGCGCTGTCGTGATCGGCATCGTGTGGATGGGCCGTCGGCTGGTCTCGCCCTGGTGGGCGGTGGGGCTGGGCATGATCCTCGGCGGCGCGCTGGGGAATCTGGTCGACCGTTTCTTCCGTTCACCGGGACCGCTTCGCGGTCACGTCGTGGACTTCCTCTCCATCGGTTGGTGGCCGGTGTTCAACGTGGCCGACCCGGCGGTCGTCGGCGGTGCCATCCTGCTGGTTGTCCTGTCGCTCTTCGGTTACGACTTCGACACCCCCGGCCGTCGGGCGCCCGACGCCGAGACCGCCTGATGGCGCAACGATCCATGCCGGTCCCGGAAGGGCTGGCGGGGATGCGGGTCGACGCCGGATTGGCCCGCCTACTGGGCCTGTCGCGTACCGCAGCCGCCGCTGCCGCGGAGGCGGGCGGCGTGCAACTCGACGGTGTGACCGTCGGCAAGTCCGCGAAACTCCCCGCCGGGGCCCTGCTGACCGTGCAACTGCCCGACGAGCGTCCGGCGCCGGAGAACACACCGGTCGAGATAGAGGGCATGACGATCCTGTACTCCGACGCCGATATCGTCGCGGTGGACAAGCCGCCTGGAGTCGCCGCCCATGCGGGTGTCGGCTGGCAGGGCCCGACCGTGCTCGGCGGTCTGGCGGCGGCCGGGTTCCGTATCAGTACCTCCGGTGTGCACGAACGGCAGGGCATCGTGCAGAGGCTGGATGTCGGCACGTCCGGCGTGATGGTGGTTGCACTGTCTGAGCATGCCTACACGGTGCTCAAGCGCGCCTTCAAACAGCGCACCGTGGAAAAGCGGTATCACGCTGTGGTGCAGGGACATCCGGACCCGTCGAGCGGAACCATCGACGCTCCCATCGGGCGCCACCGCGGCGGCGAATGGAAGTTCGCCGTCACCCAGAACGGCCGGCACAGCGTCACCCACTACGACACGCTGGAGATGTTCCGCGCCGCAAGTCTGCTCGACGTCCACCTGGAAACCGGTCGCACACACCAGATCCGGGTGCACTTCGCCGCGCTGCACCATCCTTGCGCAGGTGACAGCACCTACGGTGCCGACCCGGTGCTCGCCCGCAGGCTCGGCCTGGAACGACAGTGGCTGCATGCCCGGTCGCTGGCCTTCGCACACCCCGCCGACGGGCGGCGAATGGAGATCGCCAGCCCCTACCCGGCCGATCTGCAGCACGCCCTCGACGTGTTGCGCCAAGACTCGTGAACGTGGCGGACAGGCCGGCCGGGGACGGGCGCGGACTGCTCTACGGTCTGGGCGCCTACACGTCGTGGGGTTTCTTCCCGGCGTTCTTCCCGCTGCTCAAACCGGCCGGCCCCGCTGAGATCCTGGCCCATCGCATCGTCTGGACGGTCGCCTTCATGGCCCTCGTGCTGATGGCCGGCAGACGACTGTCCGAGGTCCGGCGGATCTCCGGGCGCACATGGCTGTTGCTGGCGTGCGCCTCGGGGCTGATCTCCATCAATTGGGTCGTCTACATCTACGCGGTCAACTCCGGCCACGTCATAGACGCCGCTCTCGGCTACTTCGTCACTCCGTTGGTCAGCGTGCTGCTCGGTGTGGTGTTCTTCGCCGAGCGACTCAATCGGCAACAGGGTCTCGCGCTGCTGATCGCGGTCGCCGCCGTCGTCCTGCTGTCCTCCGGCGTCGGGGGGACGCCGCTGATCGCTCTGGGGTTGGCGTTCTCTTTCGGCCTCTACGGTGCGGTGAAAAAGGTCGTCGCGGTCGATCCCCGCGTCAGCGTCGGAGTGGAGACCGCCATCGCCACGCCATTCGCTCTGGCCTACCTGGCGGTCCTGCAGTCCACCGGCGATGGCCAGTTCACCACCAATGGAGCCGGCCAGGTCGTGCTGATGATGCTGTGCGGGCCGATCACCGCCATCCCGCTGCTGCTGTTCGGTGCGGCGGCCCAGCGGCTGCCGCTGGTCACCATCGGTCTGCTGCAGTATCTGACGCCCTCGATGCAGATGACGTGGGGTCTGGTGGTCGGCAACGAGCCGATGTCGGCCACGCGGTGGGCCGGATTCGGGTTGATCTGGCTGGCGCTGGTCGTGTTCAGCGCCGACACCATCTCCCGCACCTACCGTGCCCGGTCAGGGGCCGAGCGAGGTAACTTGCACGCATCATGACCGACTCGAAATCCCGCAGTCGCCGGATACTGCTCATCGTGCTGGCGTCCGTCGCCGCGGCCGCCATCGCGGTGACTCCGTTCGTCGGGCCGCTGGCCGCGGTGTTCGGCGGCGGCGATTCCGACACTGCCGAGCCCACCACCCCCACCAGCGTCGCGCCGGTGCTGACCATCAAGCCGCTCCCGGTCCGACCGGTCGTCGGGGCCTTCGTCGCTTCTCCTGACCAGTGCCCGGCGCCGGTGCCCCTGCCGCCGGACCAGCCGGCCAGAATCTGCGACATCCCCAAGACCGCCGTCTACGAACTGCAGCCCGAGGCCATGCGTCTGCAGTTGACCAAGGTGGACTCCTATCTCAACCCGCTGACCGGCGTCCAGGTGGTCCAGATGACCATGACGGAGGATTCCGCCCGGCAGTTCGCCCAGCTCACCGCGGAGAGGGTGGGGCAGCAAGTGGCCTTCGTGCGGGCCGGCACGGTGGTCTGGGGGCCCAAGATCAGCGGCCCGATCGACGGCCAGGTGCTGCAACTGTCCGGCGAGCTGACCCAGGAGCAGGCGACCGAGGTCGCCCGCATGCTGCGCGACGAGACCTGACCCGCACGACACCTGACTCTCGCAACACCTGGGGACACGGCCGCCCGACACGCCGGAGCCGCCGGGGCGCGGCCCTAGACTGGCAGCCCTATGGGCGACTCCTTCGTGCATCTGCACAACCACACCGAGTACTCGATGCTCGACGGTGCCGCCAAGATCACGCCCATGCTGGCCGAGGCCCAGCGCCTGGAGATGTCCGCCATCGGCATGACCGACCACGGCAACATGTTCGGTGCCAGCGAGTTCTACAACGCCGCCACCGAGTTCGGGATCAAGCCGATCATCGGGGTGGAGGCCTACGTCGCCCCGGGCTCTCGCTTCGACACCCGCCGCATCCTGTGGGGCGATCCAGGGCAGAAGGCAGACGACGTCTCCGGCAGCGGGTCCTACACCCACCTGACCATGGTCGCCGAGAACGCCACCGGACTCCGGAATCTCTTCAAGCTCAGCTCCCTGGCGTCCTTTGAGGGTCAGCTGGGCAAGTGGAGCCGGATGGACGCCGAACTGATCGCCGAGCACGCCGAGGGCATCATCGCCACCACCGGCTGTCCCTCCGGGGAAGTGCAGACCCGGCTGCGGCTGGGTCAGAGGGCCGAGGCGCTGGAATCCGCCGCGAAGTGGCGCGAGATCTTCGGCCCCGACAATTACTTCCTGGAACTGATGGACCACGGACTGTCGATCGAGCGCCGGGTCCGCGACGGGCTGCTGGAACTCGGACGCAAGCTCGGGATCCCGCCGCTGGCGACCAATGACTGCCACTACGTCACCCGGGAGGGGGCCCATAACCACGAGGCTCTGCTGTGCGTTCAGACCGGAAAGACGCTGTCGGATCCGAACCGGTTCAAATTCGACGGCGACGGCTATTACCTCAAGTCGGCAGCCGAGATGCGAGCACTGTGGGATTCGGAGATACCGGAGGCGTGCGATTCCACGCTGCTGATCGCCGAGCGGGTGCAGTCCTACGCCGACGTGTGGACACCACGGGACCGGATGCCGGTGTTTCCCGTTCCCGATGGGCACGATCAGGGCAGCTGGCTGCGACATGAGGTCGACGCCGGGCTGGCCCGCAGATTCCCCGCCGGCGCACCCGACGAGTACGCCGCGCGCGCCGCCTATGAGATCGACGTCATCTGCGACAAGGGCTACCCGTCCTACTTTCTGATCGTCGCCGATCTGATCAACTACGCGCGCTCGGTCAACATCCGGGTCGGACCGGGCCGCGGTTCGGCGGCCGGATCTCTGGTGGCCTACGCCCTCGGCATCACCGACATCGACCCGATCGAGCACGGGCTGCTCTTCGAGCGTTTCCTCAACCCCGAACGCGCTTCCATGCCCGATATCGACATCGACTTCGACGACCGTCGGCGCGGCGAGATGCTCCGGTATACCGCGGAGAAGTGGGGCAGTGACCGGGTTGCCCAGGTGATCACGTTCGGCACTATCAAGACCAAGGCGGCTCTGAAGGATTCCGCCCGCGTGCACTACGGCCAGCCCGGCTTCGCGATCGCCGACCGGATCACCAAGGCGTTGCCTCCGGCCGTGATGGCCAAGGACATTCCGCTGGCCGGTATCACCGACCCCGGCCACGAGCGCTACAAGGAGGCCGCCGAGGTCCGGAGCTTGATCGACACCGATCCCGATGTGCGCACCATCTACGAGACCGCCCGCGGGCTGGAGGGTCTGGTCCGTAACGCGGGAGTTCACGCGTGCGCGGTGATCATGAGTTCCGAACCGCTGATGGAGTCGATCCCGCTGTGGAAGCGCCCGCAGGACGGCGCCATCATCACCGGCTGGGATTACCCGTCGTGCGAGGCGATCGGCCTGTTGAAGATGGACTTCCTCGGCCTGCGGAATCTGACGATCATCAACGACGCGCTGGACAACATCAGAACCAACCGTGGGATCGAACTCGACCTGGAGTCGCTGCCCCTGGATGACCCGGCCACCTTCGAACTGCTCTCCCGCGGCGAGACCCTCGGCGTCTTCCAACTCGATGGCGGTCCCATGCGGGACCTGCTGCGCCGCATGCAGCCCACGGGATTCCAGGACATCGTCGCGGTGCTGGCGCTGTACCGCCCGGGGCCGATGGGCGTTAACGCCCACAACGACTACGCCGACCGCAAGAACGGCCGACAGGCGATCACGCCGATCCACCCTGAACTCGCCGCGCCGCTGGAAGACATCCTCGCCGAGACATACGGCCTGATCGTCTACCAGGAACAGATCATGCGCATCGCGCAGAGGGTGGCCGGTTACTCGCTGGCCCGAGCCGACATTCTTCGCAAGGCGATGGGCAAGAAGAAACGCGATGTTCTCGACAAGGAGTACGAGGGCTTTTCCGAAGGCATGAAGGCCAACGGGTTCTCGGCGGGCGCGATCAAGGTGCTGTGGGACACCATCTTGCCGTTCGCCGATTACGCGTTCAATAAGTCACACGCCGCGGGCTACGGTCTGGTGTCCTACTGGACCGCCTATCTGAAGGCGAACTTTCCCGCCGAGTACATGGCCGGGCTGCTCACGTCGGTGGGCGATGACAAGGACAAGGCCGCGGTCTATCTCGCCGACTGCCGCAAGCTCGGTATCACCGTGCTGCCGCCGGATGTCAACGAGTCGGAGATGAACTTCACCTCGGTCGGCACCGATATCCGCTTCGGTCTGGGTGCTGTCCGAAACGTCGGCGCCAACGTGGTGAGTTCGTTGATCGCCACCCGCGCCGCGAAGGGGAAATTCACCGACTTCTCCGATTACCTCAACAAGATCGACATCGGCGCGTGCAATAAGAAGGTCACCGAATCCCTGGTGAAGGCAGGCGCGTTCGACTCGCTCAAACATGCCCGCAAGGGCCTGTTCCTGGTGCACAGCGACGCCGTCGAGTCGGTCCTGGGTACCAAGAAGGCCGAGGCGATCGGGCAATTCGACCTATTCGGGGGTGGCTCGGGTGACTCGGGCACCGATGCGGTTTTCACCATCAAGGTTCCCGACGAGGAGTGGGACGACAAACACAAACTGGCGCTCGAACGTGAGATGCTCGGGCTGTACGTGTCCGGCCACCCCCTCGACGGCATCGCCCATCTGCTGGCCGCGCAGACCGACACCGCCATCCCGTCGATCCTCGAGGGTTCGGTTCCGACGGATTCGCAGGTGCGAGTCGGGGGGATACTTGCAGCGGTCAATCGGCGGGTGAACAAGAGCGGAATGCCCTGGGCGTCGGCCCAGCTCGAAGATCTCATCGGCGGCATCGAGGTGATGTTCTTCCCGCAGACCTATTCACTGTTCGGGGCCGAGATCGCCGATGACGCGGTGGTTCTTGTCGGCGGCAAGATCCGTATTCAGGACGACCGCATCACCCTGATCGCGAATGATCTGGTGGTTCCGGACCTTTCGGGCGCCAGGGCGAACCGGCCGCTGGCGGTGAGCCTGCCCACGCGCCAGTGCACACCGGATAAGGTCGCCGCACTCAAACAGGTCCTCGCGCGTCATCCGGGCACGGCTCAGGTCCATCTCCGGCTCGTCAACGGCGAGCGGATCACCACCCTGGAACTGGACCAGTCGCTGCGAGTGACGCCGTCCCCGGCGCTGATGGGTGATCTCAAGGCACTGCTGGGACCCGGCTGCCTCGGCGGATGACCCGCCCCGCCTAGGCTGGCAGGCATGCCGCTGACTGGAGAGTACGAGCCCAGCACCTCAGACTGGGCCCGCGAGAACGCCGAGTTGTACATGTCGTCGGGCGGGACCGAGGGCACCGAACTCAAGGGCAAGCCGGTGATCCTGCTGACCACCGTTGGTGCCAAGACCGGAAAACTGCGCAAGACACCGCTGATGCGGGTCGAGCACAACGGCGAGTACGCGGTCGTGGCGTCGCTCGGCGGCGCGCCCAAGCACCCGGTCTGGTACCACAACGTCAAGGCCCACCCCCATGTGGAACTGCAGGACGGCACCCGCACCGCCGACTACGAGGCCCGGGAGGTCACCGGCGAGGAGAAGGCCACCTGGTGGCGACGCGCCGTCGAGGTATGGCCTGATTACGCCGACTACCAGCGCAAAACCGACCGGGAGATACCGGTCTTCGTGCTCACCCCGATTCACTGATTTCGCCCCGGCGGTGGCACCATTAACCGGTGACTGCCGAACTGAGCCGCGACCGGCTGTCGTCACCCGTGACGGCGGCGGATATCGACGCGGCCGCTGAACGGATCGCCGGCGTGGTGGCCCGCAGCCCGCTGCAACACTGCGATCGACTCTCGGAGATCACCGGTGCCGAGGTTTTCCTCAAGCGGGAGGATCTCCAGAGCGTGCGGTCCTACAAGATCCGCGGCGCCTACAACCTGCTGTCCCAGTTGAGCGCTGATCAGCTGAAGGCCGGCGTGGTGTGTTCATCGGCGGGCAATCACGCCCAGGGTTTCGCGTTGGCGTGCCGTTCGATGCAGGTACACGGACGCGTCTACGTGCCAGGCAAAACGCCCAAGCAGAAGCGTGACCGGATCCGCTATCACGGGGGCGACTTCATCGAGGTGATCGTCGGCGGCGCCACCTATGACGATGCCGCCGCGGCAGCGTTCGCCGACGTCGCGCGAACCGGCGCCACGTTGGTCCCTCCCTACGATGACCCGCGAACCATCGCCGGACAGGGCACCATAGCCGTCGAGGTACTCGATCAGCTCGACTCGGAGCCCGACTTGGTAGTGGTCGCAGTGGGCGGGGGCGGTTGTATCGCGGGGGTCACCACCTACCTTGCCGAGCGCACCACCGCCACCGCGGTACTGGGCGTCGAACCGGCCGGTGCCGCGTCCATGATGGCGGCGCTGGCCGCCGGTGAGCCGGTGGACCTCGACCACGTCGACCAGTTCGTCGATGGCGCGGCGGTGCGAAGGGCGGGCACACTGACCTTCCGGGCGCTGGCCGCAGCCGGCGACATGGTTTCGGTCACCACGGTCGATGAGGGTGCGGTGTGCACCGCAATGCTCGACCTCTATCAGAACGAGGGCATTATCGCCGAACCCGCCGGGGCGCTGTCGGTCGCCGGGCTGCTGGAAACGGAGGTTGAGCCCGGATCCACCGTGGTCTGCCTGATCTCCGGCGGCAACAACGACGTGTCCCGCTACGGGGAAGTGCTGGAGCGCTCGCTGGTGCACCTCGGCCTCAAGCACTATTTTCTGGTGGATTTCCCGCAGGAGCCCGGTGCGTTGCGCCGGTTCCTCGACGAGGTCCTCGGCCCTAACGATGACATCACTCTGTTCGAGTACGTCAAACGCAATAACAGGGAGACGGGGGAGGCGCTGGTCGGTATCGAGCTGGGTTCAGCTGCGGACTACGACGGCCTGCGCGCGCGGATGGACTCTTCGGGACTGCACGTCGAACCGCTGGAACCGGGTTCGCCGGCGTACCGTTACCTGACCTAACCGGTCTTGCGAAGCACCACGAGGGTGTGTCCGGGCACCGCCATCGCCGTACCGGCTGCTAGCGCAACTCCGCCGCCGCCCGCCGGGTCGGTGGTGTCGATCACCGTTGTCCACTCTTTGGCGTACTCCCCGTCCGGGACCACGAACTCAACCGGATAGTCATGGGCGTTGAAGCAGAGCAGGAAAGAGTCGTCGACAATCCGTTCTCCCCGCGCGTCCGGTTCCGGGATAGCATCACCGTTGAGGAACACCATGACCGACTTGACCCCGGAATTCCAGTCATCAGGCGTCATCCGCACACCGTCCCGAGTCAGCCATGCGATGTCGTGCTGATCGCCGTCGCGTAGCGGCTTTCCCTGCAGGAAGCGCCGCCGCCGGAAGACGGGGTGCTCGGCGCGCAGTGCGGCGGCCCGCCTGGTGAACTCCAGGATGTCCGAGTAGTCATCGGCGCGGCTCCAGTCGATCCAGGTGATCGGATTGTCCTGGCAGTAGCCGTTGTTGTTGCCATGCTGCGTGCGCCCGACCTCGTCGCCGTGGCTGATCATCGGGGTGCCCTGGGAGACCATGAGAGTGGCGATGATGTTGCGCATCTGCCGGCGGCGCAGTGCCAGGATCTCGGGATCGTCGGTCGGTCCCTCCACGCCGCAGTTCCAGGACCGGTTGTGGTTCTCTCCGTCGCGGTTGTGCTCCCCGTTCGCCTCGTTGTGCTTGTTGTTGTAGGACACCAGATCGGCGAGCGTGAATCCGTCGTGACAGGTGACGAAGTTGATACTCGCGATCGGTCGCCGGCCGGTGGCCTCGTAGAGGTCCGATGAACCGGTCAGCCGGGATGCGAACTCGCCGAGGGTGGCAGGTTCGCCGCGCCAGTAGTCGCGCACGGTGTCACGGTATTTCCCGTTCCACTCGGTCCACAGGCCCGGGAAATTGCCCACCTGGTAGCCGCCCTCGCCGATGTCCCACGGTTCGGCGATCAGCTTGACCTGGCTGATCACCGGGTCCTGCTGAACCAGGTCGAAGAAGGCCGACAGGCGGTCGACGTCGTAAAACTCTCGCGCCAGGGTGGAGGCGAGGTCGAAGCGGAAACCGTCGACATGCATCTCGAGCACCCAGTACCGAAGCGAGTCCATGATCAGCTGCAGCGTGTGCGGGTGCCGCGCATTGAGGCTGTTGCCGGTTCCGGTGAAATCCTTGTAGAGCCGAAGGTCCGAGTCGAGCAGGCGGTAGTAGGCGGTGTTGTCGATGCCGCGAAAGTTGATCGTCGGACCGAGATGGTCGCTCTCGGCCGTGTGGTTGTAGACCACGTCGAGGATCACCTCGATACCCGCATCGTGGAATGCCCGCACCATGGTCTTGAACTCGCCGACTGCACCGCCGGCCTGGTGGTTGGCGGCGTAGCGGTGATGGGGGGCGAAGAAGCCGAAGGTGTTGTATCCCCAGTAGTTGCGCAAATCCAGCGAGAGCAGGCGCTTATCGTGCATGAACTCGTGAATCGGCATCAACTCGATCGCCGTGACATTCAGAGACAGCAGATGCTCGATCACATCGGGATGTGCCAGGCCCGCATACGTGCCGCGCAGTTCCGGCGGCACACCAGGATGCGTTTGGGTCATGCCCTTGACATGCGCCTCGTAGATGATCGTCTCGTGGTAGGGAGTGCGTGGCGGATGATCGGATCCCCAGTTGAAGAACGGGTTGATCACCACGCTGGTCATGGTGTGGCCCAGCGAATCCACCCGTGGAGGCACGCCGCCTGAGGCCGGGTCCGCGGCATCCAGGTCGTAGGAGTAGAGCGCCTGGGTGAAATCGAAGTCGCCGTCGAAGGACTTGCCGTAGGGATCGAGCAGCAATTTGCTCGGGTCACAACGCATCCCCGCCCCCGGATCCCAAGGACCGTGAACCCGAAAGCCGTAGCGCTGTCCGGGCGCGACGGTCGGCAGGTAGGCGTGCCAGACGAAACCGTCCACCTCGTCGAGGTTGATCCGCGTCTCGGCGCCGGCGTCGTCGATCAGGCACAGCTCAACACGATCGGCCACCTCGGAGAACGCCGAGAAGTTGGTGCCCGCCCCGTCATAGGTGGCTCCGAGCGGATAGGGGGTGCCCGGCCAGACGGTGGGTGTCGATGCCATTGCACGACCCTAGCGATGCACGCGCCCGCCCGCGACGGTTGTCAGCGCACGGATGTCGCCGCAGCGGATGGCAGCGCTACCACCATCCGGTGGCGGCGCCCATCTGGCGCCCCAACTCCGGTGTCATGGTCCGCATGTAGGTGGCCGACAGGTGATGCGCGTCGTGATAGACCAGCACGTTGCCCTCGACGGCCCGGCAGATATCCGCCCGGCACACCGCGTCGCTCATATCGAGGACTTTCAGCCCGGGAAATTGCGTGGTGAAGTCCAGGGTCTGATTCTGCTGGGACAGCACCTGGGAGCGCTTGACGCCGCACGAGACGGCGTCGCCGCCCTTGGCCAGACAGTCGGCCGGCCGGTAGGGCTTGCCATTGCGCACCAGCCACGGGGTATCCCGCATGGCCAGCACCGGAATCTTGTTGTCTTTGAACGCTTTCCAGATCCCGATGTAGGTTCCCGGCATGGTGTCGCCGGGTTTGATGTTCCAGGGCCGGGTCGAGGTGGTGAAGACGAAGTCCGGTTTGTCGCTGATCAGCTTCGCCATCACCCGCTGGTTCCACTCCCGGCACTTGGGGTACGGGCGGTTGTCGCCCATGACCACCGGTGCCTTCTCGGTGGTCAGCGGGCAACCCATCTTCAGGTAGGTGACCACCTTGAAATTGTGCTGCTTGCCCAGGATGTCCAGGGCGGTGATCCAGTGCTCGGCGTGTGACCCACCGGCCAGGGCGACGGTTCGGGTGGCCGTCAGGTCGCCGTAACTGCAATTGATGACGCCGGCGTTGTCGAAATCGCTGATACAGCCGTCGCTGGTGGATTCCGGGAGGTCGTCCTCGGCCTCCAGGACGGTCGGCCGGAACGGCAGCCGGGGAACCCGGGCGCCGTCGACCAGGGCCCGGGCGCCCGGATAGTCCGCCGCGGTCAGCGTGGACAGTTCGTTTCCGCTTTCGCGCTGGCCCGCGACGTGCTCGCGCCAGGCGAACGAGGTGACCGTCAGTGCGACCGCGAGCAGGATCACCGCGGTGCCACCCACCACCGTTGGCCGACGCAGCCGCGACCGCGTTCGACCGCCACCGGCGGAATCAGCCACCGCGGTGGCGCCCTGGCGCAGTGGCCTCTCGACGAAACGCATGGTCAGATATGCGAGCGCGGTGGAGATCAGCAGGACGGCGAGGCCGTCGAGGAAGCCGGCATGTGTACCGCCGGTGTAGGCGAGCCAGAAGATGAGCAGCGGCCAATGCCACAGATACAGCGAGTAGGCCATGTCGCCGAGGGTGACCAACGGTTTGCTCGCCAGCACCCGGTTCGGTATTGCCAGCCGACGGCCGGTGGCCGGTGTGGCCGACGTCTGAGCTGACAGGTTCGCCCCGGCCAGGATCAGCGCCATCGTCGCCCCGACCGGCACCAGTGCCCACGGGCCCGGGAATTGTTCGACGCCGTTGATCAGCGCACCACAGGACAGGATGGCCGCCAGTCCGATGGCGGCCAGCACAGTGCGCACCCACATCGGCCAGCCGATGAACGGCACGAGGGCACCGACGAGGACCCCGAGCAGCAGTTCCCAGGCTCGCGCGAAGCTGTTGTAGTACGCCGTGGTCTGGTCGCCGTTGTGGGCGATGATCGCGTAGACGAACGAGGCCACCGTAAGGACCGTCAACAGCGTCACGAACACAATGCGCAACCGGTTGCCCAATCGCCGACGAAGCAGGGCTGCGACTCCGAGGACCACCAAAAGCAGAGCTAGGTAGAACTGTCCCTGTACCGACATCGACCAGATGTGCTGCAGTGGCGACACCGACTCGCCGGCTCGCAGGTAATCCGACGCGGTGACCGCCAGCTCCCAGTTTTGGTAGTAGCCGAGGCTCGCGAGTGTCTGATCGGCGAAGGTCTCCCACCGTGTTTGCGGCTGTACCAGAATCGTCAGTACCGCGGACGCGGCGAGTACCACGATCAACGCCGGCAGCAGCCGGCGCGCGAGGCGGGCGACGCGGGGCAGAGGCGCCAGCGAGGATCCGGGTGTGAGGGCACTGCGCAGCAGCGAGCTGCCGAAGAAGAAACCGGACAGTGCCAGGAACACGTCGACCCCGCCGGACACCCGGCCGAACCACACGTGGAACACCGCCACCAGAGCGATCGCAACTCCGCGCAGACCGTCGAGGTCGTACCGATAGCCGACACCGCGGGCGGCGCTGCCAGAGAGGCCCTGTGCGTGCTCGGTGGAACCCGCGACGGTTTCCACCGTCGGCCGGGCCAATGTCGGTGCGGCCATGATTGGCCGTCAATCTACCAATCGGCGAGGCCGGTGCTCCGGTCGATTAGGCTGCCCAAGCGTGTCGGCGTTGACCCCGCAACAGATCAGCGCCATCGACTCCGCGCACATCTGGCACCCCTACAGCACCATTGGCGCCGAGGCGCTGGCGCCGGTGGTCGCGGTGGGCGCCCACGGCGCCTGGATCACCGTGGTTCGCGACGGCACCGAGGTCCGGGTGATCGACGCGATGGCCTCATGGTGGACGGCGATTCACGGGCACGGTCACCCGGCGCTCGACGAAGCGATAACCCGCCAGCTCTCGGTGATGAACCATGTCATGTTCGGTGGACTCACCCATGAACCTGCCGCGCACCTCGCGCAACTGCTCGTCGACATCACACCCCGGGGGCTCGAAACGGTGTTCTTCAGCGACTCCGGTTCGGTGGGTATCGAAGTCGCGGTGAAGATGGCGCTGCAGTTCTGGCGAAGTTCCGGCCGCTTCGGCAAGCGGCGGCTCATGACGTGGCGCGGCGGCTATCACGGCGACACGTTCACGCCGATGAGCGTCTGCGATCCCGATGGCGGGATGCATTCCCTGTGGCGGGACGTTCTGGCCGAGCAGGAGTTCGCACCCGCGGTGCCCGCGCACTACGACGCCGGCTACATCGCCGCGTTCGAGAACCAGTTGGCGGCCCGGGCTGATGAGATCGCCGCCGTCATCGTCGAGCCGGTGGTCCAGGGCGCCGGTGGTATGCGCTTCCATGACCCTCGCTACCTCGCGGACCTTCGCGCCATCTGCGACCGCCACGATGTGCTGCTGATCTTCGACGAGATCGCCACCGGTTTCGGCCGGACCGGTGAGCTGTTCGCCGCCGATCACGCCGCGGTGAGCCCCGACATCATGTGCGTAGGCAAGGCCCTCACCGGTGGCTACATCACGCTGGCCGCCACCCTGTGCACCCGGCGCATCGCCGAGACCATCAGCGGCGGGCCGGCCGGAGCCCTGATGCACGGGCCGACGTTCATGGCCAACGCACTGGCGTGTGCGGTCGCGGTGGCTTCGGTGGAGCTGCTGCTGGCCCAGGACTGGCGGGCCCGCGTCGCCGAGATCGGCGCCGGTCTGGAATCCGGACTCGGCCCCGCCCGGGCGCTGCCGGGGGTCACCGACGTTCGAGTGTGCGGTGCGATCGGCGTGATCGAGCTGGACCGGCCCGTCGACCTGCGCGCCGCGACGCCGGTGTCGCTCGACCACCGAGTCTGGCTGCGGCCGTTCCGCAATCTCGTCTACGCGATGCCGCCGTTCATCTGCACGCCCGCCGAGATCGGCCAGATCTGCGCCGCGATGGTGGCCGTCGCGCGGGACGTAGGCTAGTCCTCGATGACTGCAGGCCACTTCGCGAACGCCACCGAGATATCGCCGTTGGCCTGGATCGACGATGTCGCCGGACAGCGCCGGCGGGCCGGGCTGCGGCGCGTTCTGCGATCGAGGGCGGCGCACAGCAGCCTGCTGGATCTGGCCTCCAACGACTACCTGGGACTGTCGGCGCACCCTGCGGTCATCGAGGGCGCCGTACGCGCGGTGCGCACCTGGGGCGCGGGCTCCACCGGGTCGCGGCTGGTCACCGGGAATACCGAACTGCACGAGCAATTCGAGACGGAGTTGGCGGGATTCGCCGGCGCGGATTCCGCACTGCTGTTCTCCTCCGGGTACACCGCCAACCTCGGGGCGCTGACCGCTCTGTCGGGGCCGGGATCGCTGGTGGTCTCCGATGCCGCGGTGCACGCATCGCTGGTCGATGCGTGCCGGCTGTCGCGCGCCAGGATCGTCAAGGCGCCGCACCGTGACCCCGACGCGGTGAACGCCGCGCTTGCGCAGCGCTCGGAGGAGCGGGCGTTGGTGGTCACCGACGCGGTGTTCAGCACCGACGGTGCGCTGGCCCCGTTGAAAGCGCTGCACGAGGTCTGCCGCCGGCACCGTGCGGTCCTGCTCGTCGATGAGGCCCACAGCCTGGGCGTGCGGGGGGCAGGCGGCCGCGGTCTGGTGCACGAGTCCGGATTGGCCGGCGAGCCTGACGTGGTGGTGACGACGACGCTGTCCAAGGCCCTCGGCACTCAGGGCGGCGCCGTGCTCGGCCCGCGCGCCGTTCGGGATCACCTCGTCGACACCGCCCGGCCGTTCATCTTCGATACCGGACTCACACCGGCGGCGGTGGGCGCGGCGCAGGCGGCGCTGGGAGTCCTCACCTGCGAGCCGTGGCGAGCGCGGGCGGTGCTCGACAATGCCGCCGCCCTCGCCGAGTCCTGCGCTGTCGCGGAGGTGCCGCGATCGGCGGTCGTGTCGGTGATCCTCGGTGAGCCTCAGGCCGCGGTGGCCGCGGCGGCGGCCTGCCTGGACGGCGGCGTCGTCGTCGGCTGTTTCCGGCCGCCCTCCGTGCCGTCCGGCACCTCCCGGTTGCGGCTGACAGCGCGGGCATCACTGTCGCAGGACGATCTGAGCACCGCGCGGCGGGTGCTGGGCACGGTCCTGGGCACGGCCATGGACAGCGCCCGGCGATGAGTGTCCTGATCGTCACCGGCACCGGAACCGGGGTCGGGAAGACCATCGCGACCGCGGCGCTCGCCTCCGCGGCCCGGGCGGTGGGCAGGGATGTCGCTGTCTGCAAGCCCGTGCAGACCGGGTGCCGCGACGACGACGACCTCGCCGAGGTGGCGCGGCTGGCCGGGGTCGACGAACTTCTCAGCGTGGCCCGCTACCCCGAGCCACTGGCCCCGGTGGCAGCCGCCGAGTTGGCCGGGGCCGCACTGCCGTCCGCGGAGGAGATCCTCGCCGCCGTCCGTGGGCTGAACGTCTCCGGCGCCGACCACGCCGGACGGCTGACGCTGGTCGAGGGCGCCGGCGGATTGCTGGTCGAGATCGCCGCCGGCGGGGTGACGCTTCGCGATCTCGCGACCGGACTCGGCGCACCCGTGCTGGTGGTCTGCGAGCCCGGGCTGGGAACCCTAAACCACACCGCACTGACGCTGGAAGCCCTCGACCGCAAAGGGGTTCGGTGCTCGGGACTGGTGATCGGGTCATGGCCCGCGCGACCCGGCGACGCCGAGACGTCCAACCGGCAGGCGCTCGAAGGTCTGGCCCCGGTACGCGCGGTGCTGCCGGCCGGGGCGGGTGCACTGACGGCCGAGGAGTTCGCCCTGATGAGCACCCACGCGTTCGACGCCGACTGGGTCGCCGGACTGCGCTGACATGGCGCATTCCATCGAACTGCTGCTCGACCCCGACAGCGACGCGGTGATCCGGACGGCATGGTCGATGCTGGCCGACGCCGGGCTGCCCAGCCAGCAGCGCGTCACCTCGCCGACCAACCGCCCACACGTGACGCTGCTGGCCGCACAGGCAATCAGTGCCGACGCCGACGACGGGCTTCGTGATCTGGCCGCGCAGCTACCACTGCACGGCGTCATCGGCGCCGCGGTCGTCTTCACCAGCCCCCGCATGACGCTGGCCCGTCTCATCGTGCCGACAGCGCCGCTGCTGGCACTGCATCGGGCCGTTTATGAGACGACGGTGCCGTTCGTCACCGGTGAGCCGTTCGCGCACTGCCAACCCGGCCGCTGGACGCCGCACGTGACGCTGGGCCGGCGCTTCACCGCCGCGGCGATCGGCACAGCCCTGTCGGCGGCGGACGCATCCGAGGTGGCGGCCGAGATGACCGGGCTGCGTCGATGGGACGGGGACGCACGAGTCGACCGGGTGCTGGTGGGCTAGCCTGTCGGTCGTGACCGAGGCCCCCGTCGACGTGCTCGCCCAAGCTCGCGAACAGGTACTCGAGCGCGGGCGGGGACTGTCGGCCCCGCAGGTGCTCGACGTGCTGCATCTCGGCGACGACCGGCTCGAGGACCTGCTCGCGCTGGCCCATGAGGTGCGGATGCGCTGGTGCGGGCCGGAGGTCGAGGTCGAGGGCATCATCAGCCTCAAGACCGGCGGGTGTCCGGAGGACTGTCACTTCTGCGCGCAGTCCGGCCTGTTCGCCTCGCCGGTGCGCAGCGCCTGGCTGGATATCCCGAGCCTCGTGGAGGCGGCCAAGCAGACCGCCAAGACCGGTGCCACCGAGTTCTGCATCGTCGCCGCGGTACGCGGACCCGACGAGCGACTGCTGGCTCAGGTGGCGGCGGGCATCGAGGCGATCCGCAATGAGGTGGACATCCACATCGCCTGTTCGCTCGGGATGCTGACGGCCGAACAGGTCGACCGGTTGGCCGCAATGGGTGTGCACCGCTACAACCACAACCTCGAAACGGCGCGGTCCTTCTTCTCCAACGTGGTGACAACGCACACCTGGGAGGAACGCTGGGAGACCCTGCGCATGGTGGGCGAAGCCGGTATGGAGGTCTGCTGCGGCGGCATCCTCGGCATGGGGGAGACGCTGGAGCAGCGGGCCGAATTCGCCGCACAGCTGGCCGAGTTGAACCCGCACGAGGTTCCGCTGAACTTCCTCAACCCGCGCCCAGGCACTCCGTTCGGCGATCTCGAGGTGATGCCGGCCACCGAAGCGCTCAAGGCCGTGGCGGCCTTCCGGCTCGCCCTGCCGCGCACCATGCTGCGCTTCGCCGGTGGCCGTGAGATCACCCTCGGTGACCTCGGCGCCAAAAAGGGAATCCTGGGCGGGATCAATGCGGTGATCGTCGGCAACTACCTGACCACTCTCGGCCGGCCCGCTGAAGCGGATCTCGAACTTCTCGAGGATCTTCAGATGCCCGTCAAAGCGCTCAACGCCAGCCTGTAGTGATGACCGCTCAACTGCCGGCGCCGGTGGGTTCGGGCGTCTACGACGTCTACACCGGACGGCCCGCCGGCGGCGACGAACCACTCGCCGCACGGTTGGGACTCGAGCCGCCGCGCTTCTGCGCGGAGTGCGGACGGCGGATGGTGGTTCAGGTGCGCCCGGACGGCTGGTGGGCGCAATGCTCCCGGCATGGTCGCGTCGACTCGGCCGACCTCGAGGCGAAACGGTGATCGACGCACCGGTATCGCCGCGCCGCTCACGGCGATCCGCGGTGGTGCTCGTCATCTCCGCGCTCACCGCGTGCGGTGCGCTACTCGGAGCCCTGTGGGCCCAGATCGCGCCACCCATTCACACCATCACCGCACTGACCCGGTCGGGTGAACGCGTGGACGCCTTCCTGGGCCGTGAGGCGGACAACCTGTTCGTCGCCGCAGCGATGATGATCGGCCTGCTCTCCTGGCTGGCGGTGGTATCCGCGGTGGCGGTATGGCAGTGGCGCGCGCACCGCGGCCCGGTTCTGGCTTCGGCGCTGTGGCTGGGGCAGGTCGCCGCGGCCGCCGCCGCCACCGGGATGGGAGCGTTCCTCGTCCATGCCCGATACGGAACGCCGGATCGCCAAGGCGCGGACCTGACTCCGCAGAACCGCGTGCAGTACTTCACCGAAGCCCCGCCGGTGTTTCTGGGTCACAGCGCTTTTCAGGTCGCGGTCACCCTTCTGCTACCCGCTGCCGTCGCCGCTCTGATCTATGCGCTGATGGTGGTCGCCACACCGCACGACGATCTGGGCGCCTGGCCGCCCGACTCCCGCCGCGATGGTCCGGTTCGGATCCCGGCGATCACCGGCGCCTAGAGCGGACGGAACGGGACCCGGCCGCCCGCCGCCACCCGCGCCACGATGCCGCCCAGGCGCCACATACCGGCGTAGGTGATCGGATTCAGCAGCGTCGGCCACGCGGTGCGGATCATGTGATCGTCCAGCGGCCGTCCGGCGAAGCGGTCGGTGAGCCAGCGCAGCGTCATCGGCGCCGACATCGGGTGCAGCAGCATGTGCTCACTGAATCTGTCCCGGTGGTAGGTCACCGCGGCGCCGCCCTGCGAATACAGCGCGGTCAACTCGTCGATGTCCGCGACGTCGATCACCGAGTCATGAACGGCCTGCACGATGAGCACCGGCGGTGTCGGAACGGTCCGGCCCAGCCTGATCTCCTCGAAGACCTCCTGAACCTCAGGCAGGTCGAGCACCTCGTCGAGCGGGGGATGCACCCAGTGGTCCATATCGGTCCGGAAGAACCGGATGATCGCCTCCAGGGTCGTCATTCGTTCCAGCCGCGCCAGCATCTCGCGGCCGGAGTCGGTGGCGTGCTCCTCGATCACCTTGCTCAGACCCGGGTAGGTCTTCGCCAGTGCCGACACCACCAGCGCGGGCAGCGCCGCGAACGTGGTGCCGTTGAGCCGGCGGAAGGTGTTGCCGAGGTTGCCGACCGGAGAACCCAGCACGGCGCCGACCACATTGAGCTCGGGGGCGTAGTCGGCGTGCACCTCGGCGGCCCAGGCACTGGCCAGGCCGCCGCCGGAGTAACCCCACAGCCCCACCCGGCTCTCGGCGGACAGGCCGAACCGCTCGAAGCTCAACGTGGCGCGCAGCCCGTCGAGCACCCGGTATCCGGGCTCGTGCGGCGCCCCCCACATTCCCTCAGGGCCCTCGTGGTCGGGCACCGACACCACCCAGCCCTCGGCCACCGCGGCCGCCATCAGCAGGTACTCGAACTGGGTGAGCGAACCCGCCGCCCTGGCCCTCCGGCGCAGCGCGTAGGAGGGGAAGCAGCGTGACGACACCGCGTCGATCGCGCACTGGTAGGACACCACGTGACGGATCTGGCGGTGCGTGTGGCCCGCGGGCACCAGAACTGTGGTCACGCAGGCTTCGGGCCGGCCGTGCCGGTCGACGGTGCGGTAGAGCAACTGGGTGGCACGGACCCGCTGGGGGATCAGCCCGAGAAAACCGAGTTCGACGTCCCGGGACCGCAGAACGGTGCCCGGCGCCGCGTGCTCGAAGCCGGCGGGGGGCTCGTGGAACGGATCTTTCGACGGGAGCACCGGCCGGGTGCCCCGCCGCATCTCCTCGTGCGGCGCCCGGCCGATCCACTCGGGGCTGGCCGCCCCGTCCGCGCTCGTCATCGCTTCAGTTCTACCTAAGAAAGATCTAAGAATCCACTCGACGTACCGGGGGGGCGCAGAGCGGCGAATTCGTCGGTGACGCGGTAGCGCGATTCGGTGAACCGGTACAGCTTGGCGGGGCGTCCGCCGGTCGGACCGGGGTGTGCGGTCGTGCCGGTGGGACTGATCACCCCGCGCCGGGCCAGCACCCGCTGCAGATTCGTGGCGTCCACCGGGTAGCCCAGGGCGGCACTGTAGATGTCGCGAAGCTGGGACAGCGCGAATTCCCCTGGCGCCAAGCCGAATCCGATGTTGGTGTAGGACAGCTTCGCCACCAGGCGGGCGTGAGCGTCGTCGACCATCGGCCTGTGGTCGAAAGCCATCGGTGGCAGGTCGGCGACCGGATGCCACCGGGTGTCGGCCGGTAGGGCCGGGGTGGCGGGGGAGGGAACAAGGCCCAGGAACGTCGTGGCGATCACCCGGGAACCCGGCACCCGCGACGGTTCGGCGAACACCGCGAGCTGTTCGAGGTGGGCAACCTCGCGCAGATCCACCTTCTCGGCCAACTGGCGGCGCACCGAGGTGGTGAGGTCCTCGTCGTCGGCGAGCCGGCCGCCCGGCAGCGACCATTTGCCGCGTTCGGGGCTCATGGCACGCTGCCACAACAGCACACTGAGGGCGGGTTTGCCCGCATCGAGGTCACGGACCTGGAATACGACGGCCAGGACCTCGTGTTGGGTGCTACCATGAGACATGTTTTCGATTATAAGTCGAAAACCTCGGGCAGACAGGAGACCACGATGACCGTCGTGGATCGCATCGTCGACGGCCGCATCATCGACGGTCCGGGCGGATACACCGGCGTAGAGGGTGACGCGCAGTGGGCCGCCGAGGTGCGCCGGCTGGCGTCGGCGCGCAACGCGACCATCCTGGCGCACAACTATCAGGTCCCGGCCATTCAGGACGTCGCCGACCACGTCGGCGACTCGCTGGCGCTGTCCCGGATCGCCGCCGCCGCGGCCGAGGACACCATCGTGTTCTGTGGTGTGCACTTCATGGCCGAGACCGCCAAGATCCTCTCGCCGGACAAGACCGTCCTGATCCCCGACGCCCGGGCCGGCTGCTCGCTGGCCGACTCGATCAGCGCCGACGAACTCGCCGCCTGGCGTGACGAACACCCCGGCGCCGTCGTGGTGTCCTACGTCAACACCACCGCTGCGGTCAAAGCACTCACCGACATCTGCTGCACCTCATCCAACGCCGTGGACGTGGTGAACTCCATCCCGGCCGACCGCGAGGTGCTGTTCTGCCCGGACCAGTTCCTCGGCGCGCACGTGCGCCGGATGACCGGCCGGGACAACATGCACATCTGGGCCGGCGAATGCCACGTGCACGCCGGCATCAATGGCGACGAACTCGCCGCGCAGGCCCGCAGCCACCCCGACGCCGAGTTGTACGTGCACCCCGAATGCGGCTGCGCCACCTCCGCGCTCTACCTGGCCGGCGAGGGTGCGGTTCCGGCCGAGCGGGTCAAGATCCTGTCCACCGGGGGAATGCTCGACGCCGCGAGGCAATCGCAAGCGCGCCAGGTTCTGGTGGCCACCGAGATCGGAATGCTGCACCAGTTGCGCAGGGCCGCCCCGGAGATCGACTTCCGGGCCGTCAACGACCGCGCCTCATGCCGGTACATGAAGATGATCACCCCGGCCGCACTGCTGCGCTGTCTCATCGAGGGCGCCGACGAGGTCGACGTCGATCCCGACACCGCGGACCGGGCTCGCGCAAGCGTGCAGCGGATGATCGAGATCGGCCAGCCGGGCGGCGGCGAATGACCCGCCCGGCGGCCTGCGGCGCCAACGCCGGTGCGGACTGGCAGCAGCGCGCCGACGTCGTCGTCATCGGCACCGGCGTGGCTGGGCTGGCCGCGGGCCTCGCCGCACACCGCCACGGCGCGCGCGTCGTCATGCTGAGCAAAGCGGACGACACGGCGACCTTCTACGCCCAGGGCGGGATCGCCGTGGTGCTGCCCTTCACCGACGACACGGTGGAGTCACATGTCGCCGACACGCTGGCCGCGGGCGCCGGGCTGTGCGATCCCGACGCGGTGCGCTCGATAGTCGCCGACGGCTATCGGGCCGTCGCCGATTTGATCGCCGACGGCGCACGTTTCGACGAGACCGCGCCCGGGCGGTGGGCGCTGACCCGCGAGGGCGGCCACTCCCGGCGGCGCATCATGCACGCCGGCGGTGACGCCACCGGTGCGGAGGTGCAGCGCGCACTCGATCACGCCGCCGCGACCCTCGGCATCCGGCGCAACCATGTGGCGCTGGGGATTCTGCGCGACGGAGCGCAGGTCACCGGTGTGCTGGTGCGCAACGCCGACGGTGTGGGCATCCTGCACGCACCGTCGGTCATCCTGGCCACCGGGGGTCTGGGACACCTCTACCGCGCGACCACCAACCCGGAGGGCTCCACCGGCGACGGGATCGCGCTGGCACTGTGGGCCGGGGTGGGCGTCACCGACATCGAGTTCATCCAGTTCCACCCGACCATGTTGTTCGACCGCAACGGCACCGGCCGGCGCCCGCTGATCACCGAGGCGCTGCGGGGTGAGGGCGCGGTGCTGCGCGACGCCCGCGGCGACTCGGTGACCGCCGGTGTGCACCCGATGGGCGATCTGGCGCCGCGCGACGTCGTCGCCGCTGCCATCGACGCACGACTGCGCGAGACCGGCGACGAGTGCGTGTTCCTAGACGCCCGCGCCATCGAGGACCTCACCCGCCGCTTCCCGACCGTGACCCAGGCCTGCCGCGCCGCCGGCGTCGACCCCACCCGCGAACCGATCCCGGTGGTGCCCGGAGCGCACTACAGCTGTGGCGGCGTGCACGCCGACGTGCACGGCCGCACCGAACTCGCCGGGCTGTTCGCCGCCGGCGAGGTGGCGCGCACCGGCATGCACGGCGCCAACCGGCTGGCCTCGAACAGCCTGCTGGAAGGGCTCGTCGTCGGGGGACGGGCCGGGCGCGCGGCGGCACATCACGCCCGTTCCGCGACTGCTCCGACGGCACGCGTCGATTCCCTCGAGCGTCCGGTGCTCGAGCGCGGCGCGCTGCAGCAGGCGATGACCCGCTGGGCTTCGGTGGTACGCGACGCCGACGGACTGGCACACCTGACCGATGCGCTCGCCGGTGCGTCGCCGCGCCCGCTGCGCACCCGCGCTGACGCCGAGGACGCTGCACTGACCGCCACCGCAGCCGTGATGACCGTCGCGGCGGCCGCGCGCACTGAGAGTCGCGGCTGCCATCACCGTGGCGACTACCCGCAGACTGACCCCGCGCAGGCGTTCAGCCGCACCGAACACGCCGAAGCGGCCCCCGCTCTGCGATGAGACCCACCGCTGACGAACTGGCCGAGGCGGCCATCACCATCCGCCGCGGTCTCGACGAGGATCTGCGTTACGGCCCGGACGTCACCACCATCACCACCGTGGCAGAGAATGCCACCGCCACAGCGGCTCTGGTGGCACGCGAGCCCGGCGTGGCCGCCGGCGTCGACATCGGGCTGCTGGTGCTCGACGAGGTGCTAGGCCCCGACGGCTACCGCGTCCTCGACCGCGTCGAGGACGGAGTGCGACTGGAGGCCGGACAGTCACTGATGCGACTTGAGGCCAGGACCCGGGGACTGCTCACCGCCGAACGCACCATGCTCAACCTCATCTGCCATCTATCCGGCATCGCCACCGCCACCCGGGCATGGGTGGACGCCGTCGAGGGCACCAACGCCAAGATCCGCGACACCCGCAAGACTCTGCCGGGACTGCGGGCGCTGCAGAAATACGCCGTGCGGGTCGGCGGCGGGGTCAACCACAGGATGGGTCTCGGCGACGGCGCACTGATCAAGGACAACCACGTCGCCGCCGCTGGATCGGTGGTCGCCGCGCTGCGTGCGGTGCGCGCGGCCGCTCCGGACATCCCGTGCGAGGTCGAGGTCGACACCCTCGATCAACTCGACGAGGTGCTCGCCGAGGACATCGAGCTGATCCTGCTCGACAACTTCCCGGTCTGGCAGACTCAGATCGCGGTGCAGCGCCGCGACGCCCGCGCGCCCGGAACACGTCTGGAGTCCTCCGGCGGGCTCTCGCTGGACACCGCCGCCGAGTACGCCGGAACCGGGGTGGACTACCTGGCGGTCGGCGCGCTCACCCATTCGGTGCGGGTGCTGGATATCGGTCTGGATTTCGAGGCGTCTAGATCGGCATCCGGTAGCCGAAGTACTCCTGATCCTCGTTGAACCCGCCGTAGCCGGCACCGAGGTGGTCGAAGGATTCGACGAACTCGATCGCCTCGATCCACTTCACCTGTTTGAGGCAGAGTTCGACTTCGTCGCGCAGCCGCAGCGGCCCGATCCGCACCGCAGGAAGCTTCGCGCGGGTCTGCGGCAGACCTCCTGCCCAGTCGTCGAGGGAGATCGGGCGTTCCACGCGACCGGCCAGCGCGCCCTCCAGGGGATCGGGGTGGTTCACGACCGGCTACCGTCGATCTCGGCGACGAACACCCCGATGCCGCGCCGTGCCGCCATGCGCGCCATCCGCGGTAGCGCCGGGTCGTCGCTGCCGGCTTCCACGATTCGCGGGTTCACCAGATGCACGTCCCGCCGGCCGAGCCGGAGCTCCGCCTCGCCGGCGGCCAGGATGTTCTTCACCCAGTTGGTCTTGCCGTGCGCCAGCATGATCGCCACCGTATCGCCCTTGCGGTAGGCCGACACCGCGGTCTCCAACTGGCGGCCGGACTTGCGGCCCCGGTGGCGGATCACGGTGATCCCCGGGGTGAAGCGGGCCACCGACACCGCCCAGGGATTGATGTAGCGAATCTGGAAGCTCTCCAGCCAGGGCGGGAACTTCATCGGCACACCAGGGACGTTGTTCGGGTGGTCAGCTGCGCGCATGTCGCCCATCATCCCCGGCGATCGCGCAGGGCTCTATGCGGTGCTGCGGCGCAGCAGGGAAAGAACCACAGCGGCACCGGCGAACAGGCATGAGAACGTCCGGTTCATTGCGATCTGCTGCCGTGGAGTCTGCAACCAGCCCATCAGCCGTGCCGCCATCCCGGTGTAGGCGCCCATCACTGCGACGTCGACCACCATCATGGTCACTCCGATCGTCAGATACTGGGGCAGCAGAGGGCGCGCGGGATCGACGAACTGCGGCAGCACGGCGAGCAGGAACACCATGCCCTTCGGGTTGGTGACGTTCACGAGCAGTCCACGCGTCAGCAACGTCCACCGGCCACCGGCGTTCGGATCAGCGGCGTCGGCGCCGACCTGGTCGGCGAGAGCCGTCGGGCGGGTGCGCCACTGCTGGACCGCCAGGTACACCAGGTAGGCCACGCCGATCCACTTGATCACGGTGAAGGCGGTCACCGATTTGGCCACCGCCGCGCCGAGGCCGAGGGCCACCACGATCAGCTGCAGCATCAGCCCGATTTGCAGGCCGGCCACGCTCCAGAAGCCGCGCTTGAGACCATGATTCAGGCCCGTGACCATCGACTGGATCGCCCCGGCGCCCGGCGAGACGCTGATCGCGACGGCGGCCCCGACGAACGCGAGCCACACCTCCAGGTGCATTCCGGCAGTATGCGGGCCTGCTGAGCCGCAGCCCAATCGATGCATAAACGATTTTCGGATCGATGCCGCCATCAGCGACAATGATGCTGATGCCCCGTTTTGCCATGTCGCGAGTAGATCTGCGCGGCCGTACCCTGACGGCCGGGCAGCTGCGCGCCGCCCTGCCCCGCGGCGGGATGGATGTCGACGCGGTGCTGCCCGCGGTGCGCCCGATCGTCGAGGACGTGGCCGCCCGGGGTGTGACGGCCGCACTGGAGTACGGCCAGAAGTTCGACGGCGTGCGCCCCGATCGGGTCCGGGTGCCGGCGGGCGAACTCGCCCGGGCGCTGGCGGCACTGGATCAGCAGGTGCGCTCCGCCCTGGAGGTCGCCATCGAGCGCACCCGCGCGGTGCACGCCGATCAGCGACGCACCGACACCACCACGACGCTCGCGCCGGGGGCCACCGTCACTGAGCGCTGGGTTCCCGTCGAACGGGTAGGCCTCTACGTCCCGGGTGGCACCGCGGTCTACCCGTCCAGCGTGGTGATGAACGTGGTGCCGGCCCAGGCTGCCCGGGTGGAGTCACTCGTTGTCGCCAGCCCACCGCAGCAGGCCTTCGGCGGACTGCCCCACCCGACCATCCTGGCCGCCGCCGCCCTGCTCGGCGTCGACGAGGTGTGGGCGGTCGGCGGCGCCCAGGGCATCGCACTGCTCGCCCACGGCGGAGCCGACACGGATAACACCGAACTGGCCCCGGTCGACATGATCACCGGACCGGGCAATATCTATGTGACCGCCGCCAAGCGGATCTGTCGCTCCCAGGTGGGTATCGACTCCGAAGCCGGCCCGACCGAGATCGCGATCCTCGCCGACCACACTGCCGATCCGGTGCATGTGGCCGCCGATCTGATCAGTCAGGCGGAACACGACGTGATGGCGGCCAGCGTGCTGATCACCGACAACGTTCCGTTGGCCGAGGCCGTCGACGCCGAGCTCGCCGTCCAACTGGAAACCACCGTGCACCGCGAGCGGGTCACCACCGCACTGCGCGGCGCGCAGTCGGCGACCGTGCTCGTCGACGACGTCGATGCCGGTGTGCGTGTGGTCAATGCCTACGCCGCCGAGCACCTGGAGATCCAGACCGCCGACGCTGCCGTGGTCGCAGCGCGCGTCCGGGCGGCCGGCGCGATTTTTGTCGGGCCGTACTCGCCGGTGAGCCTGGGGGACTACTGCGCCGGCTCCAACCACGTGCTGCCCACCGCGGGCTGTGCGCGGCACTCCAGCGGGTTGTCCGTGCAGACGTTCCTGCGCGGCATCCACGTCGTCGACTACACCGAGGCCGCGCTCAAGGACGTCTCTGGTCATGTCATTGCGCTGGCCAACGCCGAGGATCTGCCGGGTCACGGCGAAGCGGTCCGGCGGAGATTCGAGCGATGACTCTCGGTAAAGGGGCAAATCCGGGTGATCTGCCGTTGCGGGACAATCTGCGCGGCAAGTCCGCCTACGGCGCACCGCAACTCGACGTGCCGGTGCGGCTGAACACCAATGAGAACCCGCACCCACCGAGCCGTGCGCTCGTCGACGACGTCGCCGAGTCGGTGCGCGCCGCTGCGGCGGAGTTGCACCGATACCCCGACCGGGATGCGGTCGCGCTGCGAAGCGATCTGGCCGGCTATCTCACTTCGGTAACCGGTGTCGAGGTGTCGGGCGAGAACGTCTGGGCTGCAAACGGATCCAACGAGATCCTGCAGCAGCTCCTGCAGGCTTTCGGCGGGCCGGGGCGCAGCGCTCTCGGATTCGTACCGTCCTATTCGATGCACCCGATCATCTCCGACGGCACCCAGACCCGTTGGATTGAAGCGCCTCGCGCCGCGGATTTCGGTCTCGACGTCGACGCCGCGGTCGCGGCGATCGCCGAACACCGGCCCGACGTGGTGTTCGTCACCAGCCCGAACAACCCGACCGGCCAGAGCATCCCCCTCGCCGACCTGTGTCGCCTGCTCGACGCCATGGCCGGCGGGGTGCTCATCGTCGACGAGGCCTATGGTGAGTTCTCGTCCCAGCCCAGCGCCATCGGACTGATCGAGCAGTACCCGGTGCGGCTGATCGTCAGCCGCACCATGAGCAAGGCCTTCGCTTTCGCCGGAGGCCGGCTGGGTTACCTCATTGCCGCTCCGGCGGTGATCGAGTCGGTGCTGCTTGTGCGCCTGCCCTACCACCTCTCGACGCTCACCCAGGCGGCTGCGCGCGCGGCACTGCGGCACGCCGACGAGACGCTGGCGTCAGTGGCGGCTCTGGTGGCCGAACGTGAGCGGGTCAGTGCGGCACTGGACTCCATGGGGTTCCGGGTGGTGCCGAGCGACGCGAACTTCGTGCTGTTCGGTGAGTTCGCTGACGCAGCCGCCGCGTGGGGGCACTACCTCGACGATTCAGTGCTGATCCGTGACGTCGGAATCCCCGGCTACCTCCGCGTGACCATCGGACTACCGCACGAGAACGACGCCTTCTTGGACGCCAGCAAACGAATAGGAGCGTCATGACCGCGACCGAAGCCCGGCGCGCTCGGGTGGAACGACAGACCAAAGAGTCCGACATCGTGGTGGAACTTGATCTTGACGGAACCGGAAAGGTCACCGTCGATACCGGCGTGCCCTTCTTCGACCACATGCTGACCGCACTGGGCAGCCACGCGAGCTTCGACCTCGCCGTCACCGCCCGCGGCGACGTGCACATCGAAGCGCATCACACCGTGGAGGACACCGCCATCGTGCTGGGTACCGCGCTGCGAGAGGCACTCGGCGACAAGAGGGGCATCCGCCGCTTCGGTGACGCCTTCATCCCGATGGATGAAACGCTGGCACACGCCGCCGTCGACGTATCGGGCCGGCCGTACTTCGTGCACACCGGTGAACCGGACTACATGGTGGACTTCACCATCGCAGGTTCCGGGGTGCCGTACCACACCGTCATCAACCGGCACGTCTTCGAGTCGCTCGCGGTCAACGCCCGGATCGCACTGCACGTCCGTACGGTCTACGGCCGCGATCCGCACCACATCACCGAGGCCCAGTACAAAGCCGTCGCCCGTGCGCTGCGGCAGGCGGTCGAACCCGATCCACGCGTGGTGGGAGTTCCGTCCACCAAAGGTGTTCTGTGACCCGACGTTCCATCATCGTTTTGGACTACGGCTCGGGAAACCTCCGTTCGGCACAGCGTGCGCTGGAACGGGCCGGCGCCGAGGTGACGGTCACCGCCGACCGCGCCGCTGCGCGTGAGGCCGACGGGCTCGTGGTGCCCGGGGTCGGAGCCTTCGAGGCGTGTATGACCGGTCTGCGCGCGATCGGCGGGGATGAGATCATCGCCGAACGGGTCGCGGCCGGTCGGCCCGTGCTGGGCGTCTGCGTCGGCATGCAGATCCTGTTCGACCGAGGGGTGGAATTCGGCGTCGAGAGCGGGGGTTGCGGTCTGTGGCCCGGGTCGGTGACCCGCCTGGACGCCCCGGTGATCCCGCACATGGGCTGGAACACCGTCGCGGCCGCTGCAGGCACCAGGCTGTTCAAGGGCATCGCACCGGACACCCGGTTTTACTTCGTGCACTCCTATGCCGCCCAGCGGTGGGAGGGCGACCCGGACGCACTGCTGACATGGGCCACCCACCACACCCGGTTCCTGGCCGCAGTGGAGGATGGACCGCTGTCGGCGACGCAATTTCATCCGGAGAAGAGCGGCGATGCCGGTGCGGCACTGCTGTCGAATTGGGTTGAGGGACTCACGTGAACAACGACAGGACACTGATCTTGTTGCCGGCGGTCGATGTCGTCGAGGGCCGGGCCGTGCGGCTCGTCCAGGGCAAGGCCGGCAGTGAGACCGAGTACGGCTCAGCGCTGGAGGCGGCGCTCACCTGGCAGCGTGACGGCGCCGAGTGGATCCATCTGGTGGATCTTGACGCGGCGTTCGGGCGGGGCAGCAACGCCGCACTCCTGGCGGAGGTGGTGCGTTCGCTGGACGTGAAGGTCGAACTATCCGGCGGCATCCGCGACGACGCCTCGCTGCGTGCGGCGCTGGCGACCGGATGCGCGCGGGTCAACATCGGTACCGCCGCGCTGGAAAACCCGCGGTGGTGCGCCCGTGCGATCGCCGAGTTCGGTGACCGGGTGGCCGTCGGCCTCGATGTGCAGATCGTCGACGGCGAGCACCGGCTGCGCGGCCGAGGGTGGGAGACCGACGGCGGGGATCTATGGCAGGTGCTCGAGCGGCTCGACAGCGAAGGATGCTCGCGGTTCGTCGTCACCGATGTGACCAAGGACGGCACCCTGACCGGGCCGAACCTCGACCTGCTGGAGGGCGTCGCCGAATGCACCGACGCCCCGGTGATCGCCTCCGGCGGGGTGTCGAGTCTCGACGATCTGCGGGCCATCGCCACGCTCACCGGCAGCGGGGTGGAGGGCGCCATCGTCGGCAAGGCCCTCTATGCCCGGCGATTCACCCTGCCCGAGGCACTTGCCGCGGTGAGTGATGGTCGTGGCTGACCTTGCGGCGCTGGTTACCACGGCGGCGGCGATCCTGGACCGGGCCGCCGCGCCGTTCGTCGACGGCCACCGCGCGGACTCCGCAGTGCAGAAGCAGGGAAATGACTTCGCCACCGAGGTGGATCTGGCGATCGAGCGGCAGGTCGTCGCCGAACTGGAGGCGGCCACCGGAATCGGCGTTCACGGTGAGGAGTTCGGTGGGGCCGAACTCGATGCCCCGTTGGTGTGGGTGGTCGACCCGATCGACGGCACCTTCAACTACGCGGCCGGTTCGCCGATGGCGGCCATGCTGCTCGGATTACTCCGCGACGGGGAACCGGTGGCCGGGCTGACCTGGTTGCCCTTCACCGGCCAGCGCTACACCGCCATCGCCGGCGGCCCGGTCTACGTCAACGGCGTCGCCCACCCGCCACTGCGGCCCGCCCGGCTATCCGACTCGGTCGTCGGAATCGGCACGTTCAACGTCGACTCACGCGGTCGTTTCCCGGGTCCGTACCGGCTTGCGATCTTCACCGAACTCACCCGGGTGTGCGGGAAGATCCGGATGCACGGTTCGACCGGGATCGACATGGCCTACGTCAGCGCCGGAATACTCGGCGCCGCAGTCAGTTACGGCGGACGGGTGTGGGATCACGCCGCCGGTGTCGCCTTGGTGACCGCGGCCGGCGGTGTCGTCACCGACCTCGAGGGCAAGCCCTGGACCGTCGAGACGCGTTCGACGGTGACCGCCGCCCCGGGCGCACACGGGCAGTTGATGGAGATCATCGCGAGCGTCGGCTCCCCGGAGGACTACCGCTGATGGACGTCGCGGTGCGGGTGATCCCCTGCCTGGACGTCGATGCGGGCCGGGTCGTCAAGGGAGTGAACTTCGCGAACCTGCGCGACGCCGGGGATCCGGTAGAACTGGCCGCGGCCTACGACGCCCAGGGCGCCGACGAACTGACCTTCCTCGACGTGACGGCGTCATCGTCGGGCCGGGCCACCATGCTGGAGGTGGTGCGCCGCACCGCAGAGCAGGTGTTCATACCGCTGACCGTCGGCGGCGGCGTGCGGTCAGTGGCCGACGTCGACTCGCTACTGCGCGCGGGTGCGGACAAGGTGTCGGTCAACACCGCCGCCATAGCGCGGCCCGACCTGCTCGCCGAGTTGTCCCGGCAGTTCGGCTCGCAGTGCATCGTGCTGTCGGTCGACGCCCGGACGGTGCCCGCCGGAGGCGCGCCGACACCGTCGGGGTGGGAGGTCACCACCCATGGCGGGCGGGAGGGCACCGGAATCGACGCGGTCGAATGGGCGCGGCGGGGAGCCGAACTTGGCGTCGGAGAGATCCTGCTGAACTCGATGGATGCCGACGGCACCAAGGCCGGGTTCGATCTCGCGATGCTTCGGGCGGTGCGCGATGCTGTTCGCGTCCCGGTGATCGCCAGCGGAGGGGCCGGAGCGCTGGAACACTTCGCGCCGGCGGTGCGCGCCGGAGCCGACGCCGTTCTGGCCGCCAGCGTCTTCCATTTCGGTGAGTTGACCATTCCACAGGTCAAGGCGGCCATGGCCGCGGAGGGGATCTGCGTCAGATGAGCACACTCGACCCCGCCGTCGCGGCACGTCTCAAACGCAATGCCGACGGACTGTTCGCCGCGGTGGCGCAGGAACGTGGCACCGGGCGGGTGCTCATGGTGGCGTGGATGGACGACGAGGCGCTGGCGCGCACACTCGCGACCCGCCGGGCCACCTACTACTCGCGCTCGCGGGCTCAGCACTGGGTCAAGGGCGAGACCTCCGGGCATGCCCAGCATGTCCACTCCGTACGCCTGGACTGCGACGGCGATGCGGTGCTGCTCGAAGTCGACCAGACCGGGCCCGCCTGTCACACCGGGGAGCAGAGTTGCTTCGAAGCCGACGTGCTGCTCGCGCCCGAGTGGTAGCAGGCTAGCGGGCGACGATCACCGAGGACCCGTGGCCGAACAGGCCCTGGTTGGCGGTGACACCCACCGTCGCGCCCTCGACCTGCCGACCGGTGGCCTGACCCTTCAGTTGCCAGGTGAGCTCGCACACCTGGGCGATGGCCTGGGCCGGGATCGCCTCCCCGAAACAGGCCAGCCCGCCCGAGGCGTTGACCGGGATGCGGCCGCCGATCGCGGTCGCCCCGGAGCGCAGTAACTGCTCGGCCTCACCTTTGGGGCACAGTCCCAGATGCTCGTACCAGTCGAGTTCCAGCGCGGTGGACAGGTCGTACACCTCGGCGAGGCTGAGATCCTCCGGGCCGATCCCGGCTTCGGCGTACGCCGTGTCGAGGATGTGGTCCTTGAACACCCGCTCCGGTGCTGCAACGGCGGCGGTGGAGTCTGTGGCGATGTCGGGAAGTTCGGGAAGGTGCTGCGGGTAGTTCGGCGTCGCGCACGACACCGCGCGCACCGAGGGCACCCCGGCCGTCGAGCCCAGGTGGCGCTCGGTGAACGCCTTGCTCGCCACGATCAGCGCCGCCGCCCCGTCGGAGGTTGCACAGATGTCCAGTAGCCGCAGCGGGTCGGAGACCACCGGGCTGGCCAGAACGTCGTCGACCGAACTCTCCTTGCGGTACCGGGCGTTCGGGTTGTTGAGGCCGTGTCGGGAATTCTTCACCTTCACCGCGGCGAAGTCCTCCAGCGTGGCCCCGTAGAGGTCCATCCGCCGGCGGGCAAGCAGTGCGAAGTAGACGGTGTTGGTGGCGCCGATGAGGTGGAAGCGCTGCCAGTCCGGGTCGGCTTTGCGCTCACCGCCGACCGGCGCGAAGAATCCCTTCGGCGTCGTGTCGGCGCCGATCACCAGGGCCACGTCGCACAGCCCGGCCATGATCTGCGCACGCGCCGACTGAAGAGCTTGAGAGCCAGAGGCGCATGCGGCGTAGCTCGAGGACACCGGAATGCCGGTCCAGCCCAGCTTCTGGGCGAAGGTCGCGCCCGCGACGAAGCCGGGGTAGCCGTTGCGGATGGTGTCCGCGCCGGCGACCAATTGGATCTGCCGCCAGTCCAGCCCGGCATCGCGCAGCGCCGCCCGCGCCGCGACGACGCCGTATTCGGTGAAGTCGCGGCCCCACTTGCCCCACGGGTGCATACCCGCGCCGAGGATGTAGACCGGTTCAGTCATGACGCAACCTTCCAGGCGTACACCGAGTGCTCGACACCGTCGTCGTCGACGTAGAGGGGCATCGTCGTCAACTCCATCTGCTGGCCGACCGTGAGGTCGGCGGCGAGCGTCCCCTCCACCACCTTGCCCAGGACGATGATCCCCTCGTCGGCGAGCTGCACCGCGGCGACGGCGAAGGGCTCGAAGGCGTCGCTCTGCGGGTAGGGCGACGGCGGCTGGTAGCGATTCTCTGTATAGCTCCACAGCGTGCCGCGCCGAGCCAGCGGGACGACCTCGAGATCGTCGGCCTCGCAGGCCGGGTTGGGGCAGTTGTTCGCCCGCGGCGGGAAGACGTAGGTGCCGCACGCCGGACATTTGGCGCCAAGGAGATGGGGCGCACCGTGCTCGTCGAAGCCCCACCAGCCCTCGATGGCTGCGACGTCTGTCGAACCTGGCATCAGGCCAGCTTAACCGGTGCCTAGAGTGGGCACGTGAGCGAGAAGCCGACCCTGATGCTGCTGGACGGCAACTCGCTGGCCTTCCGGGCGTTCTATGCGCTCCCGGCGGAGAACTTCAAGACCAAGAGCGGCCTGACCACCAACGCGGTCTACGGGTTCACCGCGATGCTGATCAACCTGCTGCGTGACGAGGCGCCCACCCATATCGCGGCCGCGTTCGACGTCTCTCGGCAGACTTTCCGTGCCGAACGCTTCCCGGAGTACAAGGCCACCCGCAGTGCCACCCCCGACGAGTTCCGCGGCCAGATTGACATCACCAAGGAAGTGCTCAACGCGCTGGGAATCACGGTGCTGGCAGAGCCGGGATTCGAAGCCGACGACATCATCGCCACCCTGGCCACCCAGGCCGACCAGTCGGGTTACCGAGTCTTGGTCGTCACCGGCGATCGCGACTCGCTGCAACTGGTCAACTCCAACATCACCGTGCTGTATCCGATCAAGGGCGTCAGCACACTGACGCGCTTCACACCGGAGGCGGTCGTCGAGAAGTACGGTCTGACACCCGAGCAGTACCCCGATTTCGCGGCGCTGCGCGGCGACCCGAGCGACAACCTGCCCGGAATCCCCGGCGTGGGGGAGAAGACCGCCGCCAAGTGGATCGTCGAATACGGATCGCTGCAGGCACTGGTGGACAACGTCGAGACGGTGCGAGGGAAGGTCGGGGACTCGTTGCGGGAGAACCTCTCCAGCGTGGTCCTCAACCGCGAACTCACCCACCTGGTGCGTGACGTGCCGTTGGCGCAGACGCCCGACACGTTGCGACTGCTGCCGTGGGACCGCGACCAGATCCACCGGCTGTTCGACGACCTGGAGTTCAGGGTGCTGCGCGACCGGCTGTTCGAGACCCTGAGCACGGTCGAACCGGAGGTCGAGGAGGGATTCGAGATCCGCGGCGGGGCACTGGAGGCCGGCACGGTGGCGGCCTGGCTGGCCGCCCACACGGCCGACGGGCGCCGCTGCGGACTGGCGGTGGTGGGCACCCACGCGGTCTACGACGGCGACGCCACCGCGCTGGCGATCGCCGCCGCCGACGGCGAGGGCGCCTACATCGACAGCGCAACCCTGACCGCCGAGGACGAGGCCGCTGTGCAGGCCTGGCTGGGCGATGCGGATGCGCCGAAGGCATTGCATGAGGCCAAGATCGCCACTCATGATCTCGCCGGCCGGGGCGCGACGCTCGCCGGGGTCACGTCCGACACCGCGCTCGCTGCTTATCTGGTGCGGCCGGGGCAGCGGAGCTTCGCTCTCGACGACCTGTCACTGCGCTACCTCCGGCGTGAGCTTCGCGCCGAAACCTCTGAGCAGCAGCAGCTTTCGCTTCTCGACGACACCGAGGGCGTCGACGATCAGGCGGTGCAGACCCTGATTCTGCGTGCGCGGGCGATCGCCGACCTTGCCGACGCGCTCGATGCGGAACTCGCGGCGATCGACTCCTCGTCGCTGCTCGGCGACATGGAACTGCCTGTGCAGGCGTCGCTGGCCCGGATGGAGACCGTTGGCATCGCGGTGGATGTCCCGAAGCTGGAGGAGTTGCAGAGCGAGTTCGGTGACCACATCCGAGACGCCGCGGAGGCGGCCTATGCGGTGATCGGCAAGCAGATCAACCTCGGGTCGCCCAAGCAGCTTCAGGTGGTGCTGTTCGACGAACTCGGCATGCCGAAGACCAAGAAGACCAAGACCGGATACACGACGGATGCTGACGCGCTGCAGTCGCTGTTCGACAAGACCGCGCATCCGTTCCTCGAGCACCTGCTGGCACACCGCGACGCCACCCGGTTGAAGGTCACCGTGGACGGACTGCTGAAGTCGGTGGCGCCGGACGGACGCATCCACACCACCTTCAACCAGACCATCGCCGCGACTGGCCGGCTGTCGTCTACGGAGCCGAACCTGCAGAACATCCCGATCCGCACCGACGCCGGGCGCCGGATCCGCGACGCATTCGTCGTCGGTGACGGTTACGCCGAACTGATGACGGCCGACTACAGCCAGATCGAGATGCGGATCATGGCGCATCTGTCTCGGGACGAAGGCCTCATCGAGGCCTTCCGGACCGGCGAGGACCTCCACTCGTTCGTCGGATCGCGGGCATTCGGCGTGCCGATCGAGGAGGTGACTCCAGAACTGCGCCGCCGGGTTAAGGCGATGTCGTACGGGCTGGCCTACGGACTGAGCGCGTACGGGCTGGCCGCCCAGCTCAAGATCTCCACCGAGGAGGCCAAAGAGCAGATGGACGCCTACTTCGCCCGGTTCGGCGGGGTCCGGGACTATCTGCTCGACGTGGTCGAACAGGCGCGCAAGGACGGCTACACCTCAACGGTCCTTGGGCGGCGCCGGTATCTGCCGGAACTGGACAGCACCAACCGGCAGGTGCGCGAGGCCGCCGAACGGGCGGCGCTCAACGCTCCCATCCAGGGCAGCGCCGCCGACATCATCAAGGTCGCGATGATCGGTGTGGACGAGGCGCTTCCGGCAGCGGGCCTGGCCTCACGCATGGTGCTGCAGGTTCACGACGAGCTGCTCTTCGAGGTAGCGCCGGGCGAGCGCGAGGCCGTCGAGAAGCTGGTGCGCGACAAGATGGGTGGGGCCTACCCGCTGGACGTGCCGCTGGAGGTGTCGGTGGGGTACGGCCGCACCTGGGATGCGGCGGCGCACTAGTCCTGCCCCCGGTGACGCCCCTGACCGGCGATCGTCACGCCCGTCCGCGGCGCAGCACCTCAAGAGCCTTGTCCGCGTGGGTGTCCATGTTGATCTCGCTGGAGATCACCTCGAGCACCGTGCGGTCGGAGTCGATGACGAATGTGGTGCGCTTGACCGGCAGGAACTTGCCGAGCAGGCCGCGCTTGACCCCGAACATCTCCGCGACCGCGCCGTCGCGGTCCGACAGTAGCGGGTAATCGAATCGCTGCGAGTCGGAAAAACGGGCCTGCTTGTCCACGGTGTCAGTGCTGATGCCGACGCGGGAGGCGCCCACGTCGGCGAACTCGCCGGCCAGGTCACGGAAGTGGCAGGCCTCCTTGGTGCACCCCGGCGTCATCGCCGCGGGGTAGAAGAACAGCACGATCGGGCCGCCCGCGACCAGGCCGGCCAGCGATCGCATGGTTCCTGTCTGATCGGGCAGTTCGAAGTCGGGTACACGGTCACCACGTTTCATGGGTGCCACCGTATCGGAGAAACCGAACAGGAGAAGCTGTGCGGTAGCCCTGCGTATGGTCTGGGAGGATATAGCGCGTGCAAGCCCTCGCCGTCACGACCACACGCGACGAGTTCCGCGCGCTCGCCGCCGAGCACCGCGTGGTCCCGGTGACCCGCAAAGTGCTCGCAGACAGCGAGACCCCACTGTCCGCCTACCGCAAGCTGGCGGCCAACCGGCCGGGCACCTTCCTGCTGGAATCGGCCGAGAACGGCCGGTCCTGGTCGCGGTGGTCGTTCATCGGCGCCGGCGCCCCCTCGGCGCTGACCGTGCGCGACGGGCAGGCGGTATGGCTGGGCGCTACCCCGGCGGGGGCGCCCACCGGTGGCGATCCCCTCGAGGTCCTGCACCGGACCATTGAACTGCTCGCGACGGGTCCGCTGCCGGGCATGCCGCCGCTGTCCGGCGGCATGGTGGGTTTCTTCGCCTACGACTTCGTTCGACGCCTCGAGCGGTTGCCGGAACTGGCGCGCGACGACCTCGGGCTGCCCGACCTGCTCTTGATGTTGGCCACCGATCTGGCGGCGGTCGACCATCACGAGGGAACCATCACCCTCATCGCCAACGCGGTCAACTGGAACGGCACCGACGAGCACGTCGATGAGGCGTACGAGGACGCGGTGTCGCGGCTGGATGTGATGACGGACGCGCTCGGACAGCCGCTGGGCTCGACGGTGGCCACCTTCGCCCGGCCGGAGCCGCGCTACCGCTCACAGCGCACGCTCGAGGAGTACGGCGCGGTGGTGGAACGGCTGGTCAAGGAGATCGAGGCCGGTGAGGCCTTCCAGGTCGTCCCGTCACAGCGTTTCGAGATGGACACCGACGCTGACCCTCTCGACGTCTACCGCATGCTGCGGGTGTCCAACCCGAGCCCGTACATGTATCTGCTGAACATCCCCGACTACACCGGGGCGGGCGGCACCGGGGGGATAGCCCTGTCCATCGTCGGATCGAGCCCCGAGGCACTCGTCACGGTGCAGGACGGCTGGGCCACCACGCACCCGATCGCCGGGACGCGGTGGCGCGGCCACACCGAAGAAGAGGACCAGCTTCTCGAGAAGGAGTTGCTCTCCGACGAGAAGGAGCGCGCCGAGCATCTGATGCTGGTGGATCTCGGTCGCAATGACCTCGGCCGTGTCTGCGTGCCCGGAACGGTCCGCGTCGAGGACTACAGCCACATCGAGCGCTACAGCCATGTGATGCACCTGGTGTCGACCGTGCACGGATTGCTCGCCGAGGGTCGCACCGCGTTGGATGCAGTCACGGCGTGCTTCCCGGCCGGCACCTTGTCGGGGGCCCCCAAAGTACGGGCGATGGAACTTATCGAGGAGGTCGAGATGACCCGCCGCGGCCTGTACGGCGGTGTGGTCGGCTACCTCGATTTCGCCGGGAACGCCGATTTTGCCATCGCTATCCGCACCGCGCTCATGCGCGGCGGTGTCGCCTACGTTCAGGCCGGAGGTGGTGTGGTGGCCGACTCCAACGGACCGTACGAGTACACCGAGGCCACCAATAAGGCTCGCGCGGTACTGAACGCGGTGGCCGCGGCCGAGACGCTGCGCGCACCATGAGTCAGATCCGTGCGGCGCAGGTTCTCCTGGTGATCGCGGCGGCCGCGTTATGGGCGGCCTCCCGCCTGCCGTGGGCCTCGGTGCAGTCCTTCGACGGACTCGGTCAACCGCGGACCGTCACCATCGACGGCGCAGCATGGTCGACCGCGTTGTTACCGCTCGCGGTGCTTCTCCTCGCCGCCGCCCTGGCCGCGCTTTCCCTGCGAGGCTGGGCGTTGCGCGCGGTGGCGGTGCTGGTGGCGGCCGTGACGGCCGCCCTCGGGTATCTGGGCGCCTCTCTGATGATGATGCGAGACGTCGGGCCTCGCGCGGCGGCGTTGGCCGAGGTGCCCGTCATGCATCTCGTCGGCAGCGATCGCTACCTCGTTGGCGCGGCCATCACGCTGGCAGCCGCCGTGTGCGCACTGCTCGGGGCGGTGCTACTGCTGCGTGCGGGCCGTACGCACACCCGCCCGCCGGAGAAGTATTTGGTGACGGCATCCGAGCAGAGCGCCACGGCCGGTTCCGATCAGGTGTCCGAGCGGGGGATGTCCGAGCGGGGAATATGGGATGCCCTCGACGCGGGCCGCGACCCTACCGACACCGAGGGTCGGTGACAGGTGGTGAGTGTCCGGCGGCTACCCTCACAGCAACGTCCACGCGGTCGTCGGCAGGCGCAGGAGGAGAGGGGGCTGTCATGACTCCGGCAACTGTGCTCGACTCCATCCTCGAGGGAGTCTGCGCTGACGTTGCCGCCCGCGAGGCCAACCTGAGCATGGCGAAAGTGAAGGAGGCCGCTGAGGCGGCGCCGCCCCCGCGTGATGTCCTCGCCGCACTGCGGGCCCCGGGTGTCGGCGTCATCGCTGAGGTGAAACGCGCCAGCCCGTCGCGCGGTCAGCTTGCGCCCATCGCCGATCCGGCTGAACTCGCCCGCGCCTACCAGAACGGTGGCGCCCGGGTGATCAGCGTGCTCACCGAAGAGCGGCGTTTCCACGGATCGCTCGCCGACCTCGACGCCGTTCGCGCCGCGGTGACGATCCCCGTCCTCCGCAAGGACTTCATCGTGCGGCCGTACCAGATCCACGAGGCCCGCGCTCACGGCGCCGACATGCTGTTGCTGATCGTCGCCGCCCTGGATCAGCCCGCCCTGGTATCGATGCTGGATCGCACGGAGTCACTGGGCATGACCGCCCTGGTGGAGGTCCACACCGAGGAGGAGGCCGACCGTGCCCTGCAGGCGGGCGCGAAGGTGATCGGCGTCAACGCCCGTGACCTCAAGACCCTCAACGTCGACCGCGACTGCTTCGCGCGGATCGCGCCCGGATTGCCCTCCAACGTCATCAGGATCGCCGAGTCCGGCGTCCGCGGGCCGGCGGATCTGCTGGCCTATGCCGGTGCCGGCGCCGATGCCGTGCTGGTCGGGGAGGGACTGGTCACCAGCGGCGACCCTCGCAGCGCGGTGGCCGATCTGGTAACCGCCGGCGCGCACCCGTCGTGCCCGAAGCCGGTCCGCTGAGCGGACGGCTCGAGAGAAGCCCCGATGACCGACATCCAATCGCGCGGCGCGGACAGCCTTCCGCGCACCAGTGCCGCGATCGCTGAGCCCACCGCTCACGACCCGGATGCTCGCGGCCACTTTGGCGTCTTCGGCGGCCGTTACGTACCCGAAGCGCTGATGGCGGTGATCGAAGAGGTGACCGCCGCGTACGAGAAGGCCCGCACGGATCAGACGTTTCTCGACGAACTCGACCGCCTGCAGACCCATTACGCCGGCCGGCCATCACCGATGTACGAGGCGACCCGGCTCAGCACCTACGCCGGTGGCGCACGCATCTTCCTCAAGCGCGAGGACCTCAACCACACCGGGTCACACAAGATCAACAATGTGCTGGGCCAGGCGCTGCTAGCCCGGCAGATGGGCAAGACCCGCGTCATCGCCGAGACCGGTGCCGGCCAGCACGGTGTGGCAACAGCCACCGCCTGCGCGCTGCTGGGCCTGGAGTGTGTCATCTACATGGGTGCGGTCGACACCGCCCGCCAGGCACTGAACGTCGCGCGGATGCGGTTGCTCGGGGCGCACGTGGTTGCGGTGCAGTCCGGTTCGCGCACGCTGAAGGACGCGATCAACGATGCGTTCCGCGACTGGGTCACCAACGCCGACCGCACGTACTACTGCTTCGGCACCGCGGCGGGACCGCACCCCTTCCCGATGATGGTCCGCGACTTCCAGCGAGTCATCGGTATGGAGGCCCGTGCGCAGATGCTGGCCCAGGCCGGGCGGCTGCCCGATGCGGTGACCGCGTGCGTGGGCGGCGGATCCAATGCCATCGGCATCTTCCACGCCTTCATCGACGACCCGGGTGTGCGTCTGGTCGGGTTCGAGGCCGCCGGCGACGGCGTCGAAACCGGACGGCACGCCGCTACATTCAGTGGCGGATCGCCCGGGGCGTTCCAGGGTTCGTACTCGTATCTGCTGCAGGACGCCGACGGGCAAACCATCGAATCGCATTCGATCTCAGCGGGGTTGGACTACCCCGGCGTGGGCCCTGAGCATGCCTTCCTCAAAGAACTCGGCCGCACGGAATACCGGCCGATCACCGACACCCAGGCGATGGATGCGTTCCGGCTGCTGTGTCAGCTGGAGGGGATCATCCCCGCCATCGAGACCGCCCACGCGATTGCGGGTTCGGTGCAACTGGCCCGCGAACTGGGGCCCGAGGGGATCATCCTGATCAACCTCTCGGGCCGCGGGGACAAAGACGTCGAGACCGCGGCGCGCTGGTTCGGACTTCTGGACCGATCGGGGCCCGAGGCCTCATGACCGTCCAGCACAGCCCACCCGGCAGGCTGGGCCCGGTTTTCGCCGCGTGCGATGCCGAGGACCGCGCTGCACTCATCGGCTACCTGCCGACCGGCTATCCCGATGTCCCCACCTCCGTCGATGCCATGGTGGCGATGAGCGCGGAGTGCGACATCATCGAGGTCGGCGTTCCCTACTCCGATCCCGGTATGGACGGCCCGGTGATCGCCACCGCCACCGAGGCCGCATTGCAGTCCGGTGTCAGAGTCAAAGACACGCTTCGTGCTGTGGAGGCGATCAGCGCGGCGGGCGGTAACGCAGTGGTGATGACCTACTGGAATCCGGTGCTGCACTACGGCGTCGACTCCTTCGCCCGCGATCTGGCCTCAGCGGGTGGCCTGGGGATGATCACCCCCGACCTGATCCCCGACGAAGCAGACGAGTGGCTTGCAGCTGCGGAGCGCCACGACCTCGATCGGATTTTCCTGGTGGCGCCGTCGTCGACCCCGGAGCGGCTCGCGCGCACCGTCGATGCTTCCCGCGGATTCGTCTACGCCGCGTCGACTATGGGCGTGACCGGGGCGCGGGACGCGGTGTCGTCGGCCGCGCCTGAGCTGGTGCGCCGGATCAAGGAGATCTCCGATATCCCGGTCGGTGTCGGCCTGGGTGTTCGGTCACGCGAGCAGGCCGCCGAGATCGCGCACTTCGCCGATGGCGTGATCGTGGGCTCAGCACTGGTGTCGGCGCTGGCAGGGGGAGTGCCGGCGGTGCGGACGCTCACGGGCGAACTGGCCGCCGGAGTTCGAGAAAAGGTTCCCACGTGACAACGACGGTGCTCGCCTACTTCCCGAGTCCCGCCCAGGGCGTCTGGTACCTCGGGCCGGTGCCCATCCGCGCCTATGCGCTGTGCATCATCGCCGGGATCATCGCGGCTCTGGTGATCGGTGACCGCCGGTGGGTCGCCCGCGGCGGGGAGCGCGGCGTGATCTACGACATCGCCCTGTGGGCGGTCCCATTCGGACTCATCGGAGGCCGGCTCTATCACCTGATCACCGACTGGCGAACCTATTTCGGCGAGGGAGGCGCGGGACCGGCTGCCGCGCTACGCATATGGGAGGGTGGCCTCGGCATCTGGGGCGCCGTCGCGCTGGGCGGGGTGGGTGCGTGGATCGCCTGCCGCCGGCGTGGGATCCCACTGCCCGCTTTCGGTGACGCCGTGGCCCCTGGAATCGTGCTCGCTCAGGCCATCGGTCGGCTGGGCAACTATTTCAACCAGGAGCTCTACGGCCGGGAGACCACCGTGCCGTGGGGTATGGAGATCTTCTACCGGCGAGACCCGTCCGGAATGGTCGATGTGCATTCCCTCGACGGTGTCTCCACCGGCCAGGTGGCCGCTGTCGTCCATCCGACCTTCCTGTACGAAATGCTGTGGAACCTCGCGGTCTTCGTCTTGCTGATCTGGGTTGACCGCCGGTACCGGATCGGCCATGGCCGTCTGTTCGCCCTGTATGTGGCGGCCTACTGCGTCGGACGATTCTGGGTCGAGCTGTTGCGCGACGACACCGCGACGCAGATCGCCGGCATCCGGATCAACGTCTTCACAGCCACGTTCGTCTTCATCGGCGCCGTGGTGTACATCCTGCTGGCACCCAAGGGTCGCGAGGACCCGGCGACACTGCGGGGCAAATCGGCCGTCGAGTCCGATGAGGAGTCGCCGGCCGAGGAGTTCGTCGAGGAACTGGTGGCGGCGGCAAAGGCCAGCGGCATCGTGGCCGCAGCCACGGTGGCCGGCGAACATGAACCCGACGACGCCGCAGCGGTCGGCGACAGCCGCGCACCCGGCGAGTCCGCGGCAGAGGAGGCGGACTTCGTTGCCGCGGTCGAGGCCGAGGAGATGGAAGTCGAAGCCGAGCTCGAGGACGAACTCGCAGAAGCCGTCGACGAGGCTCTCGTCGCTGAGGCCGAGGCTGGTGCTGAGTCCGAGCCTGAGACTCCCGCGGAGGATTCGGGTCCCGTGGTGATCGATTCGGGTGCACCGGAGGCCGACACAGTCGTGGTCTGCGAGTCGGCCCCAGACGGCGAGGAGCAGGCGTCCGAGGCCGAGGCATTCGAACCCGATGTGGTCGATGACGATGTGGTCGATGACGTGGTGGTCGGCGGCCCGGTGGATGACGACGCGGTGGTCGATGACGCGGTGGTCGATGACGCGGTGGATGACAGCGCGGCGGCTGACGGCGTGGGCGCGGACCTCGCCGAGGAAACCGCCGGGGAGCCGGCCAGGGAAAAGACCCCAGGATTCGGTGCCACGATGCGCCGCCTGCTCTGGGGCGTCCGCAGCGGCGACTGAGCCCGGGCCGCCGCAGGCCCGCTCTGGCATGCTGAAGCCATGACCGAACCCCCGATCGGAGGCTCGGAGGCCCTGCCGCCCCAACCGCCCCCGTACTACCCGCCGCCCGGGCAGTACCCGCCGCCGGGCCCGTACCCGCCGCCGGTCCACCCGCCCCAGTACTACGCCGACCCCATGGCGCCGTACGGGCGCGATCCATTCACCGGCGAAGCGCTGTCGGACAAATCCAAGGTGGTCGCAGGACTGCTCCAGTTGCTGGGCCTGGTCGGGATCCTCGGCATCGGCCGGGTGTACCTGGGACAGACGAGCTTCGGTATCGCCCAGCTGATCGGCGGCCTGGTGTTCGGCATCGTCACCTGCGGCTTCGGATTTATCGTGCCCGTCGTCTGGGGGATAGTCGACGCGGTTCTCATCCTCACCGGCAAGGTCCGCGACCCCCAGGGCCGCCCGCTGCGCGATGGCACCTGAGTCCGAGACCAGACGCACCCGGCGCTACGGCGGACTGGGGGCGGCTGCATTGGGCCTGGGCGCACTGGCCTACGTGGGCCTGGTGGACCCGCACCGATCGGGCTCACCGTTCCCGCCGTGCCCCTTCCGCCTCATGACCGGCTGGTACTGCCCGGGGTGCGGCGGTCTGCGCATGACGCACGACCTTCTGCACGGCGACCTGTCCGCAGCGGCGGTCGACAACCTGTACTTACTTGCCGGTCTCCCGCTGCTCGCGATCTGGTGGATGTGGCGGAGGCGCCGCGGCAAACCTGTCCTCACCGTCGCCGCCGTGGTGGTGGTCGCCGCGACCGCGCTCGCGTGGACCGTCCTGCGCAACATGGCGTGGTTCCCGCTCGTGCCCACCACGATCGGGCCCTAAGGTCCGGCCGTGCTGGCGCGGCGGCCGGCCTCATCATCCGACTATGCTCGGGGGTCGTGACGCGGCGAGGCAAGATCGTTTGCACTCTCGGTCCAGCGACCGGGACCGATGAGATGGTCCGGGCGCTGGTCGAAGCGGGGATGGACGTGGCCCGGCTGAACTTCAGCCACGGCGACCACTCCGATCACGAGCAGGCCTATCTGCGCGTCCGACGAGCATCCGATGCCACCGGCCGTGCCGTCGGAATCCTCGCCGACCTGCAGGGTCCGAAAATCCGTCTCGGCCGGTTCTCTGAGGCAGAGACCATCTGGACGGCAGGGGAAACCGTGCGGATCACCGTGCAGGACTGCGCGGGATCCCACGACAGGGTTTCCACCACGTACAAAAAGTTGGCGAATGACGCCCGCCCGGGCGACCGATTGCTTGTTGACGACGGCAAGGTCGCTCTCGTCGTCGAGCATGTCGACGGCGACGACGTGGTCTGTACCGTCACCGAGGGCGGCCCGGTGAGCAACAACAAGGGGCTGTCGGTTCCCGGGATGGCGGTGTCCGTTCCGGCGTTGTCCGACAAGGACATTGCGGATCTGGAATTCGCACTGGCCCTCGGGGTGGACATGATCGCGCTGTCATTCGTGCGGTCGCCGGCGGACGCCGAACTGGTCCATGCGGTGATGGATCGGGTGGGCCGGCGGGTGCCGGTGATCGCCAAGCTGGAGAAACCCGAGGCCGTCGACGATCTTGAGGCCATCATTCTCGCGTTCGACGCCGTCATGGTCGCCCGGGGCGACCTGGGGGTGGAACTTCCCCTCGAAGAGGTACCACTGGTTCAGAAGCGCGCCATCCAGATCGCACGTGAAGCCGCCAAGCCGGTGATCGTGGCGACCCAGATGCTGGAGTCGATGATCCAGAATTCCCGGCCTACCCGCGCCGAGGCCTCCGATGTCGCCAACGCGGTGCTCGACGGCACCGACGCGGTGATGCTTTCCGGGGAGACGTCGGTCGGTGACTATCCGCTCGAGGCGGTTCGCACGATGGCCCGCATCATCGCGCGCGTCGAACAGGAATCGACAGCCGCTCCGCCGTTGAGTCACGTGCCCCGCACCAAACGTGGCGTGATCTCCTACGCCGCCCGCGATATCGGGGAGAGACTGGACGCCAAGGCGTTGGTGGCGTTCACCTCCTCGGGCGACACGGTTCGCCGGCTCGCACGCCTGCACAGTCCGCTGCCTCTGCTGGCCTTTGTGACCGAAGCCAAGGTGCGCAGCCAACTGGCCCTGACGTGGGGTACGGAGACCTTTATCGTTCCGCACGCCGACACCACTGATGACATGATTCGGCAGGTCGACCACGCCCTTTTGGCGATGGGCCGGTACCGGCGCGGTGACCTCGTGGTGATCGTCGCCGGCGCCCCACCGGGCACAGTAGGCTCGACCAACCTGATTCACGTCCACCGGATCGGGGAGGACGATCACTAGCGGGTGCGCGAGGGAGAGCTGAGGGGCAGGTGAGATCAGACCTCGACGAACTGCTGTCCATCCTGCAGCTGTCCTCGCTCGGGGACGACGTCTTCACTGGCCGCCACCCGCGAAAGAATCCCGTCCGCACCTTCGGCGGCCAGCTCATGGCGCAGGCATTCGTCGCGGCCGGCCGCACCCTGGTCACCCCGCTGCCGCCGAGCGCTCTGTCGGTGCACTTCATCGCCGGCGGAGATCCGTCGGCCGACATCGAATTCCACGTGGTGCGATTGCGTGACGAACGCCGGTTCGCCAACCGCAGGGTCGACGCGGTCCAGAACGGCACCCTGCTGGCCACCGCGCTGGTGTCCTACCTGTCCGGCGGCACGGGCCTGGAGCACGACTTCGACATGCCTGACGTTCCCGAACCGCACACGCTGCCGACCATCGACGAGCTTCTGGTGGGTTACGAGACTGTGGTCCCGGCTTTCGTGACGGCGCTACGGCCCATCCAGTGGCGGTACACCAACGATCCGGCCTGGGTGATGCGCGACAAGGGCGCCCGGCTGGACCACAACCGGGTCTGGCTCAAGGCGGACGGGCAGATGCCGCAGGATCCCGTGCTGCACGACGCGGCGATGGTGTATTCGTCGGACACCACCGTCCTGGATTCGATCATCACCACCCATGGATTGTCCTGGGGGTGGGACCGCATCTTCGCGGTCACCATCAATCACTCGGTGTGGTTCCACCGGCCCGTCGACTTCTCCGATTGGGTCCTGTATTCCACCGCCTCACCCGTCGCGGCCGAGTCCCGCGGTCTGGGAATGGGGCACTTCTTCAACACGATGGGGCAGGTGGTGGCCACGGTGGTCCAGGAAGGCATCGTCAAGCACTTCCCGGCGAGGTAATCCCTACGGCGTCGGTGTTCGGGTCACCGTGAAACGGTCCTCGACGGATTCGCGGAACTGATCGGAGCACATCTGGACCTTGGCTTTGTCCTGACCGGCTTCCTGCAGACAGTCGAAGTAGTCACCGGCGCCCATCTGGTTGAACAAGCCGACCCAGAACGCGATGAAGACCAGGCCCGCGATGATCGAGATGACGCCGATGACGATCCCGGCCGTTGCCACGCCGCCATTGGTCGCCTCTCCGCGCTTGGCTCGCGCCCGCCCCGCGAACCCGAGTACCACCGCGCCGATACCCAGGATGATCCCGCCGGCGATGGAGAACGATCCGACCAGCGCCACGATGCCCACCAACAGGGCAGCCGTGCCGAGACCGTTGCGCGGCGGGAGGGGCACGGGGTACTGCCCGTAGGCCGGCGGGGGAGGCGGGTAGTTGCCGGGATACGGGCCGGGTGGATAGCCGTACGGGTACGGCGGGCCCTCCGGTAC